>JAZQKZ010000032.1:0-8149 GCA_045542415.1 Clostridia bacterium
TTTATTTTCTTTTGCGAACGGCGGGCGTCCCATCGAGGAACGCCCGCCGTTATGCGTTTTTTACGAAAAGAAACTCTAACGTACCCATGTACGCCTACGAGTTCCTTTTCGCAAAATCTGCCCTAATTTCTCGCAGTCTGACAGCTTGTAGTCAGGTTTGCCTCCAAGCTAAGAGGTCGGATTCCTCCGACCTCTTTTATGATTTATTTATTGTTCTTTTCCAATGCTTCCCAAAGACCGTTTAAGTATGCGATACCTAATGCACGGTCATATAATCCGTAACCCGGTCTTGCTGTTTCGCCCCAGATCATTCTGCCGTGATCGGGACGTACATAGCCGTCAAAGCCTACCTCATGATATGCTTTCATGATTTCGTATAAATCAAGTGAACCGTCGCTTGATAAGTGTGAGCTTTCATGGAACTGCTTGTCACCGAAGAACTTGATATTTCTTACATGTGCAAAGTGTATTCTGCCCATCTTACCGAAATGGCGGACTAATTCCGGAATATTGTTGTCCGGGTTTGCACCGAGTGAGCCTGAACATAATGTAAGACCGTTGTACGGACTGTCAACAAGGTGAACGAGTCTGTCAAGGTTTTCTTTATTTGTTACAATTCTCGGAAGTCCGTAGATATCCCAGGGTGGATCGTCCGGGTGAATTGCCATTTTGACATCACATTCCTCACATACCGGGATAATCTGCTCTAAGAAATATTTTAAGTTATCAAATAACTGGTCATGATCCATCTTGCGGTACTGCTCAAATAATACTTCAAGCTCTGCAAGTCTTTCCGGCTCCCAACCCGGAAGAGTGAAACCGTTTGAGTTGTCGGTTGTGCTTCTTACAAGGTCAATCGGGTCAACGTTACGAACCTTATTATCTATGTAGCATAAAGCGTTTGAACCATCCTCCAACGGATAAGCAAGGTCGCTTCTTAACCAGTCAAATATCGGCATGAAGTTATAGCAAATAACCTTGATTCCAAACTCTGAAAGATTTCTTATAGTCTGCTTGTAGTTCTCGATATAACGGTCGCGTGAGGGGAGACCGAGCTTGATATCCTCATGGATGTTAACGCTCTCAATAACCTCTAACTCAAGGCCTGCCGCAGTTACTGTATCATAGAGCTTTTTGATATCTTCCTTTTCCCATACCTCTCCGACGGGAATATCAAACAAGGCACCGACAATACCCGGCTTGCCTGGAATCTGGCGAATCTGATCCAATGTAACAGAATCATTGCCCTCGCCATACCAGCGGAATGTCATTTTCATATGTATATCCTCCTTGAAAATTTATATTGATATGATTATATCACAACTTTGTCAAATTTTCATTCTCTATATTGACTATAACATTGATTATCTTGCGTTTGAGCGTATAAAAATAGTTGACAGTGTCGGCGGACGCACTTTCGGGAAATCCCGTAGCGGCGGCTCCGCAAAAGACATGTCAACTATTGATTATAATATATCAGAATTGTTTGCAACTGTCAATGGGGACAAGGACTTTACTCATTCATGCCCGACAGCTTTGCAGTCTGGTCTGCGGTAATAAGTGCATCGATTATTTCATCAAGTGCAGCACCGTTTAATACTTGTTCAAGCTTGTATATTGTAAGGTTGATTCTGTGATCCGTTACACGTCCCTGCGGGAAATTGTAGGTACGGATTCTCTCACTTCTGTCACCTGATCCTATCTGTGATTTTCTCTCGTCGGCAATCTCCTTGTGGCGTGCCGCTTGCATTTCATCATAGATTCTTGAACGAAGAATCTTCATTGCCTTATCCTTGTTCTTGAACTGACTCTTTTCATCCTGACACGAAACAACAATACCTGTCGGCAAATGTGTGATACGCACGGCTGAGTCGGTGGTGTTTACGCACTGACCGCCCGGACCGCCGGCACGGAATACATCAATCCTTAAATCGTTCTGATTGATTTCTA
Source organism: Clostridia bacterium (assembly GCA_045542415.1). Classification (GTDB taxonomy): domain Bacteria; phylum Bacillota; class Clostridia; order UBA1381; family UBA1381; genus UMGS1958. The sequence goes on from JAZQKZ010000032.1 coordinate 1,951, forward strand.
CTTCGACTTCTTCCACCTCCGGCAGGACGGCTACCGTTACTGCTGATGTATGAATACGTCCCTGCGACTCGGTTTCGGGAACTCGCTGAACGCGGTGAACGCCGCTTTCAAATTTCAGACGTGAATATGCACCCTGACCCTCAATAGAGAAGCTGATTTCCTTGTACCCACCGATATCGGTAGCGTTGGAATTTAAGATGTCAATCTTCCAACGGTGATTTTCGGCATACATTGAATACATTCTCATCAGGTCAGCGGCAAATAATGCAGCCTCGTCTCCGCCGGTACCACCGCGAATTTCAACAATTACGTTTTTCTCGTCGTTGGGGTCCTTGGGGAGCAGGAGGATTTTTAAATCTTCTTCAGCTTGCTTTATTGTCTTTTCTGCCTCTGCCATTTCGAGCTTTATCATTTCCTCGAATTCTTTTTCCTGACCCTCTTCAAGCATTTCCTTATCATCGGCAAGCGTCTGCTTGGCATCTCTGTATTCGTGGTATTTTTCGATAATCGGTGTGAGATCGGAATGCTCCTTACAGTAGCCGCGCCACGCCTCCTGGTCGGCGATTACCTCCGGGTCGCTGATTTTCTCCGAAACAAGAGCAAATCGCTCCTCCAATGCTTCTAATTTATCAAACATAACTATATCTCCTGATTTTGTAATTTCTATTATATTTTATACCAAATCGGGTTGTGTGTCAATAAAAATACATTAATAATATGGAAAATGTGAAAAATATTTAATTAAAGTTACAAAAAATTCACAATTTACCCATAGACAAATTGAAAATATTCTGTTATAATGATAAAGTATAGGATTATGCCGCCATTTGGCGGGGAGTAGAAAAAACTATGAAAGGATATGAAGCTTGTGGCAAGAAAAAGATTTATGTCTAAGCTCTGTAGCTTGATTGTTATTGCTTTGCTTGCTTCCTTTGCTGCTACTGCAGGTGCTGAGGAAGTACATATTTCGAGCAGAGATGCATTCGGAAAAACAGTAACGCTTTATGAAAAGCTGCAAAATACTGAGGTTCAGGTTCCGCAGGAATTGTCAGAAAGCGGTCTTGAAGAGACTTTTCTCAAATCAGTAGTTCTGGGCTACGCAAATCTTGATGACAGCGAGGGAATATACGCTGCTGATACTATAAGAAAACAGGACATGGTAAATGTTCTTTATAAAACAGTGATAAATTATGATGACAGCTATGCCGTTTCGGCACAGGAGGCTGATGTCATATTAAATGATTGCTACGATAACGCTTATATAGATGAAGAAAACCGTATTGCATATGCTTTTATGATGAAGCATGGCATCATTTCGGTTAACAGAGGCTCGGAGCCGAATAAGGCACTTACATCAGAGGGCTGCGAAACCCTTGTTAATGAGGTGTATAACCGCTTTGCAAAGCAGATTACCTTTGACATGGGTGAGGTTACCATAACAACAGGATCGAACGTTGATACCGTGACAGAGACTCTTGGAAACCCGAACCGTATAGATGAGTCTGTTTATGGCTTTGAATGGTATGTATATAATTCGGATCCTGCTGCTTTTGTTATGGTGGGAGTGCATGCTGACAGAGTATGTGCTGTTTATTCAAACAGTGCATTATTCGGTGTAGGTAATGTAAAGGTCGGCGATGCATATGTGAGAGCAGCGGATTATAAGACTGATCCGGCATTCAGCTTCTACACAGATGCAAACGGAAACATTGATGCTATAATGTATAACGTATCAGACAAGGAAGCGGAATATACCGAAGCGGCAGAAGCGGCATATTCTCTCCAGATTCTTGATATGATTAATGCGTCCCGTGTAAAAAACGGAAAGACGGTTTATGTAGCAGATGACGCACTTAATGAAGAGGTTGCTTCGGAAATGGGACTTACCGTTGACGGGGAAATTGTGTCAGAGGAAGTTGTTGCGGCAAAGGGTTTTGATGTTTTCTGCACCTATAACAGTCTTGTAAGAGATAACAGTGAGATACTGAACGCTGAGAATAAGAAGGATATGACAGCCGGAATAGCTGCATACATTGAAGAGGACAGCTCAGTGGTCTTTGCAATAAAAGCAGGCGATAAAAAGGCTGAAGCAGAAGAGATAACAGTTGTTGAAACGGAAGAAGAGGTTAAGGTACTTTCCGGGGTGGAAGAGGTTACAACACCTGTAATTGTTGCTCCGACAACAGAGATGATATATAATGAGGGTGATGATGTTGTAATTGAACTTGCAATGCAGGCGGCAACACAGTACCATGTAGAGGTCTTTGATGTAGAGAATGACGATTATGTTGTAAACGAGTATATAAATACCGATTCAACTCAAATCACTCTTCCGGCTGAACTCTTTAAGAGAGGTGCAGACTACAAAATAGTAGTAAGCTCAATAACATCAGAGGGAATTGCACTCTCATCTGAGGATGTACTCATAAGCTACGGAACAGCATATGATGACGGAGTGAAGATTGTAACACCGTTTGCAGAGGGAAGTACTGATGATGATTACCTTGCAGTATGCTGGGAGTCGGAGCAGTATCATGACTTTGTTCTTGATTTGTATGATGCAGACGGAAATCTTGTTACAAGCGAGATTATAAAGGATGAATATGAAGCGGTAATCAGAGGTGTTGAGCCGGGAGATTACTTCATATATATAACAGCTCTAAGACGTAATACAAATGTAGAAAAGGCTCAGTCGTCTGTTGCGGTAACGGTGAATATGCCGACTCCGGTAATAACAGAGACAATTCTTGATTATGATGATGAGTACTACTTTGTATATGAGAATGAGGCTATGGGAGTTATTTATTTCTATGATGAAGAGATTGTAGAGGTAAAGGAAAAAGACTCAAGAGGAAGAACTGTAACAAGAGAAAAGAAGAAGATAATTCAGAAGCAGGTAAAGGCTACGCAGTCTTATAAAGACCTTGCAAAGAATCAGAGAAGAATAGAAAAGACAACAGGTGAACCGGTACTTGATATGCTTGTTGCTCAGCCTGCATCAGCAATGGGTCAGGCTATTGTGAATGAAGCTTCAAAGTATCTGGGTGTTCCGTATGTATGGGGCGGTACAACTCCTGACGGATTTGACTGTTCGGGTCTTGTGCAGTATGTGCTCCGTGATCTCGGAATAGATATCAGCCGAGTTACACAGACACAGTGCAAGGAGGGTGTTCCGGTAGCAAAGGGAGACCTGCAGCCGGGAGATCTTGTATTCTTTGAGAAGAACGGTGATGTTCACCATGTAGGTATTTATGTCGGCAACGGACAGATGCTCCACGCTCCGCGTACGGGCGACGTTGTAAGAATTGTTGATATGAATACTCCATATTACACATCAACATACTACGGTGCAAGAAGAGTCTATTGATAGATACAAAGGAGAATGAATTATGTCCGGTTACAGCGTGAAGGCACGAACGAATCAGGCGTACAGAAGAAAGAATACAATTATTATTGCAATAGTTGCAATTCTTTCGTGTGCGGCGGTAATTCTTGCTGTATATAATATGGTTGAAACCCAATGGCTTTTTGTGATAAGCTATCTGATTGCGGCATTGCTCGGTGTTACCTATGTGTTCCTGAGAATAAATACGGTATATCCGACATATCTTGCGGTTGACAGAAGAAGTGTATATATGCGTCGCTGGGTAAATTGCTTTATGCCGTACAATACAAGCTTCAGACCGGGCTTTCTCAGAGAGTTCGTTCCGGCAAAGACTGAGCTGGTAGAATGCGGGCTTAAGGATATCAGTGCGATTTATATAGGTACAAAGAACTTTATTAAACGTAGCGCAAAAACCGGTGCGGAATTTGGCGATGATGTGGAGCCGTTTGAGAAATCAAGGGATTTCACTGTAAGAAAAGCAATACAGAGTATGGATATATTCTATGTCGAAACACTGGACGGAGATTATATTCATATGCCGATTACCGAGTTCAATGTAAAATCGGTAATAAAAGCTCTTAAGTACATCAATAAGGCAAATCAGAGTATAGATTTCTACATATATTCCCGTGCTTATAAGAGGTTTACGCCTGTCAGAAAGACGGTAAATGGCACTAATATGGATTTTTAATGGAAAAAACTGTCTGCAATTTCAGCAGGCAGTTTTTTAACAAAATATTCTTTGTGCAAATTGTATGTATAAAACAACTAAATCTTGGACACTATTCACAAAAAAATAAAAGTATAAAAAAAGTAATTGAAATTTATAGACATATAGTTTATAATATAAATATATGAATGTAACTTGTAAAAGTGCCCTGTCCGCAAATAGGCACTCAAACAAAGAACAAAAAATTTTTTTCAGAAAAGGGGTAAGACTAAAATGAAAAGATCAATGAAGAAGTTCATGGTAACATGTGCTGCTGCAACAGCTATCGCAGCAGTAGCAAGTGTGTCAGCTATGGCAGCTGATTACTCAGCAGAGAATAACTCAGCTACATACACAGTTCCGACATCGGACGCTGATACACAGATGACAGTCCTCGTAATTCCGAAGGACGCAGATGGTGCTGTAACAGATGAGAACATCTATTACATTGACCAGGACGGTACATTATCAGGTACAGCATTACTCAAGGGTGATTCACTCGCTGACGGTACATACCTTGTAAAGGTTGGTTACTACGAGGGTGGTACATTCAAGATTGCTCAGGAAGAGTTTGTTGTAGGTGAGGTTACAGAGAAGACAACAGTTAAGATTGGTGACGCTAACGGCAGCAACAGCATTACAGCGGCTGACGGTACAGCTATCTTAAAGCACGTTGGTGAGGTTGCAGCATTAGAGGGTTCAAAGTTTGTTGCAGCAGCAAGATCAAACGGTAACGATACAGTTACAGCAGCTGACGCTACAGCAGTACTTAAGTACGTTGCAGAAATGACAGTTGCAAACGTAGGCGAGGATTACACATATTAATTCTCACCGCTATGTCTTTGGTATTATCAGCTATACGGCTTGGCCGTATAGCTGTATAATATATAGGATTTAAGGTTTTTGAAAGGAGACAAAAAACAATGTATAAGTCAAGAAAATTGTTAGCACTTATTTGCTCCATTGCAATGATATTCTCGATGTTTGCAAACATCTCAATGGTAAGTGCTGATGACATTAAGGGCTTCGTGTTAACTGAAAAAGTTGATGCAAGCACAGATCTTGAAAAGGTTATCGATGTAAGTACAGCCGGCATGACAGAGGGTATCAACTCAGCCAAGGTTGTTCTTGAGTTCGATCCGGCAAACATTGCATCAGTTGAGATGTCAGAGTTTGCAATTCCGAACGTAAGCCCGATTGTAAATGCCGATAAGGTATCAGAGGGTAAGTTCATTATTACATTTGCAACAGCAACAACATATGTTGGTACAGAGGTTGCAAAGGTTAAGTTCACTCTTAAAGAGAACAAGGATTTAACAGTTACATTAGGAAATAGCTCAACGTTAGAGGGTGCAGACGGTACAGAGCTTGACGGCTCAACATTACCGGCAGCAAGCGTAACAATTCTTGCTCCGACACCGGTTCCGACAGAGGAGCCGACACCGAGCCCGATTCCGACAGCAGCTCCGGTTGAGAAGGGTATTGAGTTTGTTCTCGATACAGAGACAAGCACAGACCTTGAAAAGGTAATCAACATCAATGCAGTAGGTATGGGTGACGGTATCAACTCAGCAAAGATTGTAGTTGAGTTTGATCCGACAAAGGTTGCAAACGTAGAGACAGCAGAGTTCGCAATTCCGAACGTAAGCCCGATCTTAAATGCAGATAAGATTGCAGAGGGTAAGTACATTATCACATTTGCAACAGCAACATCATATGCTGGTACACTTGTTGCAAAGGTTAAGGTAACACTTAATGCTTCGTTAACAGAGCAGATGACAGTTGGTTTGGGTGCAGGTTCAACATTAGAGGGTGCAGACGGTACAGAGTTAGACGACTCAACATTAGCTGATACATATGTAGTATTAGATGCTGTTGTGGCTGATCCGACAGAGTCACCGATTCCGACAGTAGAGCCGACAGCAACACCGGAACCGACAGCAACACCGATTCCGACAGCAGCTCCGGTTGAGAAGGGTATTGAGTTTGTTCTTGATACAGAGGCAAGCACAGACCTTGAAAAGGTAATCAACATCAATGCAGTAGGCATGGGTGACGGTATCAACTCAGCAAAGATTGTAGTTGAGTTTGACCCGGCAAAGGTT
>JAZQKZ010000033.1:0-2505 GCA_045542415.1 Clostridia bacterium
GTAAGCATTTTAAGGCACTCGTTAATAACAAGGTCTTCAATCAGTTGTTTGCTGATAGACTTCTTTTCACATTTCTTCTTTCTTGCACTCTTGCCTACATAATAGTGATATACAGCTCCAGATTTGCCCGTACCGCAAACACCTATCATCATTTCCTTACAATGACCGCAGAAAAGCTTGGTTGTTAAAATATAGGCATCATCACCCTTTGTTTTTGCCTGTGCTCTCTTGTTTCTGTTCAAAATTTCCTGTACCCGATAGTATAAATCATCTTCTATGATTCTCGGCATACCACCGGGAGTCTCCTTTCCGCTGTAAATATAATAGCCGATATAGCGTTTGTTACTCAGAAGCCTTGTAAGGCTTGTGAAACTGAACTCATTACCTATTGAGGTTTTAATGTGCCGTCTGTTAAGGTCTTTGATTATTTCTACTTTAGGCTCACCACGGGCATAGCGTTCATAGATTTCTCTGACGATTGCCGCTTCATCTTCATCAATATAAAAGGTACGGTCTTTCTTGTTTACCTTAAAGCCGAGTCCGGGGTTACTGCCGTTTGACAGGCACTTTTCTGCATTGATAGCAAGACCACGGTTTATCTTCTGTGCTAACTCAACTGAATAATACTCTGCCATACTTTCAAGCAAACCCTCAACAAGAATACCTGAAGCATCTTCGGTGATATTTTCTTTGGCCGAGAACACTCTAACACCATTCTTTTTCAGCTTTGCCTTATAAATTGCACTGTCGTATCTGTTACGTGCAAAACGGTCAAGCTGATAAACAAGTACGCCCTCAAAGGTGTGTTTCTCACTATCAGCAATCATTCGCTGAAAGTCTGAACGGTTATCAGAAGTACCGCTTTGTGCTCGGTCTATATATTCACCGACTACAGTATAATTGTGAGCCGCCGCATATTCATAACAGATTTTCAACTGTCCTTCAATTGATTGCTCCGTCTGTCTTTTACAAGAGAAACGGGCGTATATAACTACATTCATTTTAATCCTCCTGATTTTGTTATTTTAATTTTATTTAAATTTATTTTCTTTGTCGAATGTGTGAAGCTCCCCGATACTGTGAAATATCGGGGAGCTGTATATTAAGCATACTCAGGATGCTTTTCTAACCATTTATTAAAATATTCCTTACCGAAATCACTTTCGTAAAACTTCTTGATTTCGGGAACCATAGCCGAGGCAAAAGAATCAAGGACCTCTTTCGGCAGTTCAACTTTACTGTAATCAACGGGAGTAAAAGAGAACTCGCCACGGGTATCGGTAACAAGATAATAAATAATATATTTAATGGTATCAATAAACTTCATTTGCATCACCTCGCATCCCTACTGTTTCTGTTTCGCTGACGCTGTAAAGCCTTGTTGTAATACTCACAGGCTTTCATAACATAATCTTCAAGCTGTTGTTTGTTGGCATTCGGATAGAATTTCTGCACCTGTTCAAGCGGAAGTTTGAACATAGCCTTCTGATTCGGCTTTTCTGCCATAAGCCTGTCTTCAATGCTTTCTGCAGTGAGTGTACCTGAATTAAAATCTCTGTGCATATGCCAAGCCTGAGAATATGAAGGTGTACATTCCTGTTCTTCGATTATACGAAGTAAATCATACTGTAACTGCTCATCAAGGAACGAAAGCTCAACACCGACGGACAAAGCGATTTTATCTTCGTCCATCATTTCAAGCAGTTCGGGGATAAGATAAGTCAGACGGATATACCTTTTAACTGTATCTTTACTGATATTTTCTGTTGCGGCTATCTGTTCTGTTGATAACTTCGGTGCAACTTGCACCGAAGTTAAGTCTGTACGTTTGCCTTGGTGCTTCAAAGCCTCTGATTTGAGTTTGTAGGCAAAGGCTCGTTCACTCGGAAGAATATGCTCACGGTGCAGATTGCTATCAACAAGCATAATTGCTGCTTCATCTCTGCTTACGGCATAAATTAAAGCAGGTACTGTTTCCAGCCCTGCTTTCACTGATGCTCTCAGGCGTCTGTGACCTGAGATAAGTTCATATTCATCGTCTGTATTTTCTAAAGGTCTCACAACAATGGGTGAAATAACACCTTTCTGCTGTATGCTTTCAATGAGATTATTCATTTCATCATTGTCAAGAACTTTATACGGATGTCCCTCAAATGGATGAATTTTTTCTACCGGGATATTTACCGGTGCTTTTAACTTTTTATTAGCCATTTTATCGGCTCCTTTCATTTTTATTCTTAATATTTTGATTATTACGGGTTTTACGCCGTTCTTCGATTTGCCGCTGTCTTTCTTCCTGCTGCTTAACATAGCGGTCATATTCTTCCTGCCTTGCTATTTCAGCCTTGGTAAGATAATGAGGTGGCGGCTCACCTATAAGCTTTGAAACGGTATCAACGCTTCGGTTAAAATCGTATTCGCTGATGTTGTAATCTGCTTCTGCCTTTTGCCTTGCCTCTTTCTCTTTTTCGGGGCGGATTTTCATCCTTTCAGCTTTCAGTTCTT
>JAZQKZ010000034.1:0-1752 GCA_045542415.1 Clostridia bacterium
CTCGAATCTTCGCATAAGTGTCAGTAAGTACGCGTGCGAGTACACCGCTTTCATCCTTTGAATCAATAACAAGATTTACGTCTTGCACGCCGACAGAGATGTTTGCCGCCGCGGCAGTGAGCTCTTTAAGCGGCGTGACAATCTTGTGTGTAACCCAGAAGGTATACAGAATTGCGAGTGCAAGCACCACCAAAAAGGCACAGATTATATAGGTGAGCATTGGACGTATGCCGCTTTGGATGTCCGCATATGCAGCGCGCAGCTCCAGGTTCATGCCGTTTTTAAGAGCTGCTGTAGCCTCGGTGTAATCCTCCGAAATATGGATATCCTCCGCAGGATTGTAGCAGGTCTGCTTGTCGCCGCTCAGCAGCAATGCATGACCGTTATCGTAAACAGTTATTTCATTCACCAGACTGAGCAGGTACTCAAAATCCATGTTGAAGCCCAGGAATCCGACAAATGTGTCATCCTTGTAAATCGGTGCAAGGTAAGAAACAACTGTGGTGTCCGGAGAGAATGTGCTCTTACGGGGCTGTAGCCATGTATTGCCGGAGCCGATTACGTCAAATCCGCACTCCTTGATAAACTTGGCATTAAAAAGGTCAAGCTCTGCGAATTCTTCCTTTGAAAGCTCATATAACCCGTCATTCTTGAATTTCGAGTAAAAACCGGTTGTTTTACCGCCAGTCACTTCAGGCGAGAAACATAGATAATACGCGGTTGTTCCGGCAGTATTGCGTGCAACCTCATCAAAAAGGTGGCGTATTTCCTGCGTATAATTCTCAAGGTACGCCCCATCCTTCAGTGCGCTCGCACTTTCAAGCTCATGCAGCGCGTAATGCTCCATAATAGCCGATGACTGCATGAAGTCATTCAGCATATCATTGATATATGCGGCTTCCTTCTCAGAAACATTATTTAATATTCTGTCCGCATCCTTATGCATGATCTTATGCGTAACGCCGACTGCGACGGAGGTTACAATCGCGGTAATCACAATAAGCGCGGTAATTACAACAAACAGTATTTTGCTTTGAATTGTCTTCATAGTATTTTGCTCCTTGGTCTTTGCTTTATTAAATGTGCATTTACGCTCCCTCAACTCCGGTGAGTATGCGATGATAGCCCTCAAGCACTATCTTACCGCTTTCATCTGAAGTTCGTATTCCGCTGCTGCGGACGGTCACCTGACCGATATTCGGATGATTCCAACGATAACCGAGTTGTACAGCCTTTCCGTCATTTATCATCACATTCACAGAGTTATCAACATATTCTTTATCCTCGTAAGAAATGCGGCTGTACCAATAGTCATAACACTCACCGGGAGATAACTCTTCCGTAAGTCCCAGAACACGCTCCATTACATCATCCACATGCAGTTCACATCGGTTGTTTTTCTCGTCAATACGAATGATCCACAGTCCGATATCATTAGCACGAAGGATATTTTTAGGATCGAAGTGTATTGTTCCGAATTGCTCTTTAAAACGGTTTATCTCCTCAATAGTCGCCATTCGTGCCTTATATTCATCAGAATTTTTGTGAATGTATTTCCGTGCAATCTCATCGGCGGTACAGGGCTTGTCAAAGAGATAGCCTTGGAAAATGTCTGCTTTGAGCGGTTCGAGTATAGAAAGCTCTTTTGCTGTTTCAACACCCTCACAGCACGCGTGAATAGCGTTGGTTTTCGCAAATTCAATTACGTTGCTGATAAGTCGGTAATTATAGGTGTTCTTTTCGATTTCGGAT
>JAZQKZ010000035.1:0-2588 GCA_045542415.1 Clostridia bacterium
AGCCCTGACAAACAACACAGAAGCCGTTATCATATTCCAAATGAGGTGCAGTATCAGTAGCTTTATTGCTATATACCGTACCTGTAAATTCAGCCTTGGTACAATCTGAATAAACGTTGTTTTTATAAACCGTTTTACCTTCGAAAACGGGATATGCATCTGTTTCCAGGGTCTGATACCAAGCCTGAGAGCCGTCCGTTACACCGTCGTTAAGATGATATGTAACCTCACCGCCTGCAAATTCCTCTGCAGTTTTGCTTTCCGTAACCCCCTCGGAATCGGTAGGAGTTCCACTATAAACACCAACACCCAGCATAGCACTTCCGTCATTATAGGTTGCAGTGCTTTCAAGATAATAACAGTTTGAAATATAATCGTTGTTACCTTCGCTTACACCTGCAATTGAACCGCAGTATGAAGAACCACCGCTTACAGTACCGTAGTTATAGCAATTTTCAACAGTTCCTCCGTTGTAGCCAACAATACCTCCGACAAAAAAATAATTTGCTCTGACAGTGCCGTAATTAACACAATTCTTTATTGTTCCGCCGGAAGAACCTGCAACACCGCCACATTCTTCATCAGTTCCTACTACCAAGCCGTCAAAGGAGCAGTTTTCAACAATTCCTGATTCAATGTAAGCAACGATACCGCCTGCTCCGTTACCATAGATGTATGAATCCGTAATATTAACGCCCGATATCGAGCCGTTTCCGCCTAAGGCTGAGAAAAAGCCATCATAATAATCACAACCCTGACCTATATACAAGCCGCTTATGGTGTAGCCGTCACCCAGAAAAACACCCTCATACCACCATATTTCCTCTTGAAAGTGCTGACCGTATCCGATAGGTGTCCATTCAAGGAAATCCGAGCCGTCACCGTTAAGCTCGCCATCTTCCGTAAGAACATTTTCATTAATGGTTATATCTGCGATTAATCTTGCATCAGCAAAATTTTCATAATTAACATAATCTGCAAACCAGTAAAGCTCACCTACGGTGCCTATAAGGTAATAACCGTCTGAATATTCGGGAATTTTATTATCCGAACAAACTGAGCAGTATCCATTATCATTATAAATATGAGGAGCAACAATTACACCTTTATTACTGTAATAGGTATCCACAAGCTCTGTTCTTGAGCAATCCGTATATTCGGATGTCAGATAAACTGTTTCACCCTCGAAAACGGGATATGCATCTGTTTCTATTGTCTGATACCATACCTGTGTTCCGTATGTAACACCATCATTGAGAAGATATGCAACCTCACCACTTGCAAACTGTTCTGCAGTTTTGCTTTCGGTAACGCCCTCGGAATCGGTAGGAGTTCCACCAGAAGCAACGCCTACACCAAGCATAGCACTTCCGTTGCTGAGGGAAGCCGTGTTTTCAAGGTAATAGCAGTTTGAAAACTCCACGCTGAAAACATCATTTTCATACAAAATACCAACAACGCTTCCTGTTTTTTCTGCACTTCCTGTTACTTCACCGATATTGTAACAGTCGGTAAGCGTAGCTTCATAGGTTACAGTTGAGTTGTTCATCAAACAGCCAACAATACCACCCACATCGGATGTACCGTTTACATTGCCTGTATTGTAACAATCGGATATTATCATTTTCTTATTGCTTGTTGCACAAATTCCTGCCACATTAGAAGCTGAAGAAGCTTCTCCGATATTACCGCTGTTATAACAATTATTTATGCTTGCATCTGCGGCATAACCGACAATACCTGCCATTCCATAATAGCCTTCAATCGAACCCGTGTTATAACAGTTACTTATCTCTCCACCATAAAGAGACCCGCATATACCGGCTACTTCATAGCCTTCGTGGAACAACGTTGCATCGCTGTAGCAATCAGTTATTGTAACATTTTCGCCACTTGAGCAAATACCGCCTACTGAATCATCTCCGCCATGAAAATATGTATCAATTACACCTAAGTTTTTAATTGTAGCACTGTCTGCGCCCACGAAAACACCGATACCGGAAAAAGACCAAATATAAAACAAGCCACTTATGGTATGCTCCTGTCCATCAAAGATACCGCTATATTCAGCTACAGGTGTCCAATAAATAAATTCATCATCGTTTGAAACATAACCCGAGCTATCGAAGGTAAGTCTTTCAACGAGATTTTCATTTACAACAATATCTGCAGTAAGCCTTGCGTTAACCTGCGAATTACCTGCGTTAACATATTCCGCAAACCAATAAAGCTCACCTGCTGTGCCTATAAGATAATACCCCTCATCATCCTGAGAAGGCTGAGTCATAGTTATTGAAGAACTGTTATAGCTCTCTGCCTGAGCAGAAATCTGTTCTGAAATTTCGGAAAGAGTGTTTTCTGCCGCTTCAAGCGCCTCAACCGCAACAACGGAGGGGGCAAGGCTGAAAAGCATCGAAATTGAAATCAGAACACCTAAAATCTTATATAACGACCTATTTTTCTTCATATTTTTTCATCTCCTTTTATTATATTTTCATTTTCTTTTGAACAATCCCGACAAGCTCCGAGCGTGTCCGTACTGTCATAGCAATCGTCACACACCCAGCGGTAACAATACCGGCATTGGT
>JAZQKZ010000036.1:0-1664 GCA_045542415.1 Clostridia bacterium
AACACAATGTGTATTTGTCAAACATTAATTATGTCAGGTCTGAAAGAACTGCCTCAGCACATTTGACACCGTCAACACCTGCTGAAACAATACCGCCTGCATACCCTGCACCTTCACCACAAGGATAAAGTCCACGGATATTTGTCTGATAAAACTCGTCACGGAGTATTCTCACAGGTGATGAGCTTCTCGTTTCAGGTGCTGTAAGAACAGCATCCTCCATAGCAAAGCCTTTAAGCTTTTTATCCATTTGAACGAGTGCATCACGCATTGTATTTACAACCTTTGATGGTAACACTCTGCTTATATCGTCCATTGTGACGCCTGTTGTAAATGATGGTTTAACAGAACCCAGTTTAGTGGATTTCTGGCATTTAAGAAAATCTCCAACGAGTGTTGCAGGTGCAGAATAATCGCCACCACCAAGGTTAAATGCTTTTTCTTCTATTTCTCGTTGAAGCTCAAAGCCTGAAAGCGGATGCTTTGTCGGGAAATCAGCAGGTTCAACACCGACAAGAATTGCAGAGTTTGCATTTTCCTTGTCACGAGCATACTCACTCATACCATTCGTCACAACTCCGCCTTTTTGAGATGAAGCACACACAACAGTGCCACCGGGACACATGCAGAATGTATATGCACCTCTACCGTGTGGCGAATGACAAGCAAGTTTATAGTCAGCAGCCTTGAGCTTCGGATGGTTTTTAAATTCACCATACTGAACAGAATTGATATACTCCTGCGGATGTTCAATTCGAGCACCTACAGAAAAAGGCTTCTGCATCATATTTATGCCTTTACTGTAAAGCATTTCAATTGTATCTCTTGCTGAATGTCCAACCGATAAAATCAGAGCATCAGTTTCAATATCTTTTTCCTTACCGAATTTATCCGTAAGCGTTACACCATGGATAAAATTATTTGCAACGATAATGTTTGTAAGCTGTGTTTCAAAAAGGACTGTTCCGCCAAGAGAGATTATTTCTTCACGGATATTCTTGACTGTTTCTTTAAGTTTATCTGTACCGATATGCGGTTTTGCATTCGTAAGAATATCGTCAGGTGCACCGTGTGACACAAATTCCTCAAAAACAAATCTGCAACGACTATCCTTAATACCTGTTGTCAGCTTTCCGTCAGAAAATGTTCCTGCACCACCCTCACCATACTGAATATTGGATGTTTCATCAAGAATACGATTTGTCCAGAAATTATTTACATCAGCAGTACGGGAATCAATATCCCTACCTCGTTCAACTACAATAGGACAATGTCCGCTTCGTGCAAGGATAAGAGCTGCAAACATTCCTGCAGGACCAAAGCCTGCAACAACAGGCGGCAAAGTGCTTTTTCTGTCAGATTGAGGCATTTTGTACTCGTATTTCTGACACTTGGTAACACGATTATTATTAAGGCTTTCAAGAATTTTATCTTCGTCACCGTCAACTGTCACATCTACAGTATAAACAAAGTGCACTTCACCTTTTCGACAATCAACACTCTGCTTGAATATTTCCGTTTTTAATATTCTCTTTTCATTTAACTTTAAGGTCTTGGCTGCAGCATCTTCAATATGGTGAAAATCGCAGTCAAGCGGGAGTTTAATTTCACTTATTCTGAGCATTGTTTATCCTCTCACCGATAGTGTGGCCTGCTGTTCTGCC
>JAZQKZ010000037.1:0-2471 GCA_045542415.1 Clostridia bacterium
TCCTGAAGAACTTATTGCTCACATCTCGGCCGACTCAAAATATTGGCTTTACATAAATGGTGAAACTGTTGTTTTTGATGGAAGCGTGAAGCGCGGACCTTCTGAGAACAGTTGTTATTATGACAGTATAGATATTGCACCATACTTACAAGAGGGCGAAAACACTGTTTGTGCTTTGGTGTGGTATTGGGATGATAAAACAAGTTATTCGTATAACAGCAGTGGTCAGGGTGGATTTATTTTTGAAGCCATAAATGATGATATTACTATACTTTCTGACCGGAGCTGGAAAGTAAAAAAACACAGTGCTTACGGAGACAGCATTCTTTTCAAGCCTAATTACAGACTTGCCGAACATAGTATTTATTACGATGCAAGGGAAGATATCGGTGATTGGACAAATGCATCTTACGATGCTTCTTCCTGGGAAAATGCAACCGAATATGGTGTCGGTGGCGAGGGTGCATATGGTAAGCTTTACCCCAGAGGAATACCGTTTTTTAAGGATTACGGTCTTAAGGCTTATGAAAATTCAGAAGAATATGAAAACTATACTGTAAAGAATCTTTTTGGCAAAAAAATAACCGTAGATGTTCCATATAACGCACAGCTTACACCATATCTTAAAATTATAGCACCTGAAGGTAAAAAGATCCGCATGATAACAGAGAACACTCCGCTCGGTGCAGTTTCAACTACCTATGTAACTAAGGAGGGCGAGCAGGAGTTTGAGGCCTTGGGTTGGTTTAACGGAGAGCATATTTCTTATTACATACCGCACGGTGTTACAGTTGTTTCTCTCATGTACCGTGAAACGGGATATGACAGTGAATTCTCCGGCAACTTCATTTGTGATGATGAATTTATGAACACCTTGTGGCAAAAGTCATTGCGTACACTCTATGTCAATATGCGTGACAATCTTATGGATTGCCCCGACAGAGAAAGAGCTCAATGGTGGGGTGATGTCACAATCGAAATGAATATGCTGATGTACTCAATGGACAGCAATTCATATTTGTTGTATCAGAAGGGCGTTGAGGCAATGCTTTCCCACGTTGACGAGTCAAAGGTGTTACAGACAGTTGTGCCCATAAGCGGCGACTATTTTGAGCTTCCGGTTCAGGGGCTTGCAGGAATTGTAGGCTTTATGACCTACTATGAATACACCGGTGACAAGGCATTTATTAAAAAGGTTTATGATGCATCACTCGATTACCTGAAGCTTTGGGAAATGGGAGAGAATAATCTTGTTGTTCACCGTGAGGGCTCATGGGATTGGGTTGACTGGGGATACAAAGCAGATGTGACCGCCATTGAAAATGCATGGGTTTATTATGCTCTTTCCGCCACAGAAAAAATGGCGAAAACTTTAGGAAAAGATGAAGATATCGCATTTATTACTGAAAGAAAAGAAACAATCGCAAAGGGCTATAAATCACTCTGGACAGAAGATGGATTCAAAAGTGAAGACACTAAAAAACCCGATGACAGAGCCAATGCTCTTGCAGTTTTGTCAGGCCTTGCAACAAAAGAGCAGTATGAAATCATAACAAAGGTACTTGCAGCTACTCAAAATTCAGGTCCGTATATGGAATATTATGTTCTTGAAGCTCTTTGCAAAATGGGAGAATATGACCTTGCCGAAGGCAGAATAAAAGACAGATATGAAAAAATGGTAGGCAAGGATTATTCAACCTTATGGGAATTCTGGGCCGCTTGGCGAGGCTCTAAAAATCACGCATCAACCGGCGGACCTCTTGTTATAATGAGTAAGCATTTTGCAGGTATTACCCCGATTGAAGCAGGTTATGAAAAGGTTAAAATTGATCCTCAGTACACTATGTCTGACAGTATGAATTGTACCGTCCCGAGCGTAAAAGGGTTGATTACCTTGGATTATGAAAAGACTGACGGAGAATATGTTATCAATCTTATTCTTCCGAAAGATACGACTGCTGTTTTATATACGCCGTCAAATGCTGCTGTAAATATCAATTCTGTACCATATTACCAAAACGGCGAATATGTAAACAATGAAATCGGCAATGTCGAGATTGTGGAAAAGGCATTCTGAGAACTTAACAAATCAACAATAAAAGAGCAACGCCTGTGAGGTTAATCGCTTAACCTCATGGGCGTGTTTGCTTGACTGTAATGCTTTGTAAAAAGGAATTAAAGTCAATATGAGATTGAGTGTTATAATAAGAATATCCCTATAATTCAAATACTGTCTTGTCTAACCTTTCCGCCAACTCCTTAAACTGTGCCGCACCGCCGTATGTTCGGATAACATAAGATACAACAGTATCCGCCTGCTGTATCATCCACTTGTTGCGGTAAGAGATTGCAAAGCGTATGGGTATCGTTCTGATTGGTTGATGATTTTCAGGAGCAGTTTGTCAACATCTTCTGTGGGGATACCGTCCGAGAGAAGCATATTATGCAACTCGTTCACACCATTAATAAGT
>JAZQKZ010000038.1:0-17780 GCA_045542415.1 Clostridia bacterium
CCGACAGTAGTACCGGTAGCAGATGCAATCGTACAGGCTGACAGAGTTGTAACAGTAACATTAGCTGACGTAGCAGAGGCAGTATTAGTAAATGCTGCATATGATGAAAACGGCAGATTAACAAAGGTAAAGACAACACCGCTTGCATTTACAGACGGCGTTGCAGAAGTAACAGTTAACTCACTTGCAAACGGCGACAAGCTCATGGTCTGGGAGTCAGTAGCGACTCAGAAGCCGCTTGCAAAGACAGTAACAGCAGAGGGTATAGTTGATTTGGGTCCGACAGCAGATCCGGCAGCAGAGGCAAAGATTATCTGGAAGGCATCAGAGCAGAGCGGAAACCTTACAACATATACACAGCTTGCAGAGGGTCTTGTAACATTATTTGATACAACATACAGTGATTTCACGGTATCAGATGAGGATCTGACACCGGAGACAAGAGTAGTAGGCGGAGTAGAGCTTACAGGCTACATCTCACATCCGTCAATGAACGGAAGCTGGCAGGGAACATCATATAACCCTGACAAGTCAACAATCCTTGAATATACAGCACCGGAGGACGGCGTATTCACAATCTACCTTTCAAGCGTAGGTGAGACAAAGCTGGTATGCTTCGGTCAGGATGGAATGAAAAAGGATGAAGTTGAGGGTGCAGGAATCCAGGGAACAGGCGAAGACATGGTGCTTTCATATAACGTAAAGTCAGGTGAGAGATACTATGTATATGTAGCAGGTTCAAAGGGACGTTTCTGTGCAGCAGCATTTGATGCAGGTGCAGAGGTTGAAGAAGTTGAGAAGACACCGGAGCCGGTAGTAATTCCGGATCCGTTACCGGACTCATGGACAGTATCGGCAAGCTATAATGGAGCACCGATGGGAACAGAGTTAATGGTAGGCTTAACAACAATGTTCGATAATACTTGCACAAACGGCAAGTACATTTCAGGCGACGAGAATCCGACATGGTATGAGGGTGCGCCGGCTGATGGCGGAGTAGCGTTAAAGTATGTTGCAAGTGCAAACGGAACATTAACAGTAAGCTTCATTGACCTTGGAGCAGATAAGAGTGTTGTAGCGAATGCAGAGGGCGGCGAAAAGGACAGCCCGTTAGTAACTGTAGCAAACCCGTCATCAACAGACAAGTATAGCGGAGATGTTGTACTTGAAGTTGAGGCAGGTAAGACATACTACATCTATGGAGCAGGTACAAAAGCAAGATTTACAGCAGCATCATTCAAGGCAGCTGAATAATGGATTCTGAGGAACTCACCCTTTCGGGTGAGTTCCTTTTCATAAATATTAAAATAAAAAATACTGTACAAAAAATAATAAATGTGATATAATTAGCATAAATAAAAAAATTACAAAGAGGGGAAATTTATGAAGAAAAAAATAATCTCGCTTGCATTGGCACTTTCAATGGCAAGTGCAACGATTCCGTATTTTGCAACAGCTGCGGACAGCGGTCTGGTTCCGGCATTCCCGGGTGCAGAGGGTGCGGGTAAATATGCAACCGGCGGCAGAGGCGGAAAAGTATATCATGTAACAAATCTTAATGACAGTGGTACAGGCTCGTTCCGTGATGCAGTTTCAGGCTCAAACAGAATAGTTGTATTCGACGTGGGCGGAACAATTGAGTTGGAGTCGGATGTGGTTGTTAAGGGCAATATTACAATTGCAGGACAGACAGCTCCGGGCGGTGGAGGAATAACTCTTCGCGGCGGTAAAATCGGTATGGGCGGTGATAACATTATTATCCGTTTTGTAAGCTCACGTCCGGGTGAAAACGGTGAGAGTGAGTGCGATGCGTGGGGCGGCAGTAAGGGATCAAATTCGATTATTGACCACTGCTCAATCGGATGGGCAAATGATGAACAGTTTGGACTTTATTCAAATAATATGCATCAGACCGTACAGTATTCAATCATCGGTCCGTCAAACTGTATTTCATACCACTCAAAGGGTGCGCACGGCTTCGGTGTAATGTTTGGCAAGGGTCACAATTCATGGCATCACAATATGATTGCACATAATATTTCGCGTAACTTCCGTGGCAAGGTTGAGAAAACCAATGCAATGGACTATGTAAATAATGTAATCTTTAACTGGGGATACCAGACCGCATACGGAACGTTCGGACAGATTAACTATGTAGGAAACTACTTCAAGGAGGGTCTTTCAACGAGAGGCGGAAACCGCTTTATCAATATTTCAAGCGGTACGGCACCTGAGAATTACAGATTCTACCTGACCGGAAACAAGATGGTGACAGAGACGGGTGCTGATTATAATACATCAATGAATACAGACAACTGGATTGGTGTAAATTACGGAAGTGCCGGACTTACACAATCAGATTATCAGGTGACACAGCCGCTTGTGGTTAAGGATGTGAACGGAAATGATGCATCGGTTGCAGTAAATGCACAGACAGCAGACGAAGCATTTGAAACGGTACTTGCATATGCAGGTGCGGGAATTCGTGCGGATTTACGTCCGAGAATCGACCAACAGGTAATGGATGAAGCGAGAACGGGTAACGGTTATCTTACAGGCGGACGTGATTTCGATACTCTTACTTCAAGCGATACAGCTCTGAACGAGGCAATTGAAAAGTACGATATCAAGGAAATGAACTATGATGAATACTACCCGACGGCAATTACTGTAAAGGATATTACAGACTCAGATAACGACGGTATGAGTGACGAGTGGGAGTTGGCAAGAGGACTGAATCCCAATCAAAATGATGCAACAGGAGACTATCTCGGTCAGGGCTATAATAATATTGAGTATTACATAAATGACCTTACGGTTGATGCATTCCCGGAGGGTGTAGTTGAAATTTCACCGACAACAACAGATCTCGGTGAGGAATACACTAATGCAAAGGAAGATGCGGAAGCTATTTCGATTTCTCCTACAACAATTACAAAGGCAGATGAGCTTGTACTTCCTACAACCGGAACAAAGCATGCGTCAAGTATCACATGGTCAAGTGCATCGTCGGCAATTGTTATAAAGAACAATAAGATTACAGCAGTAAACAGACCCTCGGAGGGGAATGTGAATGTATCTCTCGTGGCAAGTGTTACAAACGGCGGATATACCGTTAAGAAATATTTCACTGTGACTGTGCTTTCAACAGCTGCATCGTGGACTGCTTCGGCATCTGACGTGGGTAAAGCGGCAGGAACACAGCTTATGAGTGGACTTACAAATGTAAGCGTACTGACAGGCTCTTCGCTTGACGGCAATGTAATAGGCGGAAAGACCTTTACATATTATGTAAGCGGTGCGGATAACGGAAGCTGGGCAGACGGTAAGGCGACGGGTACGGCGTTTAAATATGTAGCCTCGGAGGACGGATATCTTACAGGCTATATTACGAATTTAGGTGAAAACAAAACGGCGTACATAATTGAAGAGGGTGCATCAAACTACAAGACGGACTATATCGCATCAATTGCAGGTACAGACGGTGCAGACCAGGCAATAACAGCATCCGTTGAAGCAGGTAAGACATATTATATCTTTGTGGCAGGCTCAAAAGGTAGATTCACAGGTGTATCGTTTGATACAAATGCACCTGTTCAGATGTGGAAAGCATCTGTATCAGTGACCGCCGGAACAGCTTTAATGAAAAATCTTACACCGGCTGAGGATATGACATATACAGAAAAGCTGAATACCAATATTGACGGTATTGACTTCACGGGCTGTATCAGCGGTACAAACAACCCGAAAGAAAACGGTGCTACAGGTGCAGCTTTACATTATACCGCCCCGGCAGACGGTACATTGACTGTATATTATAAGATTGGTTCGGGTAAAACGTTTAAAATTAATGATACGGCAGGCAATGTTGTTGATTCCTATACTAACGAGGACGAGGCATCGGAATATACTTCAACCACTGTTTCTCTGACGGGTGGTACAACCTATTATATTTATGTAGCAGGCTCAAAGGCGGAGTTCTACGGTGTAAGCTATCAGCAGACGGGTGAAGCAGTTGCCCCGTCAACACCTGATCCTAATGCAACAACAGCTCCGACAACAGTTCCGACAGCAACACCTAAGCCGACAATGGCACCGCAGTGGTGGAAAGCGTCAAAGACTGTTACAACAGGTGAAACCCTGATGACGGGTCTTGTTTCAGCGGGAGATCTTACATATACAGAAAAAGCATCAACAGCTGACGGGGTAGAGTTTGCGGGATATGTAAACGGAACGGTCAACGGAAAGTATGCCGACGGTGTGTTCAGCGGAAATGGTGTAATTTTCACAGCTCCTGCATATGGCGAGCTTACGGCGTATATGGAGGTCGGAGCAGGAAAGACGATAAAGATTACCGATTCAGAGGACAATGCAATAGCAGAATGGACAAATGACGGAGAAAAAGTGCAGACTTCAATCAGTGCAACGGTTGAATCGGGAAAGACATATTATGCATATGTAGCAGGCTCAAAGGCAAGGATTTACGGTGTTCTTTTTGAGGAGAAGGAAGCACCGGCAACGCCTGTACCGACTACAGCACCGACGGAGGAGCCGGAGCAGGGGCTTGAACTTGTGCTTGACGGCAATAATGCGGTTTGCAGCGGTACAATAGAGGAGCCGGACGGTAAGGAAGTGTATATTGCGCAGTACGGTGCTGACGGCAGGCTCAGTGCCGTTACAAAGACCGCAGCGAAGGAGAGCTTTAGTGCAACGGTTGCTTTGTCGGAAAATGTAGCGACAATCAAAGCAATGCTTTGGAACGGTAATGAACCCCAAGAAGAAAGTATTGTATTTGTCAAGTGATATTTGAAGAACCGGATTTTTGAAATCCGGTTCTTTTTTTCGATTATAACTTGATTTTTTTACTTGAATATGATATGATATTATATAAGTAAGTTTTTTGATACTAAAGTTGAAAAGAGGGTTTTTCAAATGGATAACGTTTTTACAGGCAAAACCTTGTTGATTACAGGCGGTACCGGTTCGTTCGGTCATACAGTTCTGAAGCATTTCCTTACTACTGATATCGGTGAAATCAGAATATTTTCGCGTGATGAAAAGAAGCAGGATGATATGCGTCATGATTTGCAGGCACGTTTTCCGGAGCATGCCGGAAAGGTTAAGTTTTATATTGGCGATGTCCGTGATCTTCAGTCGGTGAGAGATGCAATGCCGGGAGTTGATTACATATTCCATGCCGCTGCATTAAAGCAGGTTCCGTCATGCGAGTTCTTTCCTATGGAGGCTGTGCGCACTAATATTATAGGTACGGACAATCTTTTGCATGCGGCAATTGATGCAGGAGTAAAGAGAGTTGTCTGTCTTTCGACTGATAAGGCTGCTTATCCTATCAACGCAATGGGAATATCAAAGGCTATGATGGAGCATGTAATATATGCAAATGCCCGTGTAGCGGCTGAAAGAGGCGGTACGGTTATATGCTGTACACGTTACGGAAACGTAATGTGCAGCCGAGGTTCGGTAATTCCGTTATTCATTGATCAGATCAAGGCAGGTAAGCCGATAACAATCACAGACCCGAATATGACACGCTTCCTTATGAATCTTGATGAAGCGGTTGAGTTGGTTAAGTTTGCGTTTGAGCATGCAAATCCGGGAGATTTGTTTATCCAGAAAGCGGATGCCAGCACAATAGGTGACCTTGCAAAGGCGGTACAGAAGCTTTTCGGAGATACAGGCACAAATATAATCGGTACACGTCACGGAGAAAAGCTTTATGAAACGCTGATGACCCGTGAGGAGCTTTTAAGAAGTGAGGATATGGGCGGATACTACCGTGTTGCGGCAGACAGCCGTGACCTCAATTATGACAAGTTTGTAGCTAAGGGTGAGGTTCATACCGAGGCGGACGAATCATATACAAGTCATAATACAAAGCGTCTCAATGTTGAGGAAACAATTCAGAAGATACTCACAACCGATTATGTGCAGGAAGCACTGAAAAATTAAAAGGAAAGTTACAATGAATATATTAATTACAGGTGCAAAAGGCTTTGTCGGAAGAAATCTTGTTGAGGCTCTTAAAGCAATAAGAGCTGGAAAAGACAGAGTGCATAAAATCTGTGATGATCCATCGCAGATTAAGATATATGAATATGATATCGACTCAACGGAGGCAGAGCTTGACGAATACTGCAAAGATGCGGATTTTGTATTCAATATGGCAGGTGTAAACCGTCCGAAGAATCCGGAAGAATTTATGCAGGGGAATTTCGGGTTTGCATCAAAGCTTCTTGATACTTTGAAGAAGTATGAGAATAAAGCTCCTGTAATGCTCTCAAGCAGCATACAGGCGTCTCTTGAGGGACGGTTTGCAAATTCGGATTACGGAAAATCAAAGCTTGCCGGCGAAAATCTGTTTAAAGAGTATTCAGAGAAAACAGGTGCAAGAGTCCTTATATACCGTTTTCCGAATCTGTTCGGAAAATGGTGTCGCCCGAATTATAACAGTGCGGTGGCGACATTCTGCAATAATATAGCAAAAGATCTTGAAATTACTGTAAATGATGCAAGTGTAGAGCTTGAGCTGTTATATATTGATGATCTTGTTGAAGAGATGCTTAATGCCTTAACAGGTAATGAGAAAAGAAAAGAGGACGGTTATTGCTATGTTGAACCGACTCATCGGGTAACGCTTGGTGAGATTGTAGATTTGCTTTATCAGTTCAAGAAGAGCAGAGAGACAAAGGAAATTCCGGACATGACGGAAAATTCATTCTCAAAGAAGTTGTATTCAACATATCTCTCATATCTTGCACCGGATGATTTTTCATATAAGTTGAAAATGAACTGTGATAACAGAGGCAGCTTCACCGAGATTCTTCGCAGTGCAAATGCAGGACAGTTCAGTGTCAATATATCAAAGCCGGGAATAACAAAGGGACAGCACTGGCACCATACCAAGAATGAAAAGTTTGTTGTTGTAAAGGGACACGGACTTATTCAGCTTCGTAAAATAGGCACAGATGAGAACGGTGAGCCGTATCCGGTGGTTGAATATGATGTGAACGGTGATGAAATAACGGTTGTTGATATGATACCGGGATATACGCATAATATAATAAATCTTTCCGATACAGAGGATCTGGTGACATTCATGTGGTGTAATGAATGTTTTGATCCGGACAGACCGGATACATTCTTTGAAGAGGTATAAAAATGGCAAAGTTAAAGTTAATGACAATAATAGGTACACGACCGGAAATAATCCGTCTGAGTGCGTGTATCAAGGCATGTGATAAATATTTTGATCAGATTCTTGTACATACGGGTCAGAATTATGATTACGAGCTTAATCAGGTGTTTTTTGATGACTTGGGATTGAGAGCACCTGACTATTATCTTGACAGCGTAGGCTCAGACCTCGGCGAAACTATGGGAAATATAATTGCCAAGTCGTATCAGCTCATGGTTAAGGAAAAGCCGGATGCTGTGTTTGTTCTGGGTGATACCAATTCATGCCTCTCGGTTATAGGTGCAAAGAGACTTCATATTCCTATATTCCATATGGAGGCAGGAAACCGTTGCTTTGACGAGTGTCTTCCGGAGGAGACAAACAGAAGAATTGTTGATATTATTTCTGATGTCAACATGTGCTACAGCGAGCATGCAAGACGTTATCTCAATGCATCAAGTGTAGCAAAGGAGCGTACATACGTTGTCGGCTCGCCGATGGCAGAGGTGCTTCATAATAATTTGGAGCAGATAAAAGCAAGTAATGTGCTTGACAGACTTGGACTTGAAAAGGGAAGATATATTCTTCTTTCGGCACACCGTGAGGAAAATATTGATACAGAAAAGAATTTCTTTAATCTTATGAATGCAGTCAATGCAATGGCACAGCAGTATGATATGCCGATATTGTACTCATGCCATCCGAGAAGCAAGAAGTTCATTGAACAGCGAGGCTTTAAGTTTGATGAGCGTGTTATTCAGCATCAGCCGCTTGGCTTCCATGACTATAACAATTTACAGATGAACGCATTTGCGGTAGTAAGTGACAGCGGAACTTTGCCGGAGGAAAGCAGCTTTTTCCTTTCGATAGGCAACCCTATTCCGGCGGTATGCATAAGAACAAGTACAGAGCGTCCGGAGGCGTTGGATAAGGGTAACTTTATTCTTGCAGGTATTACAACCGAGCAGGTGCTTCAGGCAGTTGATGTGGCGGTTGAGATGAATAAGAACGGTGATTTAGGTATTCCGGTACCGAATTATACGGACGAAAATGTGTCAAGCAAGGTTGTCAAGCTTATTCAGAGTTATACCGGAGTTGTCAATAAGATGGTATGGAGAAAAGATGTTTAAGCATTAAAAGCCGTATGAGGAAATATTAATATAGTATAGGGTTTTGAAGTGCAAATAAACGGAAATAATAAATACAGGGGCGATTTGCCCCTGTCATATATGTAGGCGTAGCTCAGCCGGATAGAGCGCAGGACTCCGACTCCTGAGGCCGTGGGTTCGAATCCCGCCGTCTATATTTGAGAAAATAACAACCTTTGGGTTGTTATTTTTTTGTTTTACAGGACTGTTTTGACGCAATAGTTCGGTATTAGTTTGCTCAACTCTCTTTAAATCCCCGCTATTTTATAAAGTTGTTGACCCATAAATAAACCATGCTATTTTTTCGTGTTGACTGATAATATTTTTTGTGATATCATTAAAATATATAACCAAGTTAAAAACAGCGTTTATGGGATACAGTTTTGAAAACTGATTATAATCGAGGAAATAAAATGAAGTATGCGCACTTAACCGATGAGAAAAAACAAACCATATACGAGCATCTTACAGGCGTTGCCCAAAAAGCCGCTGATAATGCCAATGACATGATGCGGTCGTTGGCATATACCGCAGGTTTGACGCATGATATTGGTAAGTATGCTATAGCCTTTCAAAAAAGACTTTTTGGCGATGCAACCAAATATGAGCATTCTGTATGTGGTGCAATTGAACTTGGAAAGCTTGCAAAAAATAATCTTGAGGTAAATATGACATATATGCTCCAATTTTGTGTAGCAGGACATCATACGGGACTTCCTGACGGTGGGACAGGGGCGGATTGCGCACAGGGGGATTCAACGCTTCATGCAAGAATTAAGAGACGTAACCTATATACCGGTGAGGCTGATTATATGTCTTACCGGGATGAAATAAAATTTTCGTTGCCCGACTACTCGGAAATTATCAAGGAACTGAACCGGTCTGAGAACCGAAATGACTTTTTTGAAAAGTATGCATTTTTTACACGCTATCTCTTTTCATGCCTGACTGATGCGGATTTTATTGATACCGAAAAGTTTTACGCTCCTCAAACAGACAGACTACTGAGTGCCGATTTTGAAATGGCGGAGGCGGCATTGGATAAGCGGTTATCTTCATTTATTTGCGATACACCGTTAAAAAGAGCGAGAAATACACTGCAGAAACAAGCAATTGCGAACGGTATGCGGGAAGATAAAATAAGCATCCTTAATATGCCGACAGGAAGTGGAAAGACTCTTTGCAGTATGAAAATAGCCCTGGAAAAGCTGATAAAGCACAAAAAGAAGCGTATAATATATGTCATTCCATACACCAGCATTATTGAACAGACTGCGGAAATATTTGAAAATCTTTTCGGGGAATATGCAGACATTGTACAGCATCATTCCAATTATTGCTATGATACTGATAGTGATGATACGGCAAAAAAGCTAAAACGTTCTACTGAAAATTGGGATGCTCCGATTATAATAACTACCGCTGTTCAGTTTTTTCAGTCTATATATCACTACAAAGGCTCAGGACTAAGAAAGCTGCACAATATTGCCGATTCGGTGATAGTATTTGATGAGGTGCATATGCTGCCCTTGGAATGTCTGCAGCCCTGCCTGCGTGGAATAGGATATGTAACCAAATACCTTAATAGCGAGGCGATATTCTTATCAGCTACTATGCCCGATTATTCGGCATACATAAAAAAATACATCGGTGAGTGTTCGGTAGCAGAGCTTATTAAGGATACGAGTGCATTTTCGTATTTCAAAAAATGCACCTATTCATTCATCGGTAAAATTGAAGCAGAAGTGCTTGCGATGAAAGCGGCTCAATACAACAGCAGCCTGATTATTGTTAACAGCCGCAAGGCGGCACGGGATATCTACAGGCTTTTATCAGGCAAAAAATATCATTTATCCACATATATGACCCCCTTTGACCGCTCGGAGGTTATACGGCAGATACGCTCGGATTTGCAGAATAATAATAGGATTACGGTGGTATCAACATCTCTTGTAGAAGCAGGAGTTGACCTTGATTTCGAGGCGGTATTCAGAGAGCTTGCAGGGCTTGATAACATACTGCAATCTGGAGGAAGATGTAATCGCGAGGGCAAAATGGAATCGGGTAACGTTTATATTTTTGAAACCGAAGCGACACTTTCCGATGATCTTAAAATAAAGGCAAGTATAGTGAGGGATATTCTTGATGAGGGTAAGGATATTTCAGACGGAGAATGTATCAGAGAGTATTACAGCAGGCTGTTTAAGTATAGCGATAAGCTGATTGACAGTAATACCATCGCAAATAACCTTTCAGGTCCGGACAACATTCCGTTCAGAACCTATGCTGAAAATTTTAAATTTATTAAGGATGAAACTATAAGTGTCGTTATAGATAACAATGACGAAACGGCTGATTTACTATCACAATTGAAGTCCGGCGGCAAAAACATAAAACGCAAGCTGCAGCGATACTCCGTATCACTCAGATTGAACAGTGAATTTAGCAAAGCACTGTCACTTGGAATTATCAGTGAAACAGAAGATGGAATTTTCGTGTTGGCAAATAATGAATATTACAACAGCGAAACAGGCTTTGATTTGGATAAAGCTTCCGATTGCTTCTTCGTGTAAGACAATAACAGAAAATACAATAAAATAATTACTCAGAAAGGAGTTGACGCAAATGGGATATGGATTTAAGATATTGGTTGAGGGAGATTATGCGCTTTTTACGAGGCCGGAACTTAAGGTGGAACGTGTGAGTTATGACGTTCCTACTGTTTCAGCCATTGAGGGGCTTATCAAATCAATCTACTGGAAGCCTGCTATAAGGATTGTCGTAGATAAGATAATAGTCTTTAACCCGATTAAATTCATCAATATCAGACGTAACGAGCTGAAAACAAAAATAGCTTCGGGAACCGTCATATCACAAATGAAAGGCAAGAAAGATGCTACGATTTACGCTGCTGAACAACGCACACAGCGAGCAGGAATGATTCTTAAGGACGTAAAATACGGCATTGAATTTCATTTTGAAATGACGGGGAATAAGTCCGACAAGGAGGATGAAAGTGAGGAAAAGCATTACAATATAATGCTCAGACGCCTGAAAAACGGTCAGTGCTTCAGGCAGCCTTGTCTCGGGTGCAGAGAGTTTTCTGTTAAAAAATTTGAGCTTGTAGATGAGTTTGATATGTCCTTGGTAGATGAATCGCTTAAAGGTGATATTGACCTTGGTTATATGCTCTACGGCTTAAAATTTGAGGACGGCGGAATCCCGACAAATAATAATTGGGACGAGCCGAAATTTTCGGACAAGGCAGATGCAATGTACTATCGGCCTCATATGACGGACGGAATAATTGATGTTGCTAAATACAGGGAGGGAATCATATGTTAATAAAAGCATTGTGCGATTATGCCGATAAGCTCTCGGAAGCTCCTGGTCTTGAAAAAATCCCTGACGGTTTTGAAAAGCAGAAAATAAATTATCGGATTATCCTCTCGGAGGAGGGGGATTTAAGGGATATTGTACCGGTTGGTGAAGCTGAGGGTAAAAAGAAAGCAGTTGAGGAAATAGGTTTGCCCTCAAGAACTCAAAAGCCGGGAATAGATTCAAATATTATAGAGCATCGACCGCTGTATATATTTGGACTTAACCTTGAGAAAGGCATTCTTACTCCCGATGATAAAACGAACAAAGCAAAGAAATCACATGAGGCTTTTGTTAAACACGAGCTTGAATTTTTTGATGGACTTGATTCAAAAATATGTATTGCTTATCGTAAATTTATTGAAAAATGGGTTCCCGAAAATGAAACAGAAAATCCTTTTTTAAAAAATCTGGGCAATGAATATTCGAAATCATATTTCGGTTTCTCTCTTGGGGTGGGCGGTGATGAGCTTGAGTCCGATCCCTGTTTTTTGGATAAATACCAAAAATATCTTGATGAAAAGGCCGAAGAAAAAGAGGATACAGTAGAAGTTGTTTGCGGCATACTTGGTGAAAAGAGCAATCCTACAAGACTTCATGATAAGATAAAGTTTCCGGGTGGACAGCCCTCCGGTTGTCAACTAATTTGTATGAATGACACTGCTTTTGAATCATATGGCAAAACTCAGTCATTTAACAGCAACGTTTCCGAAAAGGCAATGAAAAAATACACAAGTGTATTTAATAAATTGTTAAGTGACAAAAATCATCATTGTATGATTGACGATGTAGTTCTTGTTTACTTTGCGATAAAAAATGATGACTCGGCAGAGTGTGATTTGTTTTCTGCATTTTTTGGTAATACCGATGACAAGAGGGTAGAAAATGAAATTTCAACCATTATGAAGTATGCAAGAAGCGGATATGTGACTGATGAGGAGTCGGTACAGCGATTGATAACAGACAAAAATGTTACATTCTATATTGTTGGCTTAACACCGAATTCATCAAGAATTTGCCAAAAATTTATTTATCGTGGAAGCTTTGGTGAAATATTGAATAATCTCATAAAGCATCAGCGTGACCTTATGATAAGTGAAGACAATTCACGTCCGATATATTTCAGAAGTATCGCAAGGGAACTTACATCGCCGAATTCAAGTAATGATGCGGTTCCGCCGCCGTTGATGTCGGCAATCATGATGGCGGCGTTGGGTAATACCAAATACCCCGATTCTCTGCTCGCAACAGCAGTGAGACGTATAAAAACCGACAGTGATGAAGAAAGAAATCATCATATAAAACTTAATGACACAAGGGCAGGTATTATCAAGGCTTGCCTCAATAGAAAACATAAAAAGGAGGAAATTACAATGGCGTGGAACGAGGAAAATCATAATCCTGCATATTTGTGCGGCGGACTTTTTGCAATCTACGAAAAAATACAGCAGGATTCTTCAGGCGGCAGCTTGAATCGTACTATCAAGGATGCATACTTTGCTTCCGCATGCTCGCGTCCGGCAAGTGTATTTCCGAAGCTTGCCAAGTTAGCGCAGAATCACACACGCAAGCTGAGCGAGGGTTCGGAAATCTACTACAATAAATTGATTGGTAACATTACCGACAATCTTGACGGGGCATTTCCGTCAACTCTCAATCTTGACGATCAGGGACGGTTTATTGTCGGATATTATCAGATGAACAAAAAATTATACACTTCTTCAAGAGATTAATGAAAGGTTGGTTAATTATGGAAAATAATGCAATTAAAAACAGATATGAATTTGTAATGCTTTTTGATGTAGAAAACGGAAATGCAAACGGAGATCCTGATGCGGGAAATATGCCGAGAACAGATCCCGAAACCTCTTTCGGTATCGTAACGGATGTTTGCCTTAAGCGTAAAATCAGAAATTTTATTGAGCTTTACAAGGATGGGGAAAGCGGTTACAATATATTGGTAAAAGCAGACCGTTCTCTGAATTCAAAATTTACAGAGGCATATGATACCCTTGGACTTGAAAAAGGTAAAAAGGGCAAGAATACCGATGATGTAAAAAAGGCACAGAAGTACATATGCGACAGCTATTATGATGTTCGTACCTTTGGTGCGGTAATGAGTACCGGTGATGATCCGTGCGGTATAGTAAGAGGTCCTGTTCAGATTAATTTTGCGAAAAGCATTGACCCGGTATATGTACAGGACATTACCATAACCCGCCAGGCAGTAACTACAGACAAGGATTTCAACGAGAAGAAGCAAAGCGAAATGGGAAAAAAGAGCATTATTCCCTATGGACTCTACAGAGCCGAGGGTTATGTTTCGGCAATGCTTGCACAGAAAGTCACAGGCTTCTCAGAGGATGATCTTGAGCTTTTATGGACATCAATTATCAATATGTTTGAAAACGACAGAAGTGCCGCAAGGGGTAAGATGTGCTTGAGAAAGCTGTATGTGTTTAAGCATGATTCGGCACTCGGAAACGCACCTGCACATGTCCTTTTCGACAAGATTAAGGTTGAGAAAAAGGCAGAGTGCGATCCGCCGAGAAAATATGACGATTATACTGTTACAGTTGATACAGATATGCCGTCCGGAGTTGAATTAATTGAAAAATTATGAACGACCGAACAATAAATATACGGTGTATTCAACATTTCATGTACTGTCCAAGGCGTTTTGCACTTCTTGAAGTGAATGATGACTGGAGTGAAAATGCATTTGTTGTGAGGGCAAACCTGCAGCACCGGCATGTGCATGACGGAAGCCACAGCTACTCCGATACAAAGAAAATAGTTCGCAGCGGAGTGGCTGTGTATAATGATTTACCCGAATACGATATTTTTGGAGTTACGGATTGTATTGAATTTAATCGCAGTAAAAATGGTGTGACTATCGAGGGGCATGACGGTTTGTTCGATGTTTGTGTTATTGAATATAAACCAAAAGCACCCAAAAACGCAGATTTTAATGAAACTGATGCAATACAGGTATTTGCACAAAAAATATGTGCTGATTCCATATGGAAGTGCAGCAGCGATGCATATATTTATTATTCGGATACAAGAAAACGTGTAAAGCTGCCGTTTGATACCGAGTATGAAAAATACGATCTTATGCTTAAAGAGCTTCTTTCCCGGATGAGAATTATCCTTGACGAAAGGATAATTCCTGCCCGGCAAAGGGGGCAAAAGTGTTCGGGCTGCTCAATGTCGGATATTTGCTTTGCAAAAGAGAAAAAGTATAACGTAAGAGATATTGTTATGTCGCTGAAAGGGGTGGATACAGTATGAAAAGACTGTTGAATTCACTTTATGTACTTGACGAAACCGCATGGCTTACCTTAGACGGTGAAAACGTTGTATGCAAATGCGATGACAAGGAAAAATTTCGTCTGCCGTTTTCTAACATAGAGGATATATATTGCTTCAGCTATCCGGGTTGTTCGCCGGCTCTTATGGGCAAATGTGCTGAGTTGGGTATAAATATAAGCTTTATTTCACCAAACGGGCAATTTCTTGCAAGAGTTCAGGGCAAAACAAGAGGTAATGTATTCTTACGGAAAGCTCAGTTTGAAAAGTTTGCCGCTCCGGATATTCTTCTTCCGCGCAATACAGTTGCTGCGAAGCTGTCAAATACACGCCATCTTATAAAGAGATCAATGCGTGACAATCCGCGACTTGACGACGACGGTAAGCTTAGTCAATGCATAGAATATATTGAAAGCGGAATAGAACGTGTATATGAGTTAAATGATGTCGAGTCGATAATGGGACTTGAGGGCATCTGTGCTAAGTCATATTTCCATATTTTTGACAGGCTTATTCTTTCTCAAAAAGACGATTTCACCGTGTGCGGCAGAACAAAACGACCTCCGCTTGACCCGGTTAACGCTGTATTATCCTTTCTATATACAATTATGACAAGCTCATATACATCTGCACTTGAAAGTGTCGGACTTGACAGCTGTTATGGATTTTATCATTCCATGCGTTCGGGACGAAGCAGTCTCGCCTGTGACCTTGTAGAGGAAGTAAGATGTATTGCTGAGCGGCTTACTCTTACACTTATAAATCTCCGCAAGCTTAACATAAATGATTTTGAAATACAGGAAAGCGGAGCAGTATATCTTAACAAGGACGGCAAAAAGAAAGTTCTTACGGCGTGGCAGGAGAAAAAAAGGAGTACATTGATGCATCCATACTTAAACGAAAAAATACAACTCGGTATCCTTCCGTTTGTTCAAAGCTCGCTTCTGGCGAAGTATGTGCGTGGTGAAATAGATGAATATCCGTGTTTTCTTCTGAGGTAGATTATTATGATGGTATTAGTGAGCTATGATGTTTCAACTGCCGACAGTGCCGGCAGAAAGCGTTTAAGACAAATTGCAAAAGAGTGTCAGAATTATGGTCAAAGAGTCCAGAATTCTGTATTTGAGATAGATGTTGATTACGGCACATTTCTCAAGGTGAAAGATAAACTGTTGCAGCTGATGAACGAGAGCTGTGACAGCTTACGGTTTTATTATCTCGGGAACAACTGGCACAGAAGAGTTGAACATTACGGAACCAATGAGACATACGATCCGGAAGGTGTCCTGATTGTATAATTTGCGAACCCCGGATAATATTATTTTCGTGGGAGGTTCGCAGGAAAATAGTAGAAAATATTAATTAGTTATAAGCAAATCCATATGGTTTTGATTATAAATGTCCGCTCATGACGGTGGAGTGGCACCTATATATACAAGATATAGGGTCACGCCCCTCGTGGGCGTGTGAGTTGAAATTTCGTATAACAACCGCATTTGCGTCCGGGTGCCTCGTCACGCCCCTCGTGGGCGTGTGAGTTGAAATCACAATCTGCCCGGACGGTATGATTGTTACCGGCAGGTCACGCCCCTCGTGGGCGTGTGAGTTGAAATACGAAAAGAAAACTGATTGTATTCCTGATGTATATAGTCACGCCCCTCGTGGGCGTGTGAGTTGAAATGCTAATATTCATTATATCGGCAAGGTCTGGTGGAACGTCACGCCCCTCGTGGGCGTGTGAGTTGAAATGTTTTGCTTTCATCATTTCTCTGTACCTTTCGTGTCACGCCCCTCGTGGGCGTGTGAGTTGAAATAAACACTATTGTGGGCGTGGTGGGAGAGCTGTTGAAGTCACGCCCCTCGTGGGCGTGTGAGTTGAAATATTCAGACGGTCAAAGACCCCGACCCCGAACCGGTCACGCCCCTCGTGGGCGTGTGAGTTGAAATTTTTGCTGTCAGACCGCACGTCGGGACGGTCTGCGTCACGCCCCTCGTGGGCGTGTGAGTTGAAATGCATATTTTTAACACCGGCACCAACGTCTCCGCTTGTCACGCCCCTCGTGGGCGTGTGAGTTGAAATTTTCTTAATCGATTGGGATTTTATAAAAAAACGCGTCACGCCCCTCGTGGGCGTGTGAGTTGAAATTATTTTGCAATAGCAAATTTGAAAAGGAGCGTTGTCACGCCCCTCGTGGGCGTGTGAGTTGAAATATGTTGGCTCTTACCTCTTGCTTTATAAGTTTGTCACGCCCCTCGTGGGCGTGTGAGTTGAAATTTGTCCGGGTTAATCGTTTGTGCTGATTGCGGAGTCACGCCCCTCGTGGGCGTGTGAGTTGAAATAGCATGGTCAACAACTGTTTTAAACTGTATAAGTCCGTCACGCCCCTCGTGGGCGTGTGAGTTGAAATATTTTAAAAAATAATTTGTTTTGTGTATGTGCCAGTCACGCCCCTCGTGGGCGTGTGAGTTGAAATATATCAATACCGAACTGGTTCTCACTTAAAACAGTCACGCCCCTCGTGGGCGTGTGAGTTGAAATACAGGAAAGCCCGACGTATTCGGTGAGGAGGCAGTCACGCCCCTCGTGGGCGTGTGAGTTGAAATTTCAAGATAACCGACATAGCTCTCAGCCCGTTTCGGTCACGCCCCTCGTGGGCGTGTGAGTTGAAATCCGTAATAGCCGGGTTATGCTATGCTCCTGAGCAAGTCACGCCCCTCGTGGGCGTGTGAGTTGAAATTAACAAATC
>JAZQKZ010000039.1:0-35298 GCA_045542415.1 Clostridia bacterium
TTGATTGAATCTTTTGGTAAAGCGCAGCGGGAGATTTTAAAGAGGGAGGGGCGTCCCCTCTTTAACGGCACTCTTTTGCTGACTTTTCTGCTGCTGTAGGCAGAAAAGCCAGTAGGGGTTATAGCAAAAAATCAAATCATAGCAAAGTCTGCAAGGGGACAAAGTCCCCTCCAATGTCGCAAGGATAAGTGCTAACTAATACACCGCTAAACCATAATTTACCACCACAATAACGGAAACGGTGAAAGGATTTCATAAATGAAAACATACTGGAAATATATCAGACCGTATCTTCTGTTCTTTATCTTGGGTCCGCTTCTTATGCTTACCGAGGTTGCCGGGGAAATAGTTCTTCCCAAGATAATGGCATCGATGATAGACAACGGTATAATGGCACAGGATGGAGGAATTGCTTATATTCTTTCGTGTGCCGGCATTATGCTTGCCTGTATTGCACTTATGATTACAGGCGGTGTAGGCGGACATTATTTTGCTATTAAAGCGGCAGTAAACTTCAGTGCCGATTTGAGAAAAGGAGTATTTGAAAAGGTACAGCAATTCTCTTTTAAAAATATTGACCGATTTTCGACAGGTTCACTCGTAACACGTCTTACCAACGATATAACACAGGTGCAGAACATGGTGAGGATGCTGCTTATCATGGCAATGCGTTCTCCGGGAATGCTTATCGGCGGAATAATCATGGCATGCTCCATCAACGCAAGACTTGCCCTGATACTCACGGTTGTAATTCCGGTGCTTGCGATAACAATATTTTTGCTTTTAAAAACTGCATTTCCGAGATTCGGAATTATGCAGTCAAAGCTGGACGCACTTAATTCGGGTATTCAGGAAAATATTACCAATGTGCGTGTAATCAAGTCATTTGTGCGACAGGGCTTTGAAACGGAAAAGTTTAAAAATGCAAATGACGATCTCATGAACTCAACACTCCGTGCAATGCGGATTGTTGTTGCGACAATGCCGGCAGTTACTCTTGCCATGAACATTACTACACTTGTGGTTGTATGGACAGGCGGCAACTTTGTAATTAACGGCAACATGGGCGTAGGCGAGCTGACAGCATTTACGACATATATCACTCAGATACTGATGTCACTTATGATGGTGTCAATGCTCTTTTTACAGCTTTCGCGTGCACTTGCTTCTTCAAAGCGAATCAGCGAGGTATTAAATACCGAGATTGACCTTACAGATGAAAATGCAAAGAATAAGGATAAGATTGTAGAAGAGGGAAGAGTAGAGTTTAAAAACGTTTACTTCAAGTATTACAAGAGCAGAAACGAGGATATTTTAGAAAACATTTCGTTCAGTGCAAACCCCAGCGAAATCGTGGGCATTATCGGCACGACAGGTTCGGGAAAATCCTCGCTTGTACAGCTTATTCCACGTCTTTATGACGTGACACGCGGCAGCGTTCTTGTTGATGGTGTGGATGTAAGAGACTACAGTCTTAAAAATCTGCGTGACGGCGTGGGAATGGTACTTCAGAAGAATGTACTGTTCAGTGGCTCCATTGAGGAAAATCTGAGATGGGGTGATGAGAACGCTACTATGGAGGAAATCCGTGAGGCGGCACGCTCGGCACAGGCAGACGGATTTGTAACCGGCTTTACCGAGGGCTATAATATGGAGCTTGGTCAGGGCGGAGTCAATGTATCGGGCGGTCAGAAGCAGAGACTTTGTATTGCAAGAGCATTATTAAAGAAGCCTAAAATACTTATATTGGATGACTCGACAAGTGCAGTTGATACTGCAACAGAGGCAAAGATAAGAGAAGCGTTTGCTACAAGTCTTAAGGATTCGACAAAGATTATTATTGCACAGAGAATCACATCGGTAATCGATGCGGATAAAATAGTAGTTTTAGAGGACGGCAAGATTGCCGGGATTGGTACGCATAAGGAGCTTATGGAAAGTTGTAATGAGTACCGTGAGATTTATTATTCTCAGATAGATAAAGAAAAGGAGGTGGAGTAAATGCCTCCTGCAATAACACCGGGAAAGGGACCGGGTGGTCCCGGCGGAAGATATCAGAAAAAATCAAAGCCCAAAAATACAAAGGCTACAATCAAGAGGCTTTTAGGATATCTCAAAACAGAGCGATATAAAATAGGTGCAGCCCTGCTGTGTGTGCTTGTCAGCTCGGCATCGGCACTTGGCGGCTCGTATCTGTTAAGACCGATTATAAACGGTCTGACCAATCCGGATACTACTGCACAGCAGAAAGTAGCAGGACTCATAAGCGGTCTTACGGTAATGGCGGTAGTATATTTTCTGGGCGTGGGTGCGACATATATTCAGTCACGAATTATGATAAGCGTATCGCAGGGAACGCTCAGACGTATAAGAGAAGAGCTGTTTAAGAGTGTCCAGAAGCTGCCTGTAAGGTACTTTGATACAAACCCGACAGGCGACATCATGAGCCGCTTCACCAATGACGTTGATATAATCGGTGAAATGCTTAACTCCACGCTGGTGCAGATATTTTCGGGAACAATAACCCTTGTAGGTACACTGTGCCTTATGCTATACACCAACTGGGTGCTTGCGATTGTTACAGTTATCATGGCACCGGTAATGGCTAAGGTGGGTGCGACAATTGCATCGCATTCAAGAAAATATTTCAGTGCACAGCAGAGTGCGTTGGGTGAAGTGAACGGCTTCATTGAGGAAACCGTAAGCGGACAGAAAGTAGTTAAGGTGTTCAATCACGAGGAAAAGATTGTTAACGGCTTTAATGATTTAAATAACGAATTAAGAAAATTACAGATAAAAGCGCAGTTTATAGGCGGAATCATGGGCCCGAGTATGAATGCAATGAGCCAGGTGAATTATACACTGACAGCATGTGTGGGTGCGTGTATTGCATTTATATCAAGAAGCGGCAGAGGCTTGCCGTTTGCGGCACTTGATATAGGCGGACTGACTGTTTTTGTCAACTATTCAAGACAGTTCTCACGTCCGATAAACGAGCTTTCACAGCAGATTACAAATATCATGTCGGCACTTGCAGGTGCAGAGCGTGTATTTACAGTCATGGATCAGACTCCCGAACTTGACGAGGGCAAGAAGCTCAACCTTGAAAAGGTACGGGGCGATGTGCTTGTTGAAAATGTGACATTCGGATACAATCCGGATAAGACAATATTGAAGAATGTATCGATATTTGCACATCCGGGTCAGAAGATTGCCCTGGTAGGCTCAACGGGTGCAGGAAAAACCACAATAACCAATCTCATCACCCGATTCTATGATATAGATGAGGGAAGAATAACAATTGACGGTGTGGATATAAGAGATATAAGCCTTGACTGTCTGAGAAGCAACATTGCAATGGTGCTTCAGGACACGCATCTGTTCACGGGGACGGTAATGGAGAATATCCGTTACGGCAGGCCGGACGCTACGGATGCGGAGGTGCGTGAGGCGGCGATTACATCGTGTGCGCATATGTTTATAAAGAATATGCCCGACGGCTATGACACAATGCTTCACGGTGACGGCGCAAACCTTTCGCAGGGTCAGCGTCAGCTTATAAATATTGCAAGAGCAGCACTGTCAAAGGCACCGATACTTGTGCTTGACGAGGCAACCAGCTCGGTAGATACAAGAACCGAGCGACTGATAAACGAGGGTATGGATGCACTCATGGAGGACAGAACGACCTTTGTAATAGCACACAGGCTTTCGACAATCCGCAATGCAGATGCCATTATGGTATTGGAGCAGGGCGAGATTATAGAGCGTGGAAGTCATGAAGAGCTGCTTGAGCAAAAGGGAAGGTATTTTGAATTATATACCGGACTTAAAGAGATGGATTGATTTACCCAAGAAAAACGTATGACGGTAAAAACCGTCTTTAAATAAAATTTTTACAGGAAGGAGATAAATTAGTGAAAATATACCAACTAATATATACATCGGTACAGCATTCGCTGTCCGATATGGAGCTTGGGCTTGAAAATCAGGCAGGTATGCGTGTGTGGTCATGCTCGCAGGGTATAACAAAGAATAATATTGCAGAAATTATCAAGTTTTCAAAATATACCCTGCCCAAAAATAATGATGTTGTATTTTCGGAGATAATTGGCGATCCGACTGTTCCGGAGCTGTTTCCAAAAACATTCCGTACGGTGCATCTTTCCGACGGTCGCTATGCGGCTATTCAGTCGGTGTTCGCAGGTGTTAACCATCAGGGTGAGCCGTCGAATTTCTTTGCACATGCATTTGTTTTTGACGAGATAGACGATCGCTTTATTCCAGAGCTTTACTGCACAAGTCCGCTATTTAAAACTTAT
Organism: Clostridia bacterium; assembly: GCA_045542415.1. Classification (GTDB taxonomy): domain Bacteria; phylum Bacillota; class Clostridia; order UBA1381; family UBA1381; genus UMGS1958. Next base: position 4,323 of record JAZQKZ010000039.1, read on the forward strand.
CTGACAACCGAGGAGGCGGAAAAGCAGCTGGTGCATTATCTTCCGGTGTTGGAGGGTGTGAAGCCGGAGGAGGATATGGAAAAGGAGATACAGATGTTTATCGATCTGCACCGTCCTCAGATTTCATATCTGCTTAATCAGGCTATGATTGTTCTTAAATCGGATACTCTGACACATCTGTGCATTTCAACAGCGAATGAATTTACAACCCGAAGCTATATCATAGCTCTTAAATATCTCTTGCCGAGAGATATAGAATATCACACAGGTGTTTCAACATACAGCATATATATTCCGTTGGAGAAACAGACTCAGATTATATTCAACGGTACTGTAGAGGGAAAGAACAACATTACAAAGACAGCAATTGAAGCACACCCGAACTGTGTATTCATTGATATGGAGAAGCTGGATGTGCTTGACACACCGATATCTCCGTTACTTGAATTCTCATTCGATGAGCTTATGGATGAGTACGCAAAGTACAATTTCAGCAATGCACATGCACTTGAGGACTGGCTTGCAACAAGAAAGGACGTAACAAGTCCGGGTATGGGTGCAAAGCTTTTAAAGCTAAAGGCATCGGGCGGAAATGAGACGTTTGTAAAGCGTGCGCTTGAGCTTTATGAGCATATCGACGACGAGGATATGCAGCAGGTACGTTTTGAGATATGCAAGGTTATGTATGATAACAGTCCGCTGTTCCATAAGGAATTGAAGAGTATAACGGATAATTATATCACAATGTGCTTAAAGAGACTTTGTAGCGGTGAAGCATATGAAATCGAGGATTTTCTTCCGCAGGGACCTGATACAAAGATGCAGGCTCAGTTCTTCAAGAACAGAATGGCGGATTACATGGAGATTATCCGGGTTAACTTTGATACAATCGGTCAGAAAAACAAATATCTCCTTATAACATTGTTTGCACAGGTGAAGCACGAGGTCGGTGACAAGAGCTGGCATGAGTTCTTTAAGGAAAGAAAGCAGTATCTTATGCTGTTCACAGAGCTTGCGTCAATGATAATCACAGGCTATGGAGCAAATGCATTTTCACCGCCGTCCGTATGGACACCGGAGGAGCTTCATGAGGCGGTTGCTTACTTTGATGCATCGACGCAGGATGAAAAGATAAAGCAGAGCTGTCTGAAATATGTATATTTCCATGACGAGGTGGATTGGGAGCTTTACGGCATAATGCTTACAAAGCATAAGAAAACCAAAGGCGAAGAGATCGCCGATATGCAGCGTATAAAGAGAATGCTCAGACGTGTGGGATATATTCCGTTTGAAAGAGCAACCTACATGGATATTAAGGCAGAGGTTACATCTGATATGCTTGATAATACTTCTCCGCTTTTACTGTCGAGACTTTTGTATGCATATTATCAGTGGCGAGGTACCTACGGTAATCAGGCAAAGGCACAGGAAAAGGCAGAAAAGGTAAGGTCGCTGCTTCTTGAGATGCGAAGAACACAGACAAGCTGCTATAACTATATTATACCCAAGCTTGCACTGGAGATTGTGGAAGCACCGGGACATTATCATGAGATTATGGTAAGTACTCAGACAATGCCGGTAAGCTTCTGGAACTGGTTCTTAATAGGCTATTCACGCTGTAAGGAGCAGGATGATAAGATATTGAATTATACACATGTATATCACGGCAGTCGGGCAGGACTTATGAAGCTGCCCAATCTCAGAAAGAGAATGAAGATGGCATTCAAAAATGTAGAATAAGCGTACGGATTAAGAAAGGAAACACAGGATAATGAAAGAATTTATGAAAAGAGCAGCTGCGATAGCGGCAGCAGCCTTAATGGTATTTTCAATTTCGGCTACTTCATTTGCCGAACCTACTTCAAGACCGAGACCGGGAAGTGCGGCGGCGACAGAGACTGTTGATAACAGCAATAATGAAAGCCGTGCCGAATCAGGTAACAATGAAAGAGCAAGTGCAACAAAAATTCCGGTTGTGACAGAAGCACCCTCTGCACCGGTAAATAACAAGAGCTATACAACAAAGGGCGGCTCATTCTTATGGTTCTTGCTTTCTGTTATAGTCAATGCGGCAATCAGCTTTGCGGCTGCAAACAGAGTTTATAAGCTTACAAGAAAATCAAACCATGTTCAATCTGAACTCAGAGCCTTAAGACGTGATCTGGAGGAGAAGTTTGCAGGAAGCGTAGGCGGATTTGTTGAGTCGGATGTGGATATAACAAATGTAAATGACGACTATTCAATGGGTGAGGACGGAATAAAAATGACTCCTGCATCAACAGTAAGCGTAGATGACGATCAGGAAGAGGTTTATAAGCAGTGGGAGGCACAGTTCGGTGCCAAGTATGCATCACGCAAAAATGAGGCTACAGCTGAAGATGAGGCAGCTCCTGAAGAGGAGTACGAAGAGGAGCAGCCGGTAAGAGAATACAAGCCGCAAAGGGCATCGGCAGAGGCTGCACATGCCGCTATAAGAGAAAGAATTGCCGCACGCCGTGCAAAGAGAAATGAAGCGTCTGATGAGGATGAGGATTCAGAAGGAAGAAGTGCAATCTCAGAGCGTCTTTCGGGCATAGGCAATAAGGCAAAGAAGCTTTTGGGCGGAATATTCCCTTTTGATGAGGAAGATGAAGAATAATTAAAGAAGCAGTCTGAGGAATACCCGGGTATTTTTCAGGCTGCTTTTCAGCAAAAGGAGTGGGGAAGCTTGAATAATGCAGAAGAATACATAAATGAGAATGAAGATTACGGCGAGTATGATGAATATATCGGAGCTTTTGAAAAAAGAAGAATCAAAAGTATAGAGAAACGTCGCCGCAGAATAGAACAGGGTGAGCCGGGGACAGGAAGAAGCATAGTTATGCGTTCGGTTGAGCTTTGTGCAGCGATGATAATTATGTCATTGCTTGTATCGTTTATGCTGATATGCGGATTACCTATGTGGATACTTGTTGCCGGTGTAATTGCCTATGTGGCTCTGGCGGGCTTCACGTCATATCATCAGTTCTGGATGATAGAAGACTCAAAAGAATATCTCAAAGTGAATTTAGGAGCATTAGCAGTTCTTGTGATTATAACAGCAATCTTAAAGGTAATGCTTCCGATTGAAATATTTTCGTGGATGTTTATGCTGACAAAGGCATTTCTGCTTGTGGGAATACGTTTATGGATGTCGATGGTGATTATATATGCCATTGTGGCGGTTGTTATTATGGCGATATCTGCAATAATGTCGCCGAGCCTGCGTGCGATAAAAATGCATGAAGAATATGAAGAGTAAGCTGCAGCGCATAATAAAAAAGAGGGCATTGCCCTCTTTTTATATTTGCAGGATTTTTCAATCCCTTTATATCTATCGATTAGCAGATACCCTGAGCCATCATAGCCTGAGCAATCTTCTCGAAGCCTGCAATGTTTGCACCTGCAATGAGGTTGTAGCCTAAGCCATACTTCTCTGATGCTGCAGCTGATGAGTCATGGATGTTAACCATGATGCTCTCTAACTGCTTGTAAACCTCATCCGGTGAGAATACTGTGTGACCTGCATTCTGTCCCATCTCGATACATGAGCATGCAACGCCGCCTGCATTTGCAGCCTTTGACGGTCCGATAACTACGCCGTTCTTTACTAAGTAAGCAATAGCCTCGTTAGTTGTCGGCATGTTTGAACCCTCGCAAAGGAACTTAACGCCGTTAGCAACCATAACCTCTGCTTCCTTCATTGTGATCTCGTTCTGAGTAGCACACGGGATATATAAATCAGCCTTAACACCCCACGGCTTCTCGCCCGGGAAGAACTTAGCGTTCGGGAACTTCTCAGCATACGGAGCACAGATGTTCTTGCCTGATGCTCTTAACTCTAAGAGGTAGTCCTCCTTCTCGCCTGCTGTTACACCGTCCGGATCATAGATGTAACCGTCCGGACCTGAGATTGTTACAACCTTAGCACCTAACTGGTTGAGCTTCTGAACTGTACCCCATGTTACGTTACCAAAGCCTGAAACAACAACTTCCTTGCCCTTTAACTCCTCGCCGAAGTGCTTGAGCATCTCTCTTGCGTAGAATACGATACCGTAGCCTGTAGCCTCTGTTCTGCCGTTTAAGCCGCCGTATGAAAGACCCTTACCTGTTAATACGCCCTCATAAACGTTCTTCAATCTCTTATACTGACCGAATAAGTAACCGATTTCTCTTGCACCTACACCTAAGTCACCTGCCGGAACGTCTGTCTCAGCACCGATGTGACGGAATAACTCTGTCATGAATGACTGACAGAATCTCATAATCTCTGCATCTGACTTTCCGTTCGGATCGAAGTCAGCACCGCCCTTACCGCCGCCGATGGGCAAGCCTGTTAAGCTGTTCTTGAAAATCTGCTCAAATCCGAGGAACTTAACGATTCCTGAATATACATTAGGCGCAAATCTTAAACCGCCCTTGTAAGGACCGATTGCACTGTTGAACTGAACTCTGAAACCTCTGTTAACCTGAACCTTACCGTTATCGTCAACCCACGGAACTCTGAATGAAATCTGTCTCTCCGGCTCTGTAAGTCTCTCAAGTAATGCAGCAGCCTCATATTCCGGGTGCTGATCCAATACCGGCTCAAGTGACTCGATAACCTCTGTTGCAGTCTGAAGGAATTCAGGCTCGTTTGCGTTCTTAGCTCTAAGAGCTTCTAATACTCTTTCTCCGTACTTCATAGTAGTACATGCCTCCTTTAATTCAAGAGAAATCGTTGTCATCTAACAGCAATCCTCTAAATATTTCACGATATATTTTATCACTTTTTTTATCTCATTGCAAGTATTTTACCTATGTTTTTTTTCGGGAATTTTAACAAAGATTATTCGCCGCAGAACTTGATTATGCAACATTTATGTGATTTTAATGTATTTTTATGCAAAAAAAGGGTATTTTTTGCGTTTGACGTACCTGCTTTTTTGAAAGTTGGAGAGCTGTTATCGGGAAATATGCGGATTTCATCGACTCCTCTTTATGTTCATTGTAAAAAACTTTCGAACAAACAATTAAAATATTTCAAAACTTTTAAAAATATTTCAAAACTTTTTAAAAATATTTAAAAAAATAATTGTATTTTTTAAAAGTTAGTGATATACTATAGAAAAGAGGTGATTTTATGCAAATCGAAGAACTTATCGAACTTGTCAGAAGAATACAGGAATCTAAATCAGAATCACAAACCGTTGAAGTCAAGGCTGCAGGTGAAGGTTGTCCAAAGCGTTTGTACGATACATTATCAAGCTTTTCAAATCAGGATGACGGAGGAACTATAGTCTTTGGGCTTGACGAAAATCAAGAATTTATGGTAACGGGTGTATATGATGTACAAAATTTGCAGGTTGAAATCAATAATCGATGCAAGGAAATGGAGCCTGTTGTTCGTCCACTTATTACTTCCTGTGAAATAGATGGTAAATTTGTAGTAGCTGCCGAGATTCCGGCGGTTGAAATTATAAACCGCCCTTGTTACTATAAAGGAAAAGGTAAAACGAAAGGATCCTATATCCGTTCCGGCGAATCTGATGAACCTATGACTGACTATGAAATATATAGTTACGAGGCATACAGGCAGAAATACCAGGATGATATAAGGGTTGTGAGACGAGCAAGCCACCAGACTATTGATATAGATAGTTTAAATAAATACAAGGAATTGTGCAAAAAAGATAAGCCAAACCTATCCGGCATTAACGATGAATTATTGAATGAGCTGTTAAGCATCACAAAAGACAGCGAATTAACGTTATCAACGGTTTTGTTGTTTGGCATATATCCGCAGGCATATTTCCCTCAATTTTCCATAATAGCTACGGTTGTTCCGGGCAAGGAGCCGGGAGAGCTGGGAGACGGTGGTGAGAGATTTCTTGATAATAAGCGTATTGAGGGCAGTATAGAAAGTATGCTTGATGGTGCTATGCAGTTTGTAAAAAATAATATGCGAATCAGTACGATTATAAATCCATCAACCGGAAAGAGAATGGATAAATCGGAATATCCGATAACTGCTGTCAGAGAAATTATACTGAATGCACTTGTACACAGAGACTACAGCATACATACCGAGGGTATGCCGATACAAATAACAATGTATAGTGACAGATTAGAAATTAAAAACCCCGGTGGATTGTATGGTCGTTTGAGAATTGATCAGCTCGGAAAAGTTCAGCCGGATACAAGAAATCCGGTACTCGCAACGGCAATGGAAACCTTAAATATCACTGAGAACAGATATTCCGGAATTCCGACTATACGCACGGAAATGAAGAATGCAGGATTGCCGGCACCTGTATTTGAGGATGCAAGAGGAACGTTTACAGTAACGCTTTATAAGAAATTCAACTCAGATAAGGTAGATGTATCTGACGATACTGTTATATTAGATTTCTGCAGTATTCCCAGAACCCGTGAAGAAATAGCTAATTTTGTAGGAGTTTCTACCGTTTCCTATGCAATAAAAAAATATATAAAGCCTTTGATGGATGCAGGTAAAATAGGCTTGACGAATACGGAAAGACCAAATAGTCCCACACAGAAATATTATACACTATAAATAAAAAAGAAAAAAATTTAAAAAAACTCTTGACAAAAAGGGTGATTGCGTATATAATAGTTGAGGTGTCTAATTTTATTTTGGATTTAAGACGATTGATTGGAATCGTTAGAATATTGCAGGGAGGTGCAAACACATGAAAATGACATATCAGCCGAAGAAGCGTCAGCGCAGCAAGGAGCACGGCTTCAGAAAGAGAATGGCAACAAAGTCAGGCAGAAAGGTATTAGCTGCCAGAAGAAAAAAGGGCAGAAAGTCTTTAACTGCGTAAATTATGAGTAATTGGCAAAAAGGTAGCTGAAATTGCCCTTTTTGCCTTTTTTGTAGGAAGTTGTATAATGAAAAATACAATCAGCTTAAAGCTCAACAGAGACTTCCGCAGGCTCTATTCCAAAGGAAAACGCCATGCGGGAGCATATGTTGCGGTCTATACTTCTAAGAACCGCACTGAATCAACCAACAGACTTGGTCTGACCGTTTCCACCTCACTTGGAAAAGCAGTGGTGCGCAACCGCCTAAAGCGGCTTATGCGTGCAGCTTTCACCGAGCTTGAGCCGAGAATCGTCCCCGGCTATGATTTTATACTTGTGGCAAGAGGACGTGCTGTGGGAGCCGATATGGAGCAGGTCAGGAGGGATTTATCATATTCGCTGCACAAGCTGAATCTGATAAAAGAGGACAAGCCCCGATGAGGGATGTTTAAATATGAAGAAAATATTGATTTACTTAATCAGATTTTACAGACACCATCTTTCGCCGTTAAAGGGAAGCCCCTGCTGCCGCTTCACTCCGACATGCTCGGAGTACGCACTTGAAGCAATTGAGCGTCACGGTGCTTTTAAGGGCAGTATGCTCAGTATTTGGCGGATACTCAGATGTAACCCCTTTTGCAAAGGCGGATACGATCCCGTCCCCTGATAACGGTATTGTAAAACCGCATAATGCGGTTTATATCTAACGGAGGAACGTATATGTTCGAGTATCTTATTACACGACCGATGGGTTGGATAATCCAGATGATTTACAACCTGGTCGCAAATTACGGTCTTGCGATTATTTTATTTACGGTTATTATTAAGCTTATTCTGCTTCCGCTTAATGTCCGTTCGCAAAGAGCTATGAAAAAACAGCAGAAAATACAGCCGATTCTTGCACAGCTTCAGGAGAAGTACAAGAATGACCAGGAAAAGCTTCAGAGAGAAATGATGAAGCTCTACAAGGATAATAATATTTCCATGATGGGCGGCTGCTTACCTATGCTGATACAGATGCCGATACTCATCGGATTGTATCAGGTTATCCAGAAGCCTCTTTCATACCTCAAGGGTGTTGACTGGATGCTTCAGGAAACAATCGACAAGGTTTATATGCTCCGTGACACATTTGCGCAGGCATATCCGAATCTTGCAAACATGACAGAAGAACAGCTTGCAAATATGCAGCAGATTCAGCTCTCAACATGGGCTACAAAGTTAAACGGTACATCAGATCCCTGGTCAATTAATTTCAATTTCCTCGGACTTGATTTATCAGAAGTACCGTCAACAGCACTTGACTATATCATGCACCTTGACTTCTCGGATCCGGGTAAGATATTAATAATTCTTATCCCGATTTTAGCAGTACTTTCACAGATACTCATGAGCAAGCTCACCATGAAGATGTCAGGTCAGGACAAGAACAGAAACAACGCAAACGATCAGGCTGCACAGATGAACAAGTCAATGCAGTGGATGATGCCGATAATGACATTGTTCTTCACATTCACATTACCGTCAGGTATGGGTGTATATTGGATCATCAGCTCACTCATGCAGATTGTTCAGCAGTTAGCTTTAGACTACTATTTTAATAAGAAGGGAGATGAAGTGGTTGTCACAGTTCCCGAAATTAAACAAAACCACCACGGAAAAAAGCGCAAAAACCATAGATGATGCGATATTAGCAGCTCTTGATGAGCTTGGCGTTACAAAAGATGATGTAATGGTAGAGGTAGTTGACGAGGGTAAAAAGGGATTTTTAGGCCTCGGTGCAAAGGACGCAGTGGTACGCGTTTCAATTAAGGAAAGCGTAATCAACGCTAAGAATGCCGCTGCCAGAGAAGCAAAGGCTAAAAAGGCTGTTGCCCCGGAAGCAAAGGCAAAGAAGGTTGAAAAGGTTGAAAAGGCTCCGAAGAAGCCGATAGACCTGCCCCCGGAAAAGAGATCAGCTCCGAAGCCGGCAGCTGAGAAAACAGAAAAGCCGGTAAAGAAGCCGGTAGAGATGACACCGGAGAAGATGGAGGAGGCAAAGAAGGTATTTGCAACTCCTGAGGTGAGACATCCCAAAAAGACAGAGGCTCCGAAGAAAGCAGAGTCAAAGAAGCCGGAGCAGGCTGAGGTAAAGGCAGAAAAGCCATCAGCTCCCAGACGTCCGAAAAAGATTTCAGATGTTCCGTCAAACGAGATTGCACAGAAGTTCCTTACAGATATCTTTGCGGCAATGCAGCTTGATATCAAGGTAAGCGCACAGATGGAGAGCGAGGATACACTCCTCATAAATCTCGACGGCGACAACATGGGTATAGTAATCGGTAAGAGAGGTGACACTCTCGATTCACTCCAGTACCTCACATCACTTGTTGTAAATCAGCAGTGTGAGGATTATGTCAAGGTAACAATTGACACAGAGAACTACCGTGAGAAGAGAACAGAGGCTTTACTTGCACTTTCGTCAAGACTTGCCGAAAAGGTTGCAAAGACAGGCAGAAAGTTCACGTTAGAGCCGATGAATCCGTACGAGAGAAGAGTTATCCACTCAAATCTCCAGGATCATGAGGTAGTTACAACATTCTCAATCGGTACAGAGCCGTACAGAAAAGTAGTTATCGCTCCGAAAGAGCGTAAGCCCTACAAGAAAAACGGATATAGAAAGAACAGCCGCAAGCCGGCACCTGCAAAGGACGGTGCAGCAGAGGTGACAGCCGAGAAGAAGGGCAGCTACACAACAACCTACAAAGCAGATTTCAAGCCGCAGCAGCACAAGGCTGAGTTTGAAAACTTTGAGGCGTATCTTGAGGCACATAAGAATGATTGATATTGAAAAAGGAATGCCTGCGGCATTCCTTTTTTTGTGTGCAAACAGAGGGGATGCGGTATGGCATCCCCTCCCCTCTACTGTCATTAATAAATTCTCTTGAAATCAATACCGTCAAAGCGTGCGGAGGCGTTGCCTCGCTCTAAATTTACATGCAGCTTCCGCATTTTGTCTGCACTTTCGCTCAAAGCGGCAGTGTTTGCACCCTTGACCGCTTCGGCAAGCCTTGCCAATGCCTTTTTCTTGTTGGCATATTGACTTCTCTCATCAGTGCATACTGTCATATCGCCTGTGGGTGCATAAATTGCACGGACTCCTGTCTCAACCTTGTTGACGTTCTGTCCGCCGTTTCCTCCGCTTCGGAATGTGGAAAAAATAACCTTTTCCGGATCAAACTCATTCCTGTCGGGAACGTCGGTACGGGAAAAGCTGATAAACCAGTTTTTACGCTTATGACCGGTACGGTATATGCTTTTACATACCCATAAAACAGAGCCGGTAAATTCAGATAAATCCTTTTCGGAAGAGATTGTAACCGTCTTATATGTACCCCTGTTATATCCGGCATGACTTCTTACTATACGGGCACCGTAGTTTTTGACAAGGTATGCGGCAAGCTTTGTTACTGCCAACTCGCACTCTGCCGGACCGTTTCCTGAGCTGATTTCATATTCCATTACGCTCACCTCACTTCGTACCTGCCTTGAAATTATATACAGGCAGTATCCTTTCGGTTATCTGTGCCGTCGGTTCGATTGCACTGATAATTGTCGGTGAGTCCTTGTAAGCCATAGGCGACTCGTCCAGTGTCTCACGGCTTATTGAGGTTGAATACACGTTTTTCATTTCCTTTTTGAACTGAGAAAGTGAAAACGAGTTTAGTGAGTCGGCTCTGCTGTATAAGCGTCCTGCTCCGTGCGGTGCAGACATATTCCAGTCGGGATTGCCCTTGCCCTCGCAAAGCAGACAGCCATCACGCATGTTCAGAGGTATAATCAATCGTTCGTCTTTTTGTGCTGAAACCGAACCCTTGCGGAGTATTCGGTTCTCAACATCAATATAATTGTGTACGGTTTCAAATACGTCAAGCGGGGTGAATTTCATTCCCTTAATGATTTCGTCGGCTATTGCACGGCGGTTAAGCTGTGCAAAGCGCTGAACTATCTGCATATCGTGGAGATAGTCCTCAAGTAATTCATCTTCAAGAAATGCAAATTCATAAGGGACAGTGTCACCTGAATATTCGTAAGCCTTTTCATGGTAAAAGCGTTCGACCTCAACTCCGAGGTGGCGGCTTCCTGAATGGATTATCAGATAATAATCGTTATCTCCTTTGTCAAGCTCAATGAAATGGTTGCCACCGCCAAGCGTGCCGATGGCAAGTAAAGCCTTGTCAATACGGATGTGTTTTGCGCACCTTAGCTTTTGCAGCATAGCCTCTTCACTGAAACGATGAGGAGTGTTCCTTACGGAAAAGCCTGACGGGATTTTACCGTGAACTACCTTCTCGAGCTTCTGAAGCTCAGGCTTTTTTGCTTTGAGCTTAACCACATGCATGCCGCAGCCAATATCCACTCCGACGAGTCCCGGAGCAACGCGGTCATTAAAAGTCATAGTCATACCTACTGCACAGCCTTTTCCCGGATGTACGTCGGGCATAACCCTTATTGTGCTGTTTTTTGCCAAAACGCTGTCGCATAATGCCCTTATAAGTCCCTCCGAGCCGCTGTCGAGCGAGTCGGTATAGATAAGAGCGTTTGCAAATTTTCCTTCAATTTTAATCATTCAAATTTCCTTTCTGCCAATTCGCATTGGAGAAAGAAAAGAGCATTACTTTAATCTTCCTCCAATTAATGTGTTTTTATTTGTGTTATCTCTGATATTTCTTCGCATGTTCATCAGTCCTTTCAATTTAATTTATTAAATTATATCACGGCGGTGAAAATCTGTCAACACCGGCAATGGGACAAAAAAAGGAGTACCAAAGGTACTCCTTATACTATCCTCAATAAGCAAGCTCAACAAATGCCTCAAAGCTCTTTGTTGCCTCCTCAAGCAGTCCTGCCTTGTGTAATCCTACAAACTTTGCGGCAGCTCTTGCCTGACAGTTAAGACTCTTATTCGGATTAAATTCAATATCCGTAAAAGCGGAATATTCGAGCAATGCCTTACATAATTCCTCATCCTCAAGAATTGCGGTTATGTAAAGAAAATCATAAAAAGCGGTTTCGGGCTTTATCGGATAACTTTCCCCCTCAAATTCAAAGCTTATTATTCTCCCGCTGCTTCTCAGACGCTCATCACGCTTTGCCTGCTTCTGTGGTACATCAAGTAAATCTGTATAAGGCCCTCCCTGTGAAAATACTTTGCCTGCCTGAAAAATATTCTCAATCGCAATACGCTTATCCCTGGACGGAACATATTTCTTTAAATTGAATGCACTCAAACGCACTCCCTCCTCAACAGTTGACTTTGATGATATTTCAAGCACACGCTCCGAATCATACATTCTATTAAATGCAGCGTGAATCTCAGCTATATTCTTCTGCTTCTGCACTGCGGCAAAGCCTGAATGGAATGTAAACTCAACATCAGCCTTTCTTACATACGGTTTCTTATCCCAAGCGATAAAAACGGGTCTGTTTGCCATAATTAAAACCACCTTTCATATTAAAACCTTTAAATACATTATACAATAACATAATAAAAAACACAATATTTATCTGACTATCACATCCCTTTTTTGTTTTTTCGTGTCATGACTTACGATACATTAATAATACCATATTGAAAAAAACGAAAAAAAGAGGGGAGTGCAAAGCACTTCCCTCTGATATGTCAGATTTATATATCTATACGGGCTTTCATTTCCGTTGCTACATATGTACAATAAGCATAGTTGTCAAGTACATAAAAGCTTTCAATGCTTCCGCGAATGCCTGCATTCAGGAATGTTGCTGTGCCGTCTTTGGTAACACGGTAGAGATTATAATGAAAGTCTTCCGCACCTGCTTCCTTATATTTGGGGGCATGTCCGTATATAAAGCCAATCAGTGTACCGTCTTCAAGAACGGTAAGATTATTTCCGTAAAAAGTATTTGCAAGCTCTGAGCTGCGTAAAAAACTATTGTATTCCCGTGCTTCCTGAGGGGGGATTACTGTGTATTTTTTACCCGGCAGGCACAAGCCGGAGTTGCTTGATTTTACAGGTGAAGCAGGTGCTTCGCCGTTTAATTTGTTTCCGCAGTTCTGACAGAATTTCCAGCCTGCATCTATTTTGCTGCCACATTCGGTACAAAACATAATATCATCTCCTTTGTGTATTGTTTTTTTATATTATATCATAACTCTGTGCAAAAGTCAATCAAAGGCAGGATATATTAAAAAATAATTAAAGAGGGGAAATCCCCTCTTTAATTATTTAAGCTTGAATGATGTGCAGTCTGTACACTCGATCATTGTCGGGTTGGCTTCGTGTGTACCTACCTTGATGCTTGAAAGTGAACAGTAATTTTCGCTGCCGCAGTGATATTTGCACTGTGTCACCGAACATTCAATGTTCTTGTTTGCATTTGAGCAGTTGCAGTCCATAGCTGTTACCTCCGTTTATTTATTTTCAGGCAATCGCCTGTTTGTAGTATATCCGATTTACACTCTTTTATACAGTCGCATCTTAGCCGTGCCTTTGCCGCTTTGGTTATTTTTTTCATTGACATATAAATGGTTTTATTGTATAATGTAAAATGGTGTAAAATAAGATAATATAATCGGGAGGAATTTGGTTTGGTATTTTCAAATCTTGTTTTTGCGGGAGTTTTCTTGCCATTGGTAATGCTCCTGTACTATTTATGTCCGAAAATAGCATACAGAAATGTGATTATTGTAATAACATCACTTATATTTTATGCATGGGGCGAGCCGTCACTTGTTATAATGCTTGCGATAAGCCTTGTGCTTAATTATATATACGGAAGAATTATAGATAAGTTCTATGCTTCAACAGGTGCAAAAATTGCATTTGCAATGGCACTTATAACCAATTTCGGATTTTTGGGAGTTTTTAAATACGCAGGCTTTTTCGTGTCGAATCTTAATGCGATACTGCCGTTTGACATCCCTGATCCGCAGATATCTCTGCCGCTGGGAATATCATTCTATACATTCCAGATCCTGTCATATATAATTGACCTCTACAGAGGCAATGTAAAGGTACAAAAATCACTGCTGAAATTCGTGGCGTATGTTACTATGTTTCCGCAGCTTGTGGCAGGTCCTATCGTACGTTATGCAGACGTTGCCGCACAGCTTGAAAACAGAAAAGTAACTATTGATGGCTTTGCAGCAGGTGCAAGACGTTTTACGGCAGGTCTTTGCAAAAAGCTTTTGCTTGCCGACAATGCCGGAAGTGCCGCATCGATGCTGCTTGATACGGCTCATATGTCAGCAGGTACGGCATGGCTTGGAATTTTGTTCTACACATTCCAGATCTACTTTGACTTCTCAAGCTATTCAGATATGGCGATAGGTCTTGGTAAGATGTTCGGATTCGACTTCCTTGAGAACTTTAACTATCCGTACATATCAAGAAATATCACAGATTTCTGGAGAAGATGGCATATGTCACTCTCAAGCTTTTTCAGAGACTATGTGTATATTCCGCTTGGCGGAAACCGTTACCGTCCGATACGGAATCTCTTTGTTGTATGGTTTTTAACGGGTATGTGGCACGGTGCAAGCTGGAACTTTATATTATGGGGCTTGTTCTACGGCGTACTGCTCTTTATTGAGAAAACGTCGTTTAAGCAGTGGATGCAGAAAATCCCTGCACCGCTGTGCTATATATACACTATGTTTATAGTTATGATAGGCTGGGCACTGTTCTATTATACGGATACAGCACAGCTCATAAATTGGTTTAACTGTGCATTCGGGCAGGGAAGTGCACCGTATGACCTTGTGACAATTACTTCAATATACTCGAATCTGTGGCTGCTTATTATATGTATAATAGCATCAACACCGGGTCCGAAGCTGCTTTTCCACAAGGTATGCACAAAGCATACACGCTTTGCGGTATGGTTTGAACCGTTATGTATCATAGCGGCATATATAGTATGCTTCGCCGTTATGGTAGGCTCAACCTACAGCCCGTTCCTGTACTTCAGATTTTAATAGGAGATTGATATGAAAAATAAAATAATAATGACTGTTTTCATCCTCCTTATGCTCGCATCGGCGGTGTTTGTATGGTTGCCGGCAGATGAAGCGAGTGTGGCACAGGAGAACCGTAAAATCGCGCAGATGCCCGAAGTCAGTGTTGAATCATTAACAAGCGGCGAGTTCTCGTCAGGCTTTGAGGATTATGTGGGCGATAATGTGGGATTTCGTGGCTTCTTTACTGCATTTGCAGAGAAAGTAGCATCAGCAAAGGGTATAACAAGTGACCTGGGAAAAATTGTATCGGTTCAGAAAGATGTCGGAACAGACCTTACAAAAAAGTCAAGACTTCTCATAAAGGATGACACCGTTATGGAGGTGTTTGAAAATAATAAGGAGCATATGGACTGGTATCTTAATGTGCTGGGCTTTTATGCCGATAAGCTTGATGAGGATATAAATTTCTATTCAATGCTTATTCCGACGCAGCTTGAATTTCAGGACCCGATGTATGCAAATATACAGGACAGCCAGAAAGAAACAATTGATTATGTGTATGGAAACATGCCGGAGCGTATAACACCGGTTAATGTGTATGATGTACTCAAGGAAAATATGGACGAGTATATATACTACCGTACCGACCACCACTGGACAGCAAGAGGTGCATTTTACGGATATACAGCGTTTATGGACACCTTAAAGGAGAATGACCCGGATAACGCTGACATGTACAGACCGGTAACTATGGAGGAGTTCCCCAAGCATAGGGTTGACGGCTTTCTGGGATATCTGTATAAGCAGGCACAGACACCGGAGCTTGCAAAGACACCTGATACAATAGAGTGGTATGACCTCAATGAGCAGGGACATATCAGCGTAAGCGATGAGTACTTTGAAAATGGTGAGAGCATACAATACGATGCGGCGTTTTTAGACAAGAACCGTGAGGACTACGGAATATTCCTCGGCGGTGACCAGCCGCTTGTAGAGCTTACAAACAATCAGAAGCCGGACGGCAAGACGCTTATAATAGTAAAGGACTCATACTGCAACTGCTTTGCACCCTGGGTAATTCAGAACTATCACAAGGTGGTGCTGCTTGATCCGAGAACCTATGAGGGCGGACTTGAACAGCTTTTAGAGCGTTATCAGCCGGATGATTTACTGTTAATGAACTATGTGTTTACAACTACGTTCTCTGACTACTGTCAGATGACGATTGATTTCTTTAATAGATGATGATTATGAAAATTTATAGATTTATAACAGCGGCCACAGCCGCTGTTATGCTGTTTTCTTCTGTCGTATATGCGGAGGAAACACCTGCTCCCGATGTGGCGGAGGTGTTGGAGGAGAAAAAGCCGACACGATATCTCAAGCCTGCATCCACCTTTGACCCCGTTCCGGGTGAGAGGATAAATATTGATAAGGAAAGCTACATATTTTATCTCGATTCGCAGACAATGAGTGCAGACCTTAATGCGGAGATAATGCCCATGAATGCAAAGGAAAAGGGACTGTCCTTTTCTTCGGGTGATACCAATATCGTTACGGTAAGTGAGACGGGAGTTATCACTGTCGCAAATGTACCCGGCAAGGCGGTTATTTACATAAGCGGCGGCTGCGACAAGGACGGCAATCCGCTTTACAGGGAGTGCAGTGTTGAAGTAAGAAGAGCAGTGACGGGTGTATCGCTCTCGTCAGCGGATATGAGCTTTTTTGCAGACAGACCGACAACGGCACAGTTAAGTGCAAATGTAATGCCTGCCGATGCGACCAATAAAGAGGTTATATGGTCGTCGTCGGATACTTCGGTTGCGGGAGTAGATGCAAACGGAGTTGTTTCCACTTGTGGTGCGGGTACGGCAACGGTTACCGCTACTACCGTTGACGGAGGCTTTAAGGCACAGTGCGTGGTCCGTTCGTCGGTATATAACATAAGCGTTAAGGGTATGTTTATAACCAATGCAGTAAAGGCAATACCGGTAGGCAGTGACTATGCGGTTACGGCATATATTTACCCTGAAAATGCAAGGGATAAAAGCGTTGTATGGGATTCGACAGACCCCGATATAGTGAGCATAGACCAAAATGGCGTAATGCATGCAAATGCAGAGGGGTATTCGGTTATTACTGCAAGGGCGGCAAACGGTATGGAAGATTATTTCACCGTTGCCTCGGTTGTGCCGGAGACGGAGCCGTTTGAATATGAGAATATAAGTGAGCCGCTTGAGGGAAGAATTGCGGCATTGTCCGTGCCGGTAAGATATACGGAATATCCGTCGGACTATGGCAGTGTGTTAAGCACGCAGTTAAGGCAAAGCCCGGTGGTGTTTACCACTAATTCACGCTCTGCATCGCAGAGTGAGGTGGAGCAGTATCTCAATGTATCAAATTTAATGACAGGTGCGGCGAGATATCAGTTCCTTGACCTGTCAACAGTTTCCCGTGTCGATTCGAGGATGCTCGATGTATATCTGAGTGATAAGGGTATATTAAAGGGCAAGGGCAAGACGTTCAGGGCTGCGGCAGAAACGTATGGAATAAATGCAGCATATCTGGCAATTCATGCATGCCTTGAATCGGGCGGCGGTACGTCGGAGCTTGGGTGCGGAGTGAGCTATAACGGTGCAACGGTGTATAATCTTTTCGGAATCGGTGCATACGATGCAGACCCCGTAGGCGGCGGTGCGAAGCATGCCTTTGATATGGGCTGGTTTGATGTGGAATCGGCAATTTACGGCGGTGCGAAGTGGATAAGTGAAAATTATATAAATGCAGGACAAAACACACTGTATAAAATGCGGTGGAACCCCGGAAAGCCGGGAACGCATCAGTATGCAACGGACGTTGCATGGGCGGCAAAGCAGGCACAGACGCTGCAGGCGTTTATGGAGGTTTTTCCGATTGCAGAGCTGGTGTTTGATGTGCCGGTGTATGCAGGTGAGGCAAGTCCTCAAATGAGATATAACTGATCGGAGGTAAATACAGATGAGAATGAGAAAAAAGAAGAACTGCGGTGCAAGAATGGAGCGTTGCAGCGAGATAAGAATCCTTGACCCGGAATCACACAAGGGGCACTGGAGTGAGGTGTTTGGAAATGACAATCCTATACATATAGAGATTGGTTGCGGCAAGGGTAACTTTGTCTGCGGAATGGCAAAGCTTCATCCGGACGTGAATTTCATTGCAGTTGAAAAGGTTCAGGATGTAATTGTAATGGCGATGGAAAAGGCAGTTGAAGCGGAGCTTGAAAATGTAGTGTTTATGGATATAGATGCCGAAAGACTTCCCGAAATATTTGAAAAGGGCGAAATTGAGCGTATATACCTCAACTTCTCCGACCCCTGGAAGAAGAGCCGTCAGGCGAAACGCAGACTGACGCATAAGAACTTCCTTGACCGTTACAAGCAGGTTTTAAATGACGGAGACTATATCTGGTTCAAGACAGATAACCGCAAGCTGTTTGAGTTCTCACTCAATTCATTTACGCAGGAGGGATACAAGCTTGAAAATATCACTCTTGACCTGCACGATTCGGATTTCGAGGGAAATGTAGTAACAGAGTATGAGCAGAGATTTATAGACCTTGGTCAGCCGATATATCGTCTTGAGGCGGTGTATCTCGGCTGGAAAGACGAGAGATAGAAGAGGGAATGCCTAGGGCATTCCTTTTTTTGTTGAAAAAAATTTTCTGAAAAATGACAATAAAACGGCTCTGATCCGTTTTATTATACAGGGGGCGAAAAAGGCTACAAAAAATGGGGGGGGGGGTACTAATTACAAAATTGTAAGAAACAAACAAATATTATACATTTTAATGACTGTACTTGATTTTAAAAATAAAATATGGTAAAATACAGGTATAAAAAATCAATAAATACGTCATAGGAGAGGGGAATGAGTTATGAAAAAGTTTTTAATGACACTGCTTTGCACATTGACGCTTGGTGCGGTTGGTACGGTAAGTGCGGAGACCTTGCCTGCGGAGGGGATAAATCCGTGTGCCGAGAGAGAAAATGCAGTGCTTATGCAGAATGCATATTTGTCGGAAAACGCATTGACCGTAGCCGGCAATATTAAGCTGCCCGAAAACGGAAAGGCTCTTGCGGATACGGATATAAAAATCACAATGCGGAAAATGGGCGAAAAGAATATTGACGCACAGGCGGATATGTACGAGGAATACAGCACAGTTGCAGTGCTTTTAAAGGGGGAAAGCAGCATTGGCTATTCGCTTGAGGTTCCGGAGGGGGAATACATAATCGCAATAGAAGCGTTTGGCTATTGTGAGAATACAATTCTCGGAAAATATTATTACAGAGCTGACGGCTGTACCTACAGCGAATATCTTGCACAGCGTGTAGCGGTGACGGGAAATACAAGCGTTGATATAGAGCTTGTTGAAGCACTGAATTCGATAAGCGGAACAATAGAGCTTGTTGAACCGATTAAGGATGACTATGTTGTTCTTGAGGCAAGAACAGTGAAAAATACTTCGCTGAATATATCTAACCGACGCTCAACTGTATTTATTCCCGTTGAAGAGGGACAGACCTCTGTTGCTTATACAATCGGTGCATGGCAGGGTGATACAAGGCTTTATGTGCGTCAGGGCGTTTATAAAGGCTCATCCGCAGGCAGCGGCGTATATGTTCCGGTAAAGGATGAATATTACTTTGATACGGCACAGAAGTCATATGAAAATACGGATTGGGAGCTTGGCAATTATTATACATATGAGGAATCGGAAAATATTAAAATAAAGGCACTTTACCCCGGCGGTCTTGTGTGCGATGATACTGTCTATGCGTACATCTACGATACGGATTGGGAATATATCGGCATCAGAGGAGCAGAGGCAAAGGCAGGAGAAGAGGAAATAGAAATCAGTATTCCTGCACAGTCGGAGGCGGTATATATTGCCTGCGACCGACTCAGTGGCGGCGATGTATATTATTACAGCGAGGAATACGGAGTTACAATGAATAAGGACGCGGCGACAGCGGTAGCACCTGAGTCGCTTGAGGGTCTTGTTCTGGATTTTTCAAAATGCTTTGAGGTAAGCGGTCAGGTTCTGAGAAACGGCGTACTTGAGGGAACGGCGGTATCGGCTGCAGTATGGCTTGAGAGCGTGGAGGGCGAATTCAGACAGAGGATTGATATTCCGGCTGATGCAGACGGTGCGGATTATAAAATCTATGTTCCGGCAGATATGTCGGGAATGTCGGCAACTCTTTTCTCACAGGTTCAGTCGGCATATATGCCTACAGATAAAACAGAGCTTATAATCGATAAGGATATCGATGCAGATACTGCATTTGCGTCAGATTCGGCACTGAATGTTACGGGTACGCTTTCATTATCGGAGGCGGCTCCGTCAAAGGGCGTTGCAATTGAGCTTGAGTATAACAATATAAGCAATTATTTATATATTCCGGAGGGTGAATGGCAGACGGAATATAATCTTGATTTTATAAAAAGAGAGAATTATACTGACGGAGAGGATATCTGTGTGCTTGTAACCCTGTACTATGGGGACGAGCTTGGAAGAATAATGCCGTCTGTATGGCTTGATATGTCGGGCGAGGCTTCAGCTGTGATTGACCTGCCGCATGATAAGCCGTTAAGCGGAAAGGTAAAGCTTCCGGAAAATATTGTCCTCACCGATGGAGTATCATATTCGGTTACGGCACAGACAAGAAGTAATAACGGTTCGGGTGTTGATTATTCATTCACTGCCTACGGAACAATAGAGGCAGGTAGCAGTGAGGATGAATATGAAATAAAAATCCCTGAGGGATATACCGTAAACCGTCTCTATTGCAGTGTCGGCTACGTCGGCAATGCGGAAATCGTGAAGAGCGATGAAATGGACTATACCGACGCAAACGGAAATGAAATAGAATATGGAACAGCTATCGGCGACGGTCTTTCGGGTATGGACTTCACCCTTAAATCCGCAAGACGGATGTCGGGTGTGATAGCACTTCCCGAAGGGGTAAGCCACGAGGGAGTTCATGTGTGGATATCGGTAATGGGTGCGGAGTCATCAAGCTCAAAAGCAATTTTGAATACCGGGCTTACGGGAAGCGAAACGGCGTTCAGTGCCGTACTTCCCGAAAATATGACATCAGAGTTTGCGGTTTCATATTATGTTACCGGAAGTGATGAATTATACAGCGGAACACTTTATGTCTCGGACAACGGTTCGGTAAAATCGCTTTCGCAGGCAACGGCATATAATGCAGAGAATGGCGAAATCATAAGGATAGCGCCGGTAAAGTGCGGCTTATCGTTTGATGTGGAGGTGGAAAGACATTCAAGCCTTAACGGAGAAGCGTGGGTATCAAATTATACCTACATAATTCTCGAAAACGGTGACGAATGCAGAGTACAGACTTTCTTTGAGCCGGGCGAGGAGAAAATTCAGAGTGCCAAGGTACAGTTTCCCGACCTGCCGGAGTATGAAAATATGACCTCATATAAGGTGGGCTACACCGTTTCGGTCAGAACTGCAGCAGGTGATTACGGAAGAGTATATATCAAGGAAAACGGCGGAATTACGTTTAATATTGATGAGGCAAAGACCTTTAACGTAGGTGAGGAAAACAGCATCACATATACAATATATGAAAAAGGATATGTACTCGGAGCAGAGCTTGAGTCAGGAAATATAACGGCAGCGATGAAGTCGGCGACACTTGAGGATAAGGAGCTTGAGGTTGTCGTTGAATACAGCCAGACTGTATCAAGGCAGTATAAGCCGATAGTTGTGGCGGCTGTATATGACAGCGAGGGCAGGCTCGTTCAGAGTGCATCAGAGAAGATCAGCCTGGATTATACCGCCGGTGCGGTGCAGACAAGAATGGTATCAATTCCTGTTGAAACAGGAGAGGGATATACCTACAAGGCAATGCTCTGGAGCAGTGCGGATATAGCAGGTCCTGTATCGGATGTAATAGAGTTTTGACAGGGAGGCTGTTGCGTTGAGCAACAGCCTCTTTTGATATAAATTATGGTTTATCACAATTCAAACCTCATTTATGATTGACACGCACAATAAAAAATGATAAAATACATATATCCAAAAAAATCATAAAGGGGGTTATTTTATGAAAAGGATTTTTGCATTGGCTTTGTCACTCGTGATGAGCATGTCCTTTACATCGGCTTTTGCACAGACGGAGGGGACAGATTATAATGACAGGGCTGAAATTGCACAGCAGAAAAAGGATGAGGAAATAATACGCAGAAAAGAACTGCGTATTGGTACAGGTCAAGAGCGTGCTTCGCTTTCGGAAAACAGTGTAACCGTAAGCGGTACGGTGTCTCTGCCTGACGGTAAGGCTCTTGCGGACAGTAATATCTATCTCTATTTTACACCTGCTTCGGATAATTTTATTGATGCAGGAAACTGGTCGCAGTATTATGCAGCTGCTCAGATTTCAGAGGGGCGGAGCAGCGGAGAATACAGTGTCGAGGTGCCTGCGGGAAATTATATTATAGAGGTATATTCAAACGGCTACTGTGAAAATACAATACTCGGAACAGGATATTACAGAAACGGCACTACAGTAAGTGATGTTGCCCGTGCCGAGGTTGTCACTGTGGATAAGGCTTCAGATATTGATATAGCGCTTCCCGAAGCAGCTGCCTCGATAAGCGGAACAATTACGCTTACTAATCCGCCGCAGCAGGACGGATATATATATGTGCGTGCATATACATATACGGTAAATAATGATATTGATTTCAGAATAAATACAAGGAATAGAATTCCGGTTACAAAGGGACAGACAAAGGTTGATTATACTGTCGGTGCCGCAGCAGGAAGTACATATGTGAATGTATATGGCAATAATTTGACATCGGCATATTTCTCATTGAGTGATACACTTTCTTATGATACATCACAGCGGAGATATTTCGATACAAGGACAAACTCTTATGAAAATATAAACTACATCTATAAAAATGTGTCTGATACTGAAGAAGAGGAGTACGGCTTTGAGCTTGATGTTACTCTTAATGAACCGGTTGAGGATTTTGCATATATTGATGTGGATTTGTATGACAGCGACTGGAATTACATTGACTATTCCTATGCAGAGCTTGAAGCCGGAGAAAGTACAGCAAAGATGCAGTTCCCGGCACTTGACACTGACGTATATATTTTGGTATATGTAGATGACATGTACGGCTACAGCTCATACTTCTACAATGAGGAATACGGTATTGCAGGCAGTGAAGACCTTGCGACCTTGGTAGCAGCAGATACAGAAAAGGTAAGCATGGTATTCCCCGAAACCTATACGGTAAGCGGAAGCATAAGCCGTAACGGGGTACTTGAGGGAACAGGAATAGCTGTAACGGCATGGATAGTATTTGATGAGGATTACTATTCTACCGAGGTGTATATGAATGCCGGAGAGAACAGCGTGGATTACAGCCTTGAAATTCCGGTATATCTGAAAGGTCAGAGTGCCGGTGCGGTGGCAAGCATAGGCGATGTAGATGGTGAATGGCAGGATGTTACATTTGATGGAGATAAGACGCTGAATCTTACCTTAGGAGAGGATTCTGTGGTTACGGTAAATGGCGTGTTCAAGCTGACAAAACCTGCTCCCGAGGGCGGTGTCGGTATATGTATTTCTAACGGATATATATATAACTATTACTATATTCCGGAGGGTGAGACTGATGTGGAATATAATGCCGCATTGCTTAACGGAGAAAATTATACAGACGGAAATGTGTATTGGGCGTATATTGATATGTATTCGGATTCAATTGCATATACCGGCTATATAGATGTAGAGCTTGATGCAGTTGATTTCAGTAACAATGTCGATGAGGTTGAGGTTGTTGAATATACAACAGTCAAGGGTAAGGTCAGTGTGCCGGAGGGTGCAGAGCTTAACAACGGTATAAGCCTCCGCGTGACTGCTGTGACGGAAGATGGGAATGTAAGGACTAATTGCAGTATATATGGCAGTGAAACAGAGTGTGAATATGAGCTGTGGGTGCCGGAGGGTGCTACGGTCAGCAGTGCATACTGCCAGGTAAATGATGCGGCAGGATCGAATATTATTGCTAATAAAGTGACATATCCCGAAAATAATATTGCGGTAGGTGACGGACTTGACGGTATTAACTTTGAGCTTTCGGCAGGAAATGCAAGGTTTGAGGTGAAGAGTCTGGGATTTGTTAACGGCAGGCTCACTGCTGAGGTAGAGGTAGAGCGTGACGCGGAGTATGAAATATATCCGGTATATGTGTGGGCAGAGTATGACAGCGAGGGTAGGCTTGTCAACACATGGGAATGGACAGCGTCAGAGCTGTACGGCGGAAACGGAGCAGAGACTGTAAATGTAATTAACAGCGAGGCGAGACAAAACGGCAATAAATACATGTTCACAATCTGGAACAATTTATCGGCTATGAAGCCGCTGGTTGATGCGGTTGAAACGAAATAACGGAACTAATGTAAAGGGACTGTTGCGTAAGCAACAGTCCCTCTTGTGTTCTTAATTTTCCTTGTTCTTATTATAGCATTCATTGCAGTAAATCGCAATATCGTGCCTCGGTTCAAACGGGATTTTATCTACTTTTCCGCACTGTGCACACACAATTTCATACATTACTCTGTGCGGCTGACGGCTCTTTCTTGCATTTCTGCACTCTTTACATCTTTGGGGTGCATCCAATTCTCTTTCGGCGTAAAACTCCTGTTCGCCGGCACTGAATACGAACTCTACACCGCATTCCTTGCATACTAATGTCTTGTCCTGATACATCGTATTTCTCCTTTTATTTAATCTTGTGTTTTAATTTGCGTTTGATGCTCTGAAGCATGTTATCCACAGCCTTAACCGTTTTGCCTGTTTTTTGTGCAATCTCTTTATACGAATTTTCGGCGATGTAGAGCTGAAGCACCTCAATTTCCGACGGATTCAGTACATGGCTTATTATATCATCCATATCCTCGCGGTTTTCTCTGTCGATTAAGATATTTTCCGGGTTTTTCTCCTCGACCTCCGGAACCTCAAGCACACCCGAATCGTCGCTGTCATCACGGGAGGGAGTGTAGAACGATACATATGTATTGAGCGGCATGTGCTTCTGGCGTGATGCACTCTGCACTGCCGACTGAATCTGACGGCGTATGCACATGATTGCAAAGGGCTTGAAGCTGTCGCTTTTTTGCGAGTCATAGTTGAGCATTGCCTTAAATAATCCGAGCCGTCCCTCCTGAAGAACGTCATCGGAATCGCCGCCGGCAACATAATAATTTGATGCAATCGCCTTTATTATAGGCTCGTAGCGTTCAAAAAGCTGTGCTATTGTCCTGCTGTCATCCAATGCACGCATTGCTTCCTTTGCCAGCTCTTCATCGGATCTGTTTTTATTTTCCATCATTGCTTTCTCCGATATTTTTTATTTGAAATTATTTACATTAGTATATCACTTTTTTCTTGCAATGTCAAGCCGAAAGCTATTGACCTTTTTATGTAATTATGGTATCATTATTATGTATATTCACAATTGACAAGGAGCTGATAAGTATGAACGTACCTATATATGAACAACTTCTCCGCCATAGTCGGGGCGGGCGGATTTCCTTTGCTATGCCGGGGCATAAAAACGGCAGAGGCTTGCAGACGGAGTTTAATTCTCTTGACGTTACCGAGCTTGATACAACGCTTAATCTCCGTTCATGGGATGATCCGGTTGCGGGTGAGGCAATAAAGCTGCTTGCCCAATTGTACGGCTCCGATGAAAGCTATATTTTAACCTGCGGCTCAACGGCGGGCATTCAGGCAATGCTCTCTTCCGCACTGCGTCCGGGTGATACGCTTCTGATAAGCGGTGACTGTCATATGAGCGTTATAAATACATGTGCCTTGTGCGGATATAAGGTGGCGTTTATCGATTCGGAGATTGATGAAGAAACTCTTATATCCCGTGATAAGGAGGATATAGCTCAGGTAATAGCACGCACTCATACGGCAGATGCGGTTCTCGTTACATCACCGAACTATTACGGCTTCTGCCGTGACATAGAAAAAATAGCACAGGCATGTCACGAGCGTGATATTCCGCTGCTTGTCGATGAGGCACACGGTGCGCATTTTATTGCGTCGGACTCTCTTCCCAAGAGTGCAATAAGCTGTGGGGCAGATGCTGCCGTGAACAGTGCGCATAAGACCCTTAATGCTCTTACCGGTGCGGCGTATCTGCATGTCAAGAGTAATCTGCTTGATAAGTCGAGACTGAAGCAGGCACTCGGAATGTTCCAGACCTCAAGCCCATCATATCCCATAGCGGCATCGGCTGATATCGCGCGTGCGGAGCTTGAGGATGGAGATGCATGGGACAGAGTTATCGGCATGTGCGAGGAGTTCCGGAAAATCATAGCAGATAATACACTCATCCGTGTAATCAAAAACGATGATCCGACAAGAATAGTATTAAACTTTTTCAGCTTTGAAGCGACTGGCTATGAGGTGGGCAGGCAGCTTGGCGAGAATTATAAGATTGACGTTGAAATGTCGGATATGCTTAATATTGTGCTGATAGCCACTCCGTCAAATACCCGTGAGGATTTTGACTTACTGCTTGACGCACTGTATAAAATACATGATAATCTGGGGGTAAGGAGAGAAAGTATTTCCATGCTTCCGCCTCCGGAGCATCCGAAGCATATAAATCCGCAGCGTGCGTTTTACAGCAATACACAGCTCATTCCGCTTGAAAAGAGTCTCGGAAGAACCTCCGCCGCAACGGTGACGGCGTATCCGCCGGGTATTCCTATACTGTATATGGGTGAGGAGATAAGCAGCGGAATTTTACTCTACATACGCCATCTTCTGAACCGTGATGCGAAATTTACGGGCTTTGACGGTAAGAATTTATTGGTGATGCGTTAATAAAATATATCCAAAGGGGGTGAAAGCATGGAATCGGTTAATATCACAGGAGTTATCGAGGAGATTATATATACAAATCCCGATAACGGATATACAATATGCGACATTCATACAGATGATGATGACCTCATCACGGCGACCGGTTCTATGCCGTGTGTTTCCGAGGGCGAAAGTATCCGTATAGCCGGAACATGGACAACTCACCCTGATTATGGTGAACAGCTTAAAGTAATAGAATACGAGATTATGGCACCCTCGGACGAGCAGGCAATACTCAGATATCTGTCATCGGGAATAGTGCCGGGAATACGCACTGCCACTGCCAAAAAGCTTGTGGCGGCATTCGGTGCGCAGACGCTTAACGTGCTTATGACACAGCCTGAAAGACTTGCGGAGATAAAGGGAATTTCATTGGAACGTGCAAAGCAGATGAGCAGTGCATATGCCGAGATGCAGTCGATGCAGACAATAGTAATGTTTTTACAGCGTTACAATATAAGTGCGTCAATGGCAGTCAAGGTGCATATGATGATAGGTGCGGATGCGGTTGAGAAAATCAAGCTTAATCCGTATCTGCTTGCCGACCGTATAGACGGAATAACCTTTGCGGCATCTGATACGATTGCACATGACCTCGGACTGCCCGGTAATTCGCCGCAGCGTATATGCTCCGGAATAAAATATATATTGCGTGAGGCGGCATATAATAACGGCCATGTGTATCTGCCAAAGCACCTCTTGTGTGAAGAGGCGGCATACCGTCTCGGAGTGACGGATACCGAAGCGGAAAACGGTCTTGGTGAGCTTATCAAAGAGCGTGCGGTGATTTTGGATAATTCGGATAATGAGGATGTGTGCTATCTGTTTGCATATTATGAGGCGGAGGGCAATGTTGCAAAAAGACTTGCGCTGATGTCGCATAATAAGCCGAAGCATACAATGAGTGAGGATGAGGCGGAGAGGGCAATTGACCGCTTTGAGAACAGCAGCGGCATGCAGCTTGCGTCACAGCAGCGAAATGCAGTTGTTACGGCACTTTCGTCCGGAATTATGATTCTGACCGGAGGTCCGGGTACGGGTAAAACAACAACGCTCAAAACGATTATTGAGCTTCTTGGGGAGCTGAAGCTAAGTATTGCACTGGCGGCACCTACGGGACGTGCGGCAAAGCGTATGTCGCAGGTTTCGGGTATGGAGGCAAAGACAATACATCGTCTTTTGGGTGTGCAGATGTCGGGCGGGGCACAGATATTTACGCATGATGAGGAGCGACCGCTGCTTGCTGACGTTGTTATACTTGACGAGGTGAGTATGGTCGATGTAAGGCTTATGTCGTCGTTTCTGTCGGCTCTTAAGCCCGGTGCAAGACTTATTCTTTCGGGAGACAGCGACCAGCTTCCGTCAGTCGGGGCAGGAAATGTGCTTAAAGATATTATTGACAGCCGTATTGTTCCGGTTATTGAGCTTAATAAGATATTCCGTCAGGCAGAGGAAAGCCTGATAATACTAAATGCACACAGCATAAATAAAGGCGAGATGCCGGAGCTGGGTGCAAAGAGCAATGACTTTTTCTTTTTGAGACGTGCAAATCCGGAGCAGTCTGCCATGACGATAGTGGATCTGTTCAAGAACAGGCTTCCCAAAAGCTACGGAATAAATCCGGTGTCTGATATACAGGTGCTGTCACCGACCAAAAAAGGAACAACGGGAACAATTAATCTGAACAGGCTGCTTCAGCTGCATATAAATCCGCCGTCGCCGGAGCTTGATGAGCATAGCTACGGCAATACGGTTTACCGTGTCGGTGACAAGGTAATGCAGACAAAGAACAGCTATGAAATGCCATACACCCGTGAGGACGGCGAGGGCGGACTCGGTATTTTCAACGGTGACATGGGCATTATAACAGCTATAAATAAAAACGATAAATATCTCACTATTATGTTTGACGAGGATAAGAGGGTTGAATATCCGTTCACAAATCTTGACGAAATCGATCTTGCATATGCCATAACGGTCCATAAGAGTCAGGGAAGTGAATTTCCTACCGTTATTATGCCGGTATGCTCGTATAACCCCATGCTTATGGGACGTAATCTGTTCTATACGGCAGTAACAAGAGCGAAACAGATGGTTATTCTTGTCGGAAGTGAGAAAACAGTTATGAATATGACCTATAACAACACCTACCGTAAGCGTTATACGGGACTTACGGAGCGTATTATAGGAATCAGCAATGTACTTCTGTAATAAAAGGAGCAGGAAATGGTATTACTTTCAGCCGAGGGCATAACAAAGGCGTACGGTGAGCGTGTTATTTTAAATAATGTATCTCTGCATATAAGCGACAGGGATAAAATAGGTATTGTGGGTATAAACGGCGAGGGAAAATCCACATTGCTTAAAATCATAGCAGGAGAGCTTGATTACGACAGCGGTGAAATAACTCCCTCCCGTTCGCTTAAAATTGCATACCTGCCGCAGGTACCCGTATTTCCTGACGGTTCTACTGTGCTTGAGGCGATGGAATGTGAAAAAAGCGGTGCGGATGAGTTTGAAGCGAAGCGGATATTGACAAAGCTCGGCATGTCGGATTTTGACAGAAAAACGGAGCTGCTTTCGGGCGGACAAAGAAAGAGGGTTGCAATTGCACGGGCTTTGGCAAGTGAATCGAATTTGCTGATACTTGACGAGCCGACCAATCATCTTGACAGTGATATGATAATATGGCTTGAGGATTTTCTAAGAGCCTACAAGGGTGCAATTGTGATGATTACACATGACAGGTATTTCCTTGACCGTGTAACCAACCGCATAGCAGAGGTTGACCGGGGCAGTCTGTATATGTACGAGGCAAATTATTCGGGATATATAGAAGCGAAGAATGAAAGAATGCAGATGGCACAGGCATCCGAGAGAAAGCGTCAGGCTTTTTTACGCCGTGAGGTGGAATGGGTAAGACGCGGTGTGCGTGCCAGAGGCAAAAAGAGCAAGCACCGTCTTGCACATTACGAGGAGGTTAAAAATCAGGAGGGGATAGTGGCAGGTCGAACGCTTGAGCTGTCCTCGCTCAATTCAAGGCTGGGAAAGAAAATAATTGAAATAACGGAGATTTCAAAGTCGTTTGATTCCGAGGTGCTTGTAAAGGATTTTTCATATAATCTGCTCCGGAACGACCGAATCGGAATTGTAGGAGTGAACGGCAGCGGAAAATCCACGCTATTAAAGATGATAAAGGGCGATACGGAGCCGGATACAGGAACAATTGAACGTGGAGAAACGGTTAAAATCGGATATTTTTCGCAGGAAAGCGATGAAATGGACCTGTCAATGCGTGTGATTGATTATGTAAAGGAAATCGGCGAATTTATCGAGACGCCGGAGGGGAATATATCAGCGGCAAGGCTGCTGGAGAGGTTTTTGTTCAGCGGCGAATCGCAATGGAGCAGTATCGGCTCGCTTTCGGGCGGTGAGAGACGCAGGCTGGAGCTTATGAGGGTACTGATGTCGGCTCCGAATGTATTGCTGCTTGATGAGCCGACCAATGACCTTGATATAGAGACGCTGTGTATTCTTGAGGAATACATTGACGGCTTTGCAGGTGCGGTGATATCCGTATCTCACGACCGTTATTTTCTGGATAAGACGGTAACGCAGATTTTCGAGCTTAATAAGGGCGGCGAGATAAAGCGTTATACGGGCGGTTATTCCGATTATGAGGAAAAGCGTGTTGAGGAGGTTCGGGAAAGCAGCAGAGCGGAGTCAAAGGCGACAAGATATTCCAACCGCAGTGAACGTCCTAAATTTACCTTTAAGGAGCAGATGGAATTTGAGAGGATAGATGAGGAAATTGCTGAGCTTGAGGATGGTATTTCAAAAATAGATAAAGAAATGTCCGGTTGCGGAGCAGATTTCACAAGGCTGCAGGAGCTTTGTGAAGAGAAAGAAAAGCTTGAAAAGCAGCTTGAGGAGAAAACCGAGCGTTGGGTATATCTCAATGACAAGGCGGAGGAAATTGAAAATTATAAAAGGAATCAGTAAAGGAGGTGTTGTGTCAACATCTCCTTTGTTGTGTTATTTGGGGTATGTGATGTAAATTATGGTTTAGCGGTGTATTAGTTAGCACTTAACCATACGACATTGTAGGGGACTTTGTCCCCTTGCAGACTTTGGTATGATTTGATTTTTTGCTATAACCCCTACTGGCTTTTCTGCCTACAGCAGCAGAAAAGTC
>JAZQKZ010000040.1:0-24065 GCA_045542415.1 Clostridia bacterium
ACAACGCTTTAGCGTTGTAGCCAAGAGCTTGCTCACAGGCGTAACATGCGTACATGGGTACGTTAGAGTTTCTTTTCGTAAAAAACGCATAACGGCGGGCGTTCCTCGATGGGACGCCCGCCGTTCGCAAAAGAAAATAAATTTTTGGTTTTTATTTTTATCAAACTATTATGCGTGGTCTGACCAATTTGTCGATGGTCTGAAAGTAGGTGTTGCGTAAGCAGCACCTGCTTTTGTGTGTGAAAGTTTTTTTGCTTTGCTCTGTATAGATGCGTTATGCTATTGCATGAACAAGCACTGTCTTATTATAAAGAAAAAATCTTTGAAATACAAAAACAGGAGGGAAAAGTCCCTCCTGTCTTTGATTATAATTTAATATACAACTACAATTTTCTCCGCAATCGGAATCATTGTATCAGTTCCGTTCCAGAGCATTGCCGCTGTTGAAGCGGTATTTTCGGTCTTTACAGCTTCAAGGGCGTTGTTGGTTGATAATTCAACCTTAATCAATCTTCCTGAAGCGTCATACTGTGCGAGAATAATTGTATAATCGCCGTCAACGTTTTCCGCCTTTGCAACAGTGCCATCAAAGGTAAAGCTCATTGCGGGCTTCGGTGTTGCGGTGGGTTCGGGAGTAGCAGTTGGTTCCGGCGTGCTTGTTGGCTCCGGCGTGCTTGTTGGCTCCGGTGTATTTGTCGGTTCGGGCGTTGCTTCTGCCTCGCCTATTTCATAAAGCTCAAAATCCGAGAAATACAACCTGCCCGGGTCAGTCCAGGCAAACATACTTATAAGAATATGATCTGCCCCCTCCGGAATTGTCATGATGTATTCCTTGTGGTTCATGCCTGCGGCATAGTCCATATCGTCTCTTGTACGCTTTACTGCGGACTGCGATTCGGCACTCCATGAGTTCTGACCGCCATATTCCACATAGTCCATAAATGTTGTATTATTGAAGTTGCCGAATGATACACCCTTTACCGGTACAAATGCACTCATAAAGGCAACGTTTGAGATCGCTGCACCTGTATTATATGCATAGAATGAAAGGTAATATGATTTGCCTGCTTCTACCGGGATAAAGCGTCTTAATGTGCTTACTGCACTTCCTCCTGCTGAAACTGCATTAGTGAGCGCCTTACCGTTGCCGTGAATATATGTGGCGTTGGTTGATAATGTTCCTGAATATGTACCGCCGTCTGATGCGTTTGTCCAGTCTGTAAATCCGTTTGAGAAATCTCCGTTTGTGATAAGGTTTTCGCCTACAAACGGCATTTTTTCATATACGGCTCCAAGTCTGAAGCTATCGCCCTCTATAACTGCCGTCAATGCAGATGCATCCTTGTCAAGGCTGTAATGCACGCCGTCTATTACGATTGTTTCCGGAGCGTCATAGGTATAAAGATATCCTTTTTTAACGCCCGTAACCGTTATCGGGTCTGAAATTTGTTTTCCTGATTTATCAAACAACTCTACCGTAACGGTTGCTGTATCAACAGCCTCTGCATTTATGCCTGCCGCATAGATATAATCGCCGTCACGCACAAATTCTACCTCTGCATGATTGAGACTGACCGTTTCGGCATACGGAGCGTAGATCTTTATCGCAGTGGCTTTGTTCGTATCTGCCTTGAGCTTTTCTCCGTATATGAGTACCGTCTTTCCGTTATCAGCAAAAACCGCACCCATTGAATTTACCTTTGTTGGTGCTGATATGTATTCTGTATTCGCATCTGCAAGCGAGGCTCCGTCAACTATACCATATACAGCGTTATTTATAAAGGCTGCCTTTGCATCTGTTATGTAGCCGCCAAAGCTTCCGTCTGCCGAATCGGTATTCTTCACATAGAAATCCATTCCGTAGTTGTCAACCTTTATTGCCGCAGAGCTGTTATCGGAAGCATTGTCTGTTGCCGAAAGCTCAGCCGGAAGTGTTTCATTTGCCTTAATTGGTTTGATAACTGTGCTGAATTTCAGCTCCTTGCCGGTTTTCTCGAACGATGCATACTTGCTGCTTGTCACAAGTCCGTAATCGGCACTGAAATATCCGTCGCGGATTTGCGTGCTTGCATCAGAATCAGCATTTGCCAAAGCGATATTTGCTTTCTGATAGAAATTTGTTGTTACTGTGTTTCCGTTGACCTGTGCATTGCTTGACGGCATGAAATGCCAGTTCTGTCTGTAGGTACGGCTTGCTGAACCGCTGATGTAGTCGGTTACAAGTGTGAACATTCCTTCATCCTTAAAGAACAGCACATTTCTTGTATGATTTACTCCGCTGTATCCATTCTGTGTTGATGAAGCAAAGGTGAATAATCCGTTATCCTCCCATGTGCTTATCTTGTTGGCGGCGGCACTGTGTGCACCCATGCTTACGCCAACTGCCTCTACCGTATTGTGTGCCTGTGCGGTACGAAGCTGGTTATAGATGTTATTTGTTGAGCTGTAGCTGTAACGTCCGCTGTCAACCAAAAGCGGCTGTCCGTATGCATACATAAGCACCTGATTCGAGTCGGGGTGATAGTGTCCGTCACCCGGATTATTTACAAAAGATAAATATGTATTTTCCTGTGGATTCCAGCCTGTACGCAGATATACCGAGTTTGATTCCGGATAAAGCACCGACCTTTGTCCTCCGTAACTGCTGTCGCCGTTTACATAGGCGTTAAGTACCGGGTCATCCAAAAACTCTGCGAGTACCTTGAACTTCGGCATCTTATCACGATAGTTTGAATCGCCTACGTTAGTATCATATCCGTCAGGAAAGAAGCTGTTCATAGCATATCTCGTGGCATAACGAAGCTTCTGTATAAATTCGGGACTCATAGGATTGCCTGTTTTTCGGGCCATTATTGCACAGTCACCAAATAATTCCGCACACCACTGTGCATATGCCGGACCTGCCTCTGTAAAGCTCATGTCATCGTTATATAGCAAATCCATTGTGTATTCAACATTGTATTCAGCCTTGTTACGGTAGCTGTCATGAGTGTTAAGCTCACAAAGGTACTCTGCCGCCTTGAAGAAGCCTGCATTTGCAACAATTCGCCAGTTGCTCCACCAATACTTTCCGTTTGCAATGTCAAGTCCGTTGAGATATGCACAGTCACCCTGCATAAATGTTATGATTTTATAGAAATCATCGGCACGGTCATCAAATACGCCGGTGGGGAGAAGTGCGTCAACAATATCAACCCAGCGGTTCAGTCTTTCGCCTGTTTCAAGTGTTCTTGGCCAGCCGTGACTCATCTGTGATGCAAATGCACTCATAAGGTCAACGAGCTTGTTACCAAAATCTTCGCCCGGATATATATCACAATACGGATGTGATGCGTTGTATGCTTCCGGATTTTCAAGGTATGAAAGATATTCATACGCCATAGGCTTTCCGAACCAGAAGCGTGCGGTTACGTTATGATATTCGCTGTCAGAATTAGGTGCAGATGCATTCCATGTAGGAACGCTTGCATTTTCGTATGAATATATACTTCCTCGTGTGCCTGCCCATGTGAGTGAATTTTCGTCCCAGATTGTGTCACCGACATTTATTACAAGTACATCGGTTGAACCGACAGAGCCTGCCTCCTGTGCCGCACTTACAATCAGCTTTGCTGAAATTATAGTTGAATTTGCAACTTCATCAAGCGGGAAGTTTATATATGTTCTTTGTGATTCCGTACCTGTAGAATTGCTGCCCTCGCCATCCTCGTATATGCGGAGTGCGGTAGCACTGCCATAGGTTGTTCCGGTGTTTTTTGAGCTTATGTATGTATCCTCGCTTGCGTTTATCAATGCTGTAGCATCTGTGCCTCCGTTATTGTATGTGACGGACAGGCGTGGGGGATTGCCGGATTCCCTGGATTCGACATAAACGGTGTTTGATTTCTTGTCGCCTGCAAAAAGCATAAATGATACTGCACCGTTGTTAAGCTCTGCGGAAATGCGGTCTGTTACATCAACCTCATAATCGGCATATTCGCCCGTACCGGTTGCTGTAAATTCACCCTGCCACATATCAAATTCGTATGGGCCGGTTAGTATGTTACGCATAGGCAGAACTGCCATTCCGTAATTTTCGTCAGCCTCGCTTATTCCGAAGCCGAGCTTTGTACCGCTTGCATTACGCTCCTTGTAGTATTTTACAAGCTCAGTTTTTGCAGTGGTATAATCACCGCTGTCAGTGGCGGCTTTTACCGATGCAAGTGCGGGGTAATCCGCATAATTGAGTCCTGCAAAGAAGGTTTTTTCATTTGTTGTAGCGGCACTTGCAGGAAATGCCGCCATTCCTGAAAGTAAAAGTGCCTGTGCGGTAAAAAGTGAAATTATTTTTTTTACCATTATGTTGTTCTCCTCTCTGTATTTTAAATTTAATTAAAAAACTAATTTATTTTTGCCAATATATCGCCGAAAAGTGTATAATTGTGTTTTACACCATCATCCTTATCAATGTATATTTTGTTCCCGATAACCCCAAGAAGCTTTTTTTCATATAAACAAAGCTCTGCTTTTTGTGTCATGAGCTTCATAAGCTGTCGGTGGTTTCCGTTTTTTGATTCAAGCTCATATATTGACTTATCTATTTGCTCCTTACGTCTGACAAGTAGCTCCGAAAGTATTTGCTCTAATATTTCGGGGTTGTAGCTGTGCATGTATATAAGGCATTTAAAGCCGTTGTTTTTTCCTGAATCAAGAAGCCAATAAACAGGACGTTTGCGGTACGTTTTGCAGTGGTCACGGTAAAAATTATTGAGAAAATATTTCCGTATCACCTCATGTACGCATTCGCCGCCTCCAAGTGCGTCGGCAATGAAGCTCAGATTTTCTTCAAGAGTTGCTTCGCCGTATGACGCTTTAATAAAATTCTCGAACATAAGGCATATATCGCTCTCAAGTCCGTCATGGTCGGATATTGTCAGAATATTTGCAGTCGCAATATCGGTGTCAGACTTATATCTTCCGAGTATTACACCTACTGCGTAAGATATAAGTGACTTAACATCACGAGTCTTGTCAGCCTTGCGGACGGAAATATATTTGTCCTCTGTGCATGAGGGGAAGTCATGGTCATAGAGCTTTGCAAATATGCGGTCAAGCCTCTCTTCGTTTGCTTTTAAGGTATCAAAACGCCATGCACATTCCTTTTCCCAACTGTCAAAAGCATCCTTTATTGAATTACCGCGTAAGAGCGGATGTTTTTTGAAATCCGATGAAGTCTCAAAAGCGTCCCAGTCTGCTTTTGAAATATCTATGCATTCCGAAACAAGCTCGACAATTTCAGTATTTGTATTTACCTGCGGCGGAACCGGGATTTTTGCAATATCGCCCGACTGAAAGTTAATGGTCGGGGATATGGAGCTTAATATTTCGTATGCTGCGGAGGAATTGAGTAATCCGAGATACCTCAGTATTTTGTCTCTGTCCGCAAACAAGGTCATTCCTGCAATATCGGAAAGGTTATGCTCCTTGTACCGGAATGCAGGACGCCCCGAGGTTATGAGTGACCATGAAAGCGTGGGGACGAATTTAAGCTCGTCAGGATAATCCTGAACATGTCTTTCGTCTTGTTTTGCAAGCTTAAATATCTCATATCCTGAATTTTTCCAGTTGACCACATAATCATTGTTGCCGTACCATTTGCGGTATTCGCCGCCTTTGTTATACGGAAACCATTTTTTTTCTGATGTGATGGCATCGGTATAATTATCGGCATCAAAGCAGATATTTTCAGCGTCAACCTCCCACCACAGTCTGAGAAAGCGGTCATTATTGCCTGTTTTCATTCCGTTGCGTGTATATGCATACTCACTCAGGCTTTTGAAGTGAGTAAATGCATTGAGCAGATGCTCGTCAAGCCAGAACGAAAACGGCATGCCGGGAAGCTTCTTAAATGCTTCAATCGGCTTTTCGTATATATATCCGCAGTCGGGATTTTTCAATGCATATAAAAGCTTTTCGCCCTGAAGTGCCATTCCGCCCTTAAATTCCTCAAGGCGGATGTAAACGCCTGTGGTATTTTCAGAGCGGTTTTTGGCAACAAATGCACATACATCAACGGTCGCCTCCTTGAAAAACGCACCCTTTGAGGGCTGGACGAGTGTTGTTATGCTTTTGTTGCTTATTATAAATTCACGAAGCTTTTTGTGTGCTTTTATAAACATCCATACATTCGGAGTCATAAATCCGCAGTAGCCCCTGTCCTTGCAGAAGCTGAAATTGCGGTAAATGAATACGCTGAACAAATCTCCCGAATAATCCTTGTAATTGCTGTTAAGAAATTGCTTTAAACGTGTGCTGTACTTGTTTAAATACGGCGGATTTGTTACGACAATTGCATACTTTTGCGTAAGAAGCCTTGCGGCATCCGCTAACGGTGCAAGCTGTGCGTCAATGTGCATGTCAATGTCGGGCATGATACACAACGAACCGTATTCATCTGCGTTATCAAAGGCTCTGATGAGTGCGGTTGCTTCATCAGAGGTGTGCGTTTTGGCGAGATGAGAGCTGTCCGTGATTTTATATATTTGCGGACGGATGCTTCGGGATAAAACAGAGCTGTCATACTGACAGGCTTTCATCATCAGCTCAAAGCATGCCAGCTCCGTAACAGCAGAGTCGATGTCGAGACCGTAAAGATTGTGTTCAAGTATTTGCGTCACTGCTTCCGTATCATCATATCCGCACTCGCGGTAAATTTTCATTAGTACGTCAAAAGCATATACGAGAAAATGTCCCGAGCCGACGCAGGGGTCAAAAACCGTCATCTTCTGAGGCGTGATGTTTTCATTTATATATTGAATATTTTTTGTCTGTATAAAATATTCAAGCCCGTTTTTTAAATTGGAATCGGGATTTCGTTCTATCCAATATCTGCCTAAGGAATTATCGATTATATACCGTACAACCCAATCGGTAGTAAAAAGCTGTGTCGCAACGGGGATATCGTCCTTGGAAATTGTTTTGCCGTGAAGCGGGTCAATAATCTTTTTGTGTTCGGGCGACATATAAAACTGATATAGCCAGCCGATGATTTCCGCCTGTCCGCTTGGTGAAGAGGTGTCGAAACTATCTTCCGGAACAGAATTATACAGATGAGAAACTATATCAGAAATATTATCCGGAAAAATCAGCTCGGTATATATCGGAAGCTTTTTAAAGGAGCCGGAAAATACAGCTTCAAGCTCCTTGCAGGAGCTGATGAAATTATCTGCCGACTCGGTTATATCCGAAAGCGTGAACGGCTGTATATGTGAGGTGAAGTATTTGTTTACCTCTATAAATCTGAGCATACAAAGACGGATAAAGAGCAGATATGCCATGTTCTCAACGGTTTTGGCGTATCCGTCGGATTTGATTTGCTCAAGGAGCAGTTGTCGTTGTTCTTTTTTTGTGCTGGTCATCGGTATGGTGTTTTCGTCGGCTGTGACGTTTTCGGTAATCCCATACTGAAAAAGTTTGAGGCTTATGGCATCAAGAAGCTCTTTTTTTGCATACAGAGCATATTTTTTAAGTGCATTCTTATCCATATAAGCCTCCTTATGTTATTTCAGTCTTGTGAGTATATCACTGAACAGATTATAATTATATATAATTCCGTCATCGGAATTGATTTTTTGCATACGATTTGCAATGAGACGAAGTTTTTTCTCAAACGTCCTTAGCTCCTGCTCCCCGGCTTCAAGCAAAGTGACAGCTTTCTTTAGGCTGATACGTTCCGTGCCTGCGGCAATGGTGAGCTTGTGTCGGAGGTTGTCTGCCTCAATGTGATAACGGCAAAGACGAGGCTCGACATAGTCCTTTAGTATCTGATAGGGAAGAGTCTCCCTGTAACGGTGCATGTATATAAGACATCTGAAGCTGCCCTTTTTGCCTGCGTCAAGCTGCCAGTAAATCGGTCGGCTGCGGTATAATTTGCAATGATCCCTGTAAAAATCAGTCGTGAAATATTTCTGTATTGCTTCACGGGGTGAAGCGTAACTACCGAGTGCATCAGCTATAAAATGAAGATTTTCATCGACCGTTTCCTTGCCGAAAACGATTTCTATAAACCGACAGAACATATCACCCATATCGCTGATGAGAAGTATATTATCCTTGCTGACGGGGAGGGTACGGTCGTTTTCGACCGTCCAAGTGCCTCCGGCGTATGCGAGTCCGTCAGTGTCAAGGGAATATCTGCCGAACATAACTCCGACAGCGTACGAGATAAGCGATTTTACATCCCGTGCCTTGTCAGCCTTTCTGACGGTTATGCTGTTTTCGTCAACCTTATCACTTAGTATGCCGTTCAGACCGTATATTTCAATAAACAGCCTGTTTAAGGCTTCCTCGTTTTCCTTTAATTTATTGAAGCGGTCAAGACATTCCTGTTCCCATGTCTTGTATGAGCCCTTGATTGAAGAGCCGTTTATAAGCGGATGGGACTTGAAATCCCATGAATTTTCAAATGAGTCCCAATCCTCGCGACAAAGTCTGATGTTTTCCTCAGTGAGACGTATGATTTCCTCTTCCTTGCTCTTATCCATAATAATGGGAAGAGCGGAAATCTGTCCGACCTCATAATTGATTGTCGGAGAAAGCATGCGGGCAATTTCAAGGGCAACCTTTGAATTGCAAAAGCCCTGTAAATAGCGAAGTGTTTTTGTGTCTGCGAAAATGCTTGTTCCGGAAACATCATATATATGCCCCGGTGGCTTGTATCGGAATGAAACGGCACCGCTTGAGATTTTTGACCAGGTTATGCTTTCACTAAAATATGTCGAGAGATTTTGCGGACGTGAGCGAAGCCGCCCTCTTGCGTCTCTGAGACTTCGTATTTCATGCCCGTCATTTTCCCAGTTGACAACATAATCGTTATTGCCGTACCATTTGCGGTATTCACCGCCCTTGTTATAGGGAAACCATCTGAGTCCGCTGTTTTGTGCGGCGTCTCGAGAGGAAGCGTCAAAGCATATGCGGTTTATATCACATTCGTGCCACAAACGTAAAAAACGGCTGTTGTCGCCTGTTGCAAGTCCCTGTCTGGGTGCGGCAAGAGAGTCAAGTCTTGTACCTTTTTCAAATGCGTTTATTATTTTATCGTTTGCCCAGTATGCAATGGGTGCAGAGGGAAGCTTGAGGAAATTATCCTGTGCCGTTTCGTGGAAATATCCACAGCTTTTGTTGCGAAGAGCATAAAGTACCCTTTCTTTTTGTTCCTCCATGTCACCCTTGAAGTCGGAGAGTCTGAAATATATACCGTCCGAGGTATCTCTTGCATTCTTTGAAATAAATGCACATATGGGTACGGTTGCGTCACGGAACGCCGAATATTCGGGCTGTATGAGTGAAACGATATTTTTGTTTTCTATTATATATCTTCGTAATGCCTCATAGGTTTTTAAGAACATCCATACAAATGGAGTCATAAATCCGCAGTAGCCGTCGGCTTTGCAAAGGCTAAAGCTCCGATATACAAATACGCTGAACAAATCGCCCGAATAGTCCCTGAAGCCGGAGTTGATAAACTCCTTGAGCAGGGTATCGTATCGGTTAAGGTACGGCGGATTTGTCACAACAACTGTATATTTATTTGAAAGGATTTTACCCGTTTGTATTATCGGTAAAATATCCTCACTTTCTTGAATGAGTGAAAAATCAATATCCGAAACATTGCACAGTGAACCGTACTCCTGTGCGTTATGCAGTGAAGAAATAAGCTTGTTCAATTCCGGCTCGGAGGAGACGGGTGCGATTGAATTGCTTTGTGCAACAGTGCATACATTGGGTGTGATTTTTCGGCTGAAAAAATCGGGGTCATACCTGCGAGCTTTCATCATCAGTGCAAAGCGTGACAGTTCCGTAA
This sequence comes from Clostridia bacterium, assembly GCA_045542415.1. Lineage (GTDB taxonomy): Bacteria > Bacillota > Clostridia > UBA1381 > UBA1381 > UMGS1958. The sequence continues at coordinate 9,842 of JAZQKZ010000040.1, forward strand.
CTCTTGAATCTATATCAAGTCCGAAAAGGTTGTTTTTAATAATACTGCATGCGGCATCGCTGTCTGTATAGCCGCATTCATGATAAATCTCCATAAGCACGTCAAAGGCATACACAAGAAAATGTCCCGACCCGACACACGGGTCAAGAACGGTAAGCTCACACGGTGAAATGCTTTCATTTATATATGTTATTTTTCCGCTTTTCGGGGTTACAAAAAAATCAAGCTTATCAATAAGCGGTGAGGCGGGATTGCGTTCAATCCAGTATCTGCCGAGTGAATTGTCGGTTATATATTTTACAATCCAGTCGGTGGTAAAAATCTGCGTTGCGGCAGGTACATCCTCGCTGCTTATGGCCTTGAAATGCAGTGCATCGATTATTTCATCATGCTTTTTGGATATATAAAACTGATATAGCCAGCCTATAATCTCTACCTGTCCGTTTTCGGATTTTATATCAAAATAACTGTCGGGTACATACCTGAGAAAATGTGAAATAACATTTTCGGGGCTGATAATCTCATCGGGAAAAAGCAATTCAATATATTCAGGCAGCTTTTCAAAAACCTCCGGAAGTATATTTTCCAACTCTGCATTCTGTTTAATGAACCGACCCTTAAAAATAGTATTATTTTCGATTGTGGTGTCTGTCGGAAGGTCTGTAAAAATTCGTGAATGTGACGGAAAATAATCATTAACCTCCATAAATCTGATTGCACAAAAGCGGATAAACAGGCTGCGTGCAAGATGTTGGAGTGTCTCTGTAAAACCGGTGCTGTTAATCTCGTTTACCAGTAGGCTGCGAAGCTTTAGCTCTGCATCGGTTATTGGTCTGCCGTTAATAATTATATCAGATTCGCTGCAAATCTCTTTTTCTGAAATGCCGTATTGCATAGCTTTGAGACATACTCCCTCGAAAAGTCTGTCGCTTGCCCATACTGCAAATTTTTTTGTCGCAGCTTTTTTCATGAATAAATGCCTCCGTACTGATTCATTTGCTTCTATCCTGTAATTATAACCATATTAATTATTATATCACGAAACACAGACTTCGTCAATAAAAAGAACCGATGTGAAGAGTGGGAGGTGTTTTTTTGAACGTTGCGGTCGGAAATGACTGCAAAATTACCTTTATTTTATTTGTAATGGAAAAATAAAGTTTTGCATAAAATTTAAAAAAACGGTTCATTTTACGTCTTTATCACACGATAAATCGTATTTGTGTCCAAAACGAAACAAAAACAGCAATGTGATAAATTGTCGATTAACGGATATTTTGTCTTTGCACAAAGGAAATATTAACCACTTTTACTTAGTTTGAAAATTTTTGTTATATTTGCATTGATTTTTTGCGGGTTTTGTAATATAATGTGTGGGAAATGTACAAAAATAAAAGAAAAAATGGCAAAAAATCAGTAACAACTGAATGAATTTGAGAATTGAAACGAATAAAAAATCGGCAACTGATATATTGACTGTTAACCCGATTAGGGTATATAGATATGTAAAATTATTTTACGGGAGGTATTTTATGAAAGGAAAAAGAATTTTATCAGCCGTTATGGCATCGGCACTTCTGTTGAGTGCAGCACCGATGAGCGTATCGGCGGCACAGACAAGATACACCAGAGTGATGGAGTATCTTGACAGAGGACTTGTTGCAATTCCCAAGTCATACACAGAGGACGGCAGTTCAGGTATGTATCTGAGCTGGAGACTTGCCGGTACAGAGGATCTTGCATCAACAACATTTGATGTTTATAAGAACGGTGCGCTTATTGCATCAGGCATCAATGCTACAAACTACGTTGATACAACAAACGCAAACGGTTCGGATACATCGGCTGTTTATCATGTAGTTAAGAACGGCGAATCAATCAAAAACACAGATTTACCGGCTAACTCGGTAGTTGTAAACGGTGAAGTAAAGACCCTCACAATGAATTACGGAAACGAAAGTCATTCATCAAGTGAGCCGAACAGCTATGGATATTTTGATATTCCGGTTGAGGTTCCTGCAAGCGTAACGGATTCAAAGGCAGGAACATATACATATTCAGCAAACGATATGTCAGTTGCTGACGTGGATAACGACGGTCAGTATGAAATTATTGTTAAGTGGGACCCGTCAAATTCACAGGATAACTCGGTATCAGGCTATACAGGAAATGTACTTTTCTCGTGCTACGAGCTTGACGGTACAATGCTCTGGAGTCAGCCGATTAATTTAGGCTGTAATATCCGTGCAGGTGCTCACTATACACAGTTTATCGCATACGACCTCAATGCAGACGGATATGCAGAGCTTGTTATGAAAACAGCTCCCGGTTCAACTGACGGTAACGGAGATTATGTAAGTGCAGCAGGTAACACTTCGACAATCACATCAACAGATAATACAGCAGACTACAGAAGTACATCGGGAAGCAGCAAGGGTTCGGTTTTAGGCGGTACTCCCGAATACTTAACAGTATTCTCAGGTCAGACAGGTGAAGCGTTATATACAATGGACTACGAGCCGGGCTATAACGTAACCTCATCATGGGGAGACTCATACGGTAACAGAGGTAACCGTTTCCTGGCTGCTGTAGGTTATTTCGGAAATACAGACTCAAGCGGAAACCTTCTCCCGAGTGTTGTAATGTGCCGAGGTTATTATACAAAGGCATATGTAGTTGCATATGACTGGGATGGCTCAAGCCTTACACAGAGATTCTACAACAAGAGTACATCAAGCGGTTCATCATCACTCTACGGTCAGGGTAACCACAACCTCTCAGTTACAGATGCTGATAATGACGGATATGATGAAATCGTATATGGTTCAGCTGTACTTGACCATGACGGTACAGTGTTGACTCGTACCGGATTAGGTCACGGCGATGCATTACATGTAAATGACTTCAATAATGACGGTAATATCGAGGTATTCCAGGTACACGAGGAATCAACAGGCTACGCAAGCTACGGAGGCGATCTCTGGTATGCTAAGTCAGGTGTACATGTATTCGGAATCGCTGCAAGCTCTGATGTAGGCAGAGGTGTTATGGGCAATGTTGATGACAGCTATGCGGCTTCAAATTCAAATGCACTTGCACTTGGCTGGACTACTGCAAACTATAATTCTTACGGTACAGCGGGTGATGTTATAAGCTCAAGCAGACCGTCTTCGGTTAACTCTCTTGCTTATTGGGACGGCGATCTCGGCAGAGAAGTACTTGATGGTGCGAATTTAACAAAGTTTGACGCTTCATCATCAAGCTCAACAAAGTTCTATTTCGGCAGCAACTATTATATGGATCTTACATCCAATAACTCAACAAAGTCAAATCTCGGTCTTACAGCGGATATCTTAGGCGACTGGAGAGAGGAAATGATTTCAGGTTACGGCGATGTGATCAGAGTCTATATTTCATCGCTCTATACAGACTATAAGCTTACAACACTCATGCACGACGGCCAGTACAGAAATAATGTTGCAACAGAGAACGTGGCATATAATCAGCCGCCGCATACAAGCTATTATATAGGTAGTGCATCACTTGCATCATCAAGTGCAAACTATCTCAATCCCAGATATCTTTATACAGAGATGACAACAACAACTCCGGATCTTGTAGATGCAGGTGAGACGGTAACAACAAATAAGTATAAGTATGATTTCGGTGACGGTACAGTTCAGAGTGGCTTCACAGGCGTAACAGCTTCAACAAGCTATTCAACAGATACAGGTTACGGCTTCACAGGCTCACAGAGCTCAATGACCCGTGCACCGTACAATATCCCGTCAGGCTATGAGGATTTACACGCTGACCAGATTCAGGGTGAAACCACATTCAAGACAGACCTTGCAAACGGTGACTATATTGTAGTTATCCACTACGGAAGCTGGAACACAAGTTTTGGCACACGCTATAATGTAGAGGGAACAGATTCAGGTAACCTCTATTCAACAGATGCAACGACATATACAACAAGAGTAACTGTATCAGACGGAACACTTGACATAGGTATAGCTAAGGGTGCAAAGTCATACGGCGGTTACATCAACGGTCTTGAAATTTACAATGCTCCGGAATATAAGTATTACTATGACTTCGGAAGCGGCGATGTTCAGGACGGCTATACAGCAGTTCCTGCAGCGACCGAGTATTCGGTTTTAACAGGCTACGGCTTCACAGGCTCACAGTCAGATATGGCAAGAGCGCCGTATAATATTACATCAGGCTACGAGAATTTACATGCAGACCAGGTTCAGGGTGAAACCACATTTAAGGCAGATGTACCGAACGGTATATATAATGTAGTTATCAACTATGGATGCTGGAACACAAGCTTTGGCACAAGCTACAATGTTGAGGGTACAGAATCGGGTAATCTCTATTCGACTGATGCTGCAGAGTATTGTACAACAGTAGTTGTAGAGGACGGTACACTTGACGTGGCTATAGCTAAGGGTGCAAAGTCATACGGCGGCTACATCAACGGTATGGAAATCTATCCTCTTCCGTCGCTTCCGTATCAGTTCGATTTTGGTGACGGTTCTGTTCAGGATGGATATAATGCAGTTACAGCATCATCTGTCTATTCATCACAGACAGGTTACGGCTTCACAGGCTCACAGAGCAGTATGACCCGTGCTCCGTATAATATTCCGTCGGGCTACGATAATCTTTATGCTGACCAGATTCAGGGTGAGACTACTTTCAAGGCAGATATTCCGAACGGTGTATATAGTGTAGTTATCAACTACGGAAGCTGGAACACAAGCTTTGGCACAAGCTATAACGTTGAGGGTACAGAATCGGGCAACCTTTATTCAACAGATGCAGCGGAGTATGAAGCTGTAGTAGTTGTAGAGGATGGTGTACTTGACGTAGCTATAGCTAAGGGTGCAAAATCATACGGCGGCTACATTAGCGGTATGGTAGTTACACCGACAACAACTCCGGAGCCGACAGCTGCTCCGACAGCGACACCGACTCCGGCTCCGACAGCAACACCGACTCCGGCTCCGGAAGTAACAGACTTCTATTTCGACTTCGGTAACGGTACAGCTCAGAGCGGATACACAGCAGTAGTAGATTCAAATGCATATTCAGCATCAGCAGGCTACGGCTTCACTACATCGGTTCAGTCAGCAATGACAAGAGCTCCGTATAATGTTGACAGCTCATATACTGACCTTTACGCTGACCAGATTATGTCATCAGACTATTCAGACATGGAATTTGTAGTTGACTTAGAGAACGGTGTATATGACGTGACAGTTTACTACGGCTGCTGGAACACAGGATTTGGTACAGAGTTTGTAGTAGAGGGTGAATCATCGGGAGATCTCTATTCAACAGATGCAACCTCATATAATACAGAAGCGATTGTAAGAGACGGTCAGCTTACATTAGTGATTGCTAAGGGTGCGCAGAAGTACGGCGGCTATATCAACGGTCTTGATATTGTTCAGACTTCAGACGTAGTTCCGGAGATTACAGCTGCTCCGACAGCAACACCGACACCTGCTCCGACAGCGACTCCGACTCCTGAGCCGACTGAGGAACCGACAGCTGAACCGACAGAAGAGCCGGTAGTTGACGATGTTGTTTCAACAATTCCGGATCTTACAGAGACAATCTGGTGGATTCCGACAGAGGACGTTAATGCAGGTGATTCAATAATGGAAGGTCTTGCAGTTGCAGCAGATACGCTTTCATATATCAGTTATGCAACAACAATTGACGGTATTGAATTTGCAGGTGGCGTTAACTCGTCATCAAATCCGAAATATACAGACGGAACAATGACCGGAAATGCTATAATTTTCACAGCTCCGGCAGACGGTGTGATTACTTCGTATATGGAAGTTAATTCAGGTAAGACAATGGTAATTGCGGACAGCGATAACAACACTATTGCAGAGTGGACAAATGAGGGCGACAAGATTCAGGCATCTCTTAGTGCAGAGGTTGAAACAGGTAAGACATATTATCTGTATATAGCAGGCTCAAAGGGAAGATTCTTCGGCGTAAGCTACACAATAAATGCAGAGCATATTTGGGTAGCATCAGAGGATGTATCGGCAGGTGATGTACTCTTTGCAGGACTTACTCCGGCTGATTCACTCACATACGCTGACAGAGCTGCGACAATTGACGGCATTGATTTTGCAGGTGCAGTAAACGGCACTTCAAATCCGAAGTATGCAAACGGAACGTTAACAGGAAACGGTATGATTTTCACGGCTCCTGCAAACGGTGAAGTTACAATATACATGGAGGTTAACTCAGGCAAGACGATGGTAATTGCAGACAGTGAGAATAACTATATCGCTGAATGGACAAACGACGGCGCAAAAGCGCAGACATCAATAAGTGCAGCAGTTGAGGCGGGCAAGACATATTACTTATATACAGCAGGCTCAAAGGCAAGAATTTATGGTGTAAGTTTTATTGTCGAATAATTGATTGATAAAGGAGGTGTTGTTTTACACCTCCTTTTGTTATGTGAAACGGTGATTTACCGATAACAAATATAAAATACCGAATTTTATCTTGCATGGTTTTAGGTGAATGTGGTATAATATAATAAATTAACAGTCGGGAGGAATACAATGCATATAATCAAGTGTACAATGGAGGATCTGGATAGGGTAAGCGTATTTTATGACAGAGTTACAGATTATCTTGCTAAAAATATAAACTATCCAAAGTGGGTGCCGGGGAAATATCCGGGAAGAAAAAGCGTGGGTATTGCTATTTCAAATGACTGCCAATATGCATGTATCGATAACGGTGAAGTGGTAGGTGCTTTTATTTTAAATGACGATCCTATGGGTGATTATGGTGTGGGTGAGTGGAAAATGGACCTTAAAGAGGGTGAATATCTTATAATCCACACCCTTGCGACAGACCCTGAAGCCTCCGGAAAGGGCGTGGGAAAATATATGGTAGAGTATTGTATAGATGTCGCCAAAAAGAGCGGATACAAGGCTGTAAGACTCGATGTTGTTCCGGGAAATGTACCTGCTGTACGGCTGTATGAAAAAATAGGCTTTACATTTGCCGGCGAAAAGGATCTCGGAAAAAATCTCAAGACAATTCCTACATTTGAGCTGTACGAATTTCTGCTTTAAGCCGATAAATCGTGACAGAGGTGCTGCACCTCTGTTTTTTGCTTTACAAGATAAAGCTTTTTGCTCGGTGCGGCAGGTGAGGTTTTGAAAATTACCGATTGACTTTTTATGGGTTTTATAGTACAATATAGTATAAGGAAAGTTTTATCTTAATTTACGAATGGAGGAAGCTATAATGAACAAGAAAATCGTTTCGGCACTGTGTGCCGCTTCAGTTACAGCTGCTTTTGCCGCACCGGTAATGGCAGATGATATCAGCGTATTATTAAACGGAAATGCAATTGAATTTGATGTTGCTCCGATTATCGAAAATGACCGTACACTGGTTCCGCTTCGTGCAATCTTTGAGGCACTTGGTGCAGAGGTTGAATGGGACGGTACAACACAGACTGTTATCTCAGCAAAGGATGATGACACATGCGTGTTCCAGATTGGAAATGATCAGATGTTTGTAAACGGAGAGGCAAAAACCCTTGACGTTGCGGCAAAGATTGTTGATGACAGGACACTTATTCCGCTTCGTGCCGTAAGTGAGGCGTATAACTGCGTTGTTGACTGGGATGGCGAGACAAGGACTGTTACCATAGTAACAGCTGAATAATTTTATGACATCTGAAGAATTTTTTTCGGCAGTGCTGAGTGTGTTGAGTGCTGTGGGTTCATTTATTGTACAAATATTCATGTGGATATATGAGCTTTTAAAGCTGCTGTTCGGGCATATAGCTATTGCGGTTTCAACATGGCTTTCTACAATTACCCTGCCTGCCCTGCCGACTATTTTAAAGATATTTTCAAACGCTACCGTTAACCTGGCATTGTTTTTTATTGTGCTTTTGTATATATTGGGCATGAACATATCGGCATTTATAATGTTCGGTATCGATAAAAAACGTGCGGCGAATAAAAAACGTTCAAGATCACGCAAGGAGTGGCGAATACCGGAAAAGAATCTTATGTGTATGGCGTTTTTCGGCGGTGCCGGTGGAGCGTTGATCGGAATGCAGATTTTCAGACATAAGACACAGCATAAAAGCTTTGTTATTATGATACCTATTTTGTGTGTTATACAGCTTGTTATTGACAGTGTGTTATTGGGATTTCTGGGATTCTGGGCATTTTTTTAGGAATGAGAGACAGATATAATGGATATTAAAGATTTACTGACAAGTGATGCATTAAAAACAAATGAGGGCAAGCTGCGTATAATTCAGGAGCTTGTACCGGGTAAACAGATTACTCTTGCACATATTATTGCAAGTCCTGACCCGATTATGTACGCAAAGCTTGGACTTGATCCCCGTATTGATTACGGCAGGAGTGCTATCGGAATTCTTACCGTAAGTCCTGCGGAGACTGCAATTATTGCGGCAGACCTTGCAACGAAATCGGCAAATGTTGACCTGAGCTTCGTTGACCGTTTCAGCGGAACACTTATTACAACAGGCATGGTTTCGGATGTTGAGGCGGCTATGGTTGCCGTTACGGACTACTGTAAGAATACGCTGAACTTTACTGTCTGTGCAGTTACAAAAACATGAAAAAGCTGATACTTGTAGGACGCAGTGAGGCCGGAAAAACAACTCTTACACAGGCTTTAAAGGGCGAAAAGGTACATTATCATAAAACACAGTACATTAACCGTTTTGATGTTATTATCGATACTCCCGGCGAGTATATACAGAGCAAAAATCTTGCGGCGGGACTTGCGATGTACACCTTTGAGGCGGATGTGGTAGGCTTATTGATGAGTGCGGTTGAGCCGTATTCGCTGCTTTCGCCGTGCTGTGCGGTTGTTGCAAACCGTGATGTGATCGGCATAGTTACAAAGATAAATCATCCCAATGCACGAACGGATATGGCACAGCAGTGGCTCAGACTCGCAGGCTGTCAAAAGATATTTTTGGTGGATTCTCACACCGGAGAGGGTGTGTGGCAGATTCTTGAGTATCTGCGTGAGGAGGGTGACGTAATGCCCTGGGAGGAAGCCGGACGGACTTAATAGATACGATTATTATTCTGAGGATTTGATATGGGATTTGATAAAATAAAAATCAGACAGATAAGAAATCTGCTCATATTATGTGCTGTGCTTGTGCTTTGCATTATACACAGCAATTATATTATTGAGCAGATAGGCTTTGTGATAAGCATTCTTTCGACCTTTCTTATAGGTGTGGCGATAGCCTTTGTTATAAACATACCTATGGATTTCTTTGAAAGAAAGCTGTTTGCCAATGTGAAAAAGCCGCGTCTTAAAAAAGCAGCAAGACCGCTTAGCCTTGTGCTTGCAATTCTGGCAATTCTTGCGGTGATTGCACTTGTTACGGTGGTTGTTATACCGCAGATTGTGCATACTGTGCGTGAAATTGCACAGGTAATACCTCAGCACATGGCGGCAACGATACATCGCTTAGAGGAGATGTTTGCTCAGTATCCCCGGATAATAGAGCAGCTTCAGAAAATAAACATTCATGAAATTGACTGGATGTCGCTTGCGGAAAGCATGCTACAGTTTTTCAGAAATGGTGTGGGAAATGCCGTGACGAATACATTCAGTGCGGCGGGACGCTTTGTCAGTGCTGTAGTAAAGGCTGTTATTGCGTTTATTTTTGCATTGTACGCACTTTTGCAGAAAGAGCGTCTTATAAACCAGACAAAGCGTATTCTTCATGCATATATCCCGAAGCGTGGATATTTATGGCTCTGCAAGACAACAAGGCTTCTGGTAAAGAATTTCAGAAACTTTATAACCGGTCAGTGCCTTGAGGCAGTGATAATAGGAACACTGTTTGTTGTTGTACTTTCAATACTTAGAATACCTTATGCATTGCTTATCGGTGTACTCATAGCATTTACTGCACTTATACCGATTGTCGGTGCATTTATCGGATTTGCGGTATCAGTATTCCTTGTTCTGATGGTATCGCCTGTAAAAGCACTGATATTTACAATTACATTTTTTGTGATTCAGCAGCTTGAGGGTAATCTCATATATCCCAAGGTGGTTGGCGATTCGGTGGGACTCCCTGCAATATGGGTGCTGGCGGCGGTCAGTGCCGGTTCAAGTCTGATGGGTGTTCTGGGAATGCTGACATTCATTCCGCTTATGGCGACAATTTATACACTTATCCGTGACGACGTAAATGCGCGTAATAACGGAAAGATTGAAATAAAATAAAAAAAGTGGGCGGATGCAATCCGCCCATATTTATACTGATTTGGGATTTACATGCACCATGCAGTGCTTGACATCGGGGAATGTTGATTCTATGGCATCGTGTACGTTTTCTGCTACGCAGTGCGCCCGGTAGAGTGTCCATTCACCGTTACAGCCTATCTCGATATCAACATACATTCTTGAACCGAACAATCTCGTTTTCAGGCTGTCAATTCCGAGAACCCCGTCCTCATTCATAACAATATGACGGATTTTTTCACAGATTTCTTCATCTGCTGCTTTGTCGATAAGCTGATCTATAGCTTCGTGGAATATATCCCATGCAGCCTTTGCGATGAATATACAGATTATAATACTTGCAATCGGGTCGCATATGGGAAAGCCAAGCCTTGCAAACAGTACACCGACAAAAGAACCGATTGATGAAAGAGCATCTGAACGGTGATGCCATGCGTCGGCTTTGAGAGCTGTAGATGATATTTTTTTCGCGGCTCTCACAGTGTAGTGATACATCCATTCCTTGACGACGATAGATACAAATGCTGCAATAAGTGCAAGCATGCCGGGGGTTTCGCTGTGTATATAGCTGTTGGTTATTACGGATTTAAGTGCTGAATATCCGATCCCTATGCCGGTTATAAACAGAACAATTGCAAGAAGTATGGAAAATACACTTTCAATGCGTTCATGTCCGTACTGATGTCCGGCATCAGCGTCACGCTCGCCGATATTGATTCCGGCAATTACCGCTATTGTAGAAATTACATCAGACAGACTGTGAACCGCATCGGACACAAGAGCAGTCGAATGAGCAAAAATACCCGCCGCAAATTTAAAGGCGGATAATATTATATTTATAATAATACTGACCGTTGAAACACGGTTAGCTGCACTAACCTTATCCATAAAGCATTCTCCTCTTTATATTATAATATTGACTATACCCTTATTTTGTGAAAAAGTCAAGAGAAAACTTTATTAGCTATGGGTTACGGCAGTAAACCATAATTTATAAACAAAACAAGCGAAAGGAAATAATACTATGTTCATAGCATTCGAAGGAATAGATGGAAGCGGAAAAAGCACACAGCTTCAGATGCTTCAAAAATATATCGAAGATAACGGCGGTAGTGTATATGTGACCCGTGAGCCGTCCGATTTAAGCATCGGCAAAACAATACGCCGCTATCTTACAGGCGAGCTTAAAGCCGATAACCGTGTTATTGCTGCACTTTTTGTGGCTGACAGACTTGAACATATTTTAGATGAAAATGATGGACTTCTTGCTAAAATAAACAGCGGAACAGATGTGCTGTGCGATCGATATTATTTCTCGTCATATGCCTATCAGAGTGTAGATATGCCGATGGAGTGGATAATCAATGCAAATTCGGTTGCAAGAGAGCTTTTGAAACCGGATGCAACGATATTTATTGATGTGCTTCCTGAAAAGGCAATGGAGCGAATAAATGCAAATCGAGAGAGTGCCGAGCTGTTTGAGAATGTTGACAGGCTTCGTGAAACACGCTCAAATTATTTTAAGGCATTTGAAAAGCTGCGTGATACCGAGAAAGTTATTATAATCGACGGACACGCAAGTGCAGAGGAGGTTCATGCTGATATTTTGTCAGCTTTAGCTGAGATTTTGTGATTTATGCAACTCTTACAAAAAAAGTACAGTTTTTAAGTGGTAAAAATACAGTTTTTTTATCCATACTTCACAAAGAAAGCCTATTGTAAAAATTATACAAAAATTTCTTGCAAAATTATGGATTTAGTGATATAATATTATAAGGATATACTATAAAAAGATATTCGCAGAGAATAAACTTATTATTTTAAGGAGGGATTTTTCATGAAAATGAAAAGATTAGTTAGTGCTATTGCAGCATTAGCAATGTCAGTTTCAGCTTTTGCCGGCTTAACAGCATTTGCAGCAGAAGAAACAGCAACACTTGAAGCTATGCGTTCATGGAACGGAAGCAAGGGAACGTTTACGGTTTCAGACACGGAGATTATGGGTCAGTCAGGTCCGTCAAGTAAGTCAAGTAACTATCCGGGTATCGGTGTTGTAAAGTTCAGCTTTGAAAATGCAGATGGTTTATCAGTTTCAAAGGCAACTTTGACTTATAATGCAAAGCATACTCAGAATAAGACAAATTCATGTACTTATGATATGTACACAGTTGGAAATCCGAGCTATGATTTCTCAAATGTTCCGTTGTTATCAACAGCAGATGGTGCAAATGATGGTATCTATACTCAGACAGCAAATGGTACAGCATGGACATATTCAGGAATCCTCGGCGACCTTACATCAGTTCATCAGGGAACTATAACAAATGCCGAAATAACAGAAACAGTTGATGTAACAGACTATGTTGCTGCACAGACCGCAGTAAATGGAAAGTATTATGCTGCTTTTGCATTCTCAAATTCAATCAGAGGCGTTTATGCGTTGAATCCGTCATTGACAATCACATATGCTGACGCAACAGCGGTTGAGACAGATATTACAATCAACTTTGTATATGGTGACGAAAACACTGCTATTCCGTCAGAAAGCTTACCGACAGGTACAGTTACAAGCGACAAGCAGTATTCGGGTCAGACATATGTAGCTGAATATCCGGCAACATTTGATGCAGTAGAGGGCGATGCAAAGTACCGCTATACATATGCAGGTGCTGAGGGTGATGATACAATCACAGTAAGTGAAACAGCAGCAGATAATGTTATTACATTAAAGTACGCTCGTGAGCAGTTAGAGTACAAAAATGTTGTAGCAAAGGCAGTTGATGCAGCAGGTACAGAGCTTGAAACACTCGCTTCAGGTACAATCGTAGTGGGTGACACACTTAGCTATTCATATTCAAAGTACTTAACAGATGCAGACAATAAGGTTACATATGTATGTGATACAACTCAGTATTCAGCTTCACTCGTAGCTTCAGCGGATGATGCGGCTAATTCAGCAGTTGTTGCATATTCAGCATATGACGGCACAGCATACTTTGTTGAGCAGGAGGATATCACAAATAGTTCAGCTGCACAGTCACTCACAAGCCCGAACTATTCAGGCGGTATTGCATACAGAGGCGATACAGCAGGTGTAGAGGCATTTACAGTTGCAGATGCAGGTATCTACTCAGTAACAGTTGCAGCATCATGCCGTAACACAAACAATAACTCAACTTTCACTGTTTATAAGAACAGCGTTGAAGAAGCTAATATTATTGCAAGCGGAGATGTTAAGGGTACAAGCCAGAACACAGTACAGGCCCAGGGTACACTTACAACAACAGATGTAGAGTTGGCAGCAGGCGACGTTATCATTCTTGCGGGTGACAACGGTCAGACTTGGGTTGACTATATATTCGTTGAAAAGACAGGCGATGTTGAGGTTGACGAGCCGATATTATCAACAGATCCGCCGATGGTTGCAGTTGAAGACTTTGGCGAATATACAGAGTATTTAGGTGATCCGGCAAAGGCTTATACAGGTACATTCACAGTTGACCCGACAAAGCACTATCCGGTATCAAGTGTTACATGGTATGTTGGCGAAGCAAGTGCAACAACAGAGTTCGATACAATTATCTCAAGCGGTACAGTTGTAACAGGTCTTGTAGTAGTTGCAGAGGATCTTACAACAATTCCGGATGTTTCGGCTTGGTGTAATTTATATTACGGTGAATAATTTAAAGGAGGATAACTATTATGAAAAAGAATTATACATTACCTTCATTAGAAATGAAGTCATTCAATAAGGAGCTTATTCTCCAGGACAGCACAGTTCCGACAATGACAAACGAGGAAGCTGCAAAGGCTGCATTAAATAATGCAGACGTAACAGTTAACCAGGTTGCTGTTATCACATTATAATTCATGTAAACAAGAGCCGCTGCAAAAGCAG
>JAZQKZ010000041.1:0-6527 GCA_045542415.1 Clostridia bacterium
TTATCAGATCAGAGTGTCGGTTGGTTACGATACAAGCGGAAGTCACAAAGAGCAGGCAATGACGTGGAAGCCGGCGGAGGGCATGACAGAGCGGCAGATTCAGAAAGAGCTGAACCGGCAGGCAGTCATGTTTGAAGAAGCCTGCGCGCACGGCTACCGCACTTCTGCCGTCAAGTTTCAGGAACTCGCGGAGGAATGGTTCGAGGAATACGGCAAGCTGAATCTGCGGAACACGACATTCTACCGCACCAAACTATTGACGCGCCGTGTGTATCCGGCAATCGGACATCTTCGCATTGACAGGCTGACAGCAAGGCAGATTCAGGGATTCATCAATTCTCTGGCAAAGGACGGTGTTCATGAAAAGACCGGCAAGCCTCTTGCACGCAAGAGTATCATTCACTACCTGAGTTTCATTTCCGGCGTGTTCACCTACGCGGTGCGGGCTGGTCTGGTGTCGGAAAATCCGTGTAGTAAGGTCGTGATTCCAAAGGGCGAGGTCAAGGAGAAGGAGATTTACTCGCAGGAGGAAATGCAGCAGCTTCTCTCCCTGATGCAGAATCAGCCGCTGAAATACCGCGCGTTTTTCTATCTGATCGCATACAGCGGATTCCGCAGAAGTGAAATGCTGGGGCTTGAATGGAAGGACGTTGACTTTGAACATCAAATCATCAGCGTCCGCAGAACCTCCAATTATGTTTCCGGCATCGGGAATTATACGGATACCACAAAGACCAAACGCTCCCAGCGGACACTGAAAATCGCAGCGCCGATCATGGAAATGCTTCGTGCGCTGCAAGCCGAGCAGGCAAGCGAATCGCTACGGCTCGGCGACCAGTGGGCTGACACCGACCGGATCTTTACGCGCTGGAACGGAACACCGATGGGCAATCACACACCATACAAGTGGCTGCGGAATCTCTGCAATGAAAACGGACTGCCGTTTCACGGAATCCACGCTTTCCGTCATTTTGCAGCCATTTCCATGATCTCCGCCGGTTTGGATGTCACGACCGTTTCCGGTGCTTTAGGTCACAGTAACTCCGGAACGACTTTGAATGTGTACTCCCATATGTTCCAGAATGCTCAGGCAAGGGCATCTGATGCAATGGACGGTGTATTCGGATTCCTGCAAAAGGCGGAATAAAGCAGCTTGTCCGCTGCCGTCACTCAAATAGCGGACAAACAGCGGACAAGGCATATTTTCCGAAAAAAGAAAACCCGAAAATGCCGTAAATTCGACATTTTCGGGAATGGTCTATGGTGGACAAACCGTTTCCAAAAACAAACCCTCCTCCGTCTGCTGAAAATGCTCCTCAATTTCAGACAAAAGAAGGTCGTCAATGGTAACAGGCTCACCGCCCGAATTAAAAACAATCGTCATTTTATCATCGTACAGATATATAGCATTTACAAATAGAGTAATTAATGCTTTTCGATATTTTATATCACTTGTATCGCCTTTTTTGAGCGAGTTCAAGAAAAACCGAATCTGTGGTTCTGAAATTACAGATTGATTCTTCATCTCATTTGTCAAGCTTTCTTCAAGTCTCTTTAGAATATTCTCGACTTCCTCGATTTTCACAAAAATAGATTTACAGACACTCGGAATATCACATTCCGCTACATTGTTCAACAGATTATTGTGTTTACGCTCATACTCTTTTATCTGTTTTTTCAGTGCGGAAATTCTGTGAGATTCGGCAGAGGTGTTTGCGATTGCCGTAAGCTCCTTTGCAATCTTTCTGATATTCTTATCAGTCAATTGCTGTCGGCAGACCTCCACAACCAAATCTTCTATATATTCTTTGCGTACTCTCTTTTTATCACAGGTTTTATCTCTGCGACCCTTACATTCGTAGTAACGATAGGTTTTACCAAGTTTGCCAGTTCCCGAAAGTCCTGTCATCATCTTTTTACAATGACCGCAAAACAGCTTCAATGTAAGCAGATATTCCACATCAGCTTTTGCTCTGGCAGGGGCTTTTCTGTTCTTTTCCAAAATCTCAGCGACTTTATAAAACAGCTCATCGGAAATAATACGGGGCATCCCATTGGGAATTTCTGTTCCTTTGTATGTGTATATTCCGAGATATCGTTTGTTTTGCAGTAATGTACGCAAAGAATTTTTGTTGAATTTTGCACCAGTGGAAGTTCTACAGCCTTGTTCATTGAGATAGTCCGTTATTTCTTTAATCGTCATACCATTGGCATAGCTTTCAAAAATGTATCGTACAATGAGTGCTGCTTCTTCATCAATATAGAATCTTTTATCTTCGCCCACTCTGAAACCCAATGCTATATTACCACCAGTGGACAAACACTTCTCGGCATTCAAATCCATACCTCTGACAACTTTTTCTGATAATTCCTCAGAATAATATTGGGCAAATGATTTCAGTATATTACGCTGTAGATGTCCTGCGGCATTATCTTCAAACTGTTCAGTTGCTGATAAAAGTCTTGCACCGTTTTTCTCTAATTTGCATTCGTTAATTACAGATTGCATAAGGTTTCGACCAAAACGGTCAAGGGAATATACCAAAACCGCTTGAAATCGTTTTTTAGAGCTGTCCGCTAACATCTTCTGCAAAGCTGGACGAGAGTCTGACCGTCCGCTGATTGCTCTGTCACAATATGTATCAATTACAGTAAAGCCGTTTTCATCAGCGTATTTTTGGCATACCTTTATTTGTCCCTCAATACTTTCTTCTCGCTGTGCACTTGAACTGTATCTCGCATAGATTACAACATTCATTTTTCATCACCCTTTGAATTGTTCATAGAAATCAATATTGTTTCTATTGCCAGTTTTATATTTCTCTTAGTTAATTTATGCTGTGTGCACAAATCACCAATTTGATTTTGCCATTCGTAGTCTTCAAATTCTTTCTCATTAAATTCTGGCAAACAAATATTGTCACTATAAATAAATATTAAATCGTTTGAATGGTCTATTCTAAAATACAGTTCTCCGCTTTCACCAACAAAACTCGTTGAATTATAGTACGGAGAATATATGGACATTAGGATACACCATAAACCATTTTTATTGCCAATTTCAAAATGATAGTCATTATCTTCAATCGAATATAACGACACATTAAAATATGCTTTATAATAATCAAACATTTTATTGAAATTCTCACTCGACATTAAATCATCAAGTAGATTTGTAAAATTTCTTATTTTATATTTTGGATTGTCTATTCGGACTTTATAACACCAATCTCTAGACACATCCATAAGTTCATCTAAAAAATCAACGATATTATTATATACATAATTTTCATCAAATAATGGTTTAGTTCCGTGTATTGTATTTACTAAAAGTTCATCACTTGTAAAATACTCTTCTATCTCATCTAACTTTATTATTTCTGGATATAAATAATTATAAATCACATCAAAAGCTTTTATAAAAGAAACTATAACTTCATCATTATTTTCAATAACCCCAAAATGTGTTATAGCATTACGGATATATCCCAATTCCCTTAACGTGTTTATCACCTTATTTGATTCACAGCATTTATTAATCGTTTCAGTATACGTTATTGTTTGAAAATCTCCTCTTTTTATTAATATATCTTCTAACTTAGTATTGTCATCGACTTCTGAAAGTTCATCTTTAATTTTTTTACTATTAGGCTCTTTATATATTGATAGTGGGTCACGCAAAACTAGTATTGATTTTAGTAGAAGCTCTATTGAATTTTCTAAAAATATAGCACACATTTTCATATTTTCATCAAAAACGCTTTCAGTAGCTTCGCCATTAAAATAATACACGCTTTTGAATTTTTGAATTGCAATACTTAAAGAACTTAATGCATTCATTTGTAAAGTGTATTTCATAATCCTCTCCTATAAACATTTTTATTTGCTATCTCTCCACAATTCCCAAATACTTATAAATCGTCGGATAGGACAAATCACAAAGCCTTGAAAACTCCTTTTTATTTATCTCACCCTTTTTATATTTCGGATAATGCTTATAAAAGATACTCGGAATATCCTCAGCTGTTGTAGTCGGTCTGCCAATGGTCTTACCTTTCGCTTTGGCATTTTCCATACCGCTTTTCACTCTTTGACTGATGATATTGCGTTCCAGTTCGCTGAATACACCCATCATTTTGAGCATACCCTCGGTCATTGGGTCAAGCTCCTTACTGCAATCGACAACAAAAGTGCCAAGCACTAATTTTATATGCTTGTCTTTGGCAAGTTCAATAATATCACAAAGCTGTTTTGTGCTTCGGGTTATTCTGCTGACCTCTGTTGCAATAATGGTATCACCCGTCTGTACAATATCAAGCAGTTTCTTTAGTTCTGCTCTGTCGGCTTTCATACCGCTTTCGTATTCGAGATAAATTGTAGTATCGGTTGCACCTTGCTGTTTCAGCTCTCGGACTTGTCTGTTAATGTCCTGCATTTTCTCATTTGTGGAACATCTCGCATAGCCGTAAATCATCGTAAACACCTCACAAAATATGATGTTGTATATATTATAAGATATAAACGAAAAGAAGTCAACTGTTTCTTTTATAAAAACAGCCGTAATTTTTTATGATTACGGCTGTTTTGACTGTATGAAATTTTATAAGCGGAATGAGATGTTTTCTTTTATTATGCAGTTTCTGATTGTTCCAAGTACATTCTTTTCAGTACACAAAGGTCAAAAACATCCAATATACTATCGGTACATACATCAGCAACTGCACCTTGTTCAACGGTTAAAGTTTCCCTGCAAACCAAATAGTCTTGCAGAAGCTTTATATCTGCGATATCGAATACGCCATCAAGGTTGACATCACCCATCAACGACTCTTGCTGTAATTCTAATTCCCAAGCCAACAACGGATAGCCGCCCTCGTTGTACACAAAGGCTTCGCCTAAGCTTTCGGCAAAGGATTCTTTTTGCATATTAGAGGCAGATTTTGCAATAGTGCTATCTTTTCCAGCCCCCACACCACTAAGCACGCTATCACTCAAATAATAACAGGATGTCATAACAAGAGTTTCCAAATTATCCCATCCCAGATTACCAACAATACCACCGCCTTTGGTTATCGCACCTGTACTGTAGGCATTATTAATTGTGCAAGTATATGAAGTGTCTAATACCATTTCTCCAATAATTCCACCTGTCCTATAACTTCCAGATATTGACCCTTGATTATAGCAATTCTCAATCAGACATCCAGAGTTTGTCACAGAACATATACCACCAGTTCTGGCGATACACTCACCACTTGACGTTATATTTCCGTAATTACTGCAAGCTGAAATTGTGATATTTTCGATTGTATCGTAATATCCGCATATACCACCACAATAAGTATATGCCTCTTCGGAATAGGTGACAGTACTAAGAATATCTGCCTTATTACTGCATTTTTCAATATTTCCTGACATATTGTAGCCACAAACTCCGCCGACATAACTTGCAGAATTATATATATCGACAGTAACATCTCCGTATACCATACATCCAGAAATATCACCTGATTCATTAAAAGCACAGATTGCTCCACAATGGCTAATATAATCAGTTCTATCAAGTCCTATTGTACTCACCTTATTAATGATGCCGTCAAAATTGCAATTAGAAATTGCACCACGATTATATGCACAAATACCAGCTGTGTATTTGAGATAACTTGCTCCGCCTTCTACATAACAAAAATCTAAATTCAGATTACACACACCAGCATTTGTTCCTGTAATACCAAAGAATCCAACCCAAGATTCATGCGGCGAGTTCGTTGCATCAATATATGCACCTATCACCGTTCGCCCCTGACCATCAAATACACCATCAAAATAATAATATCCAATTTTTCCGCCAATCGACTTCCATTGATTATCGGGAATTTCTGTTCCCCAATTTTCAAAATCCGACACATCGTTTAGATAAATATCATTGTCAAGATATATTGTTTGTCCCTCCATTGTATGACCGGCATTAACAAGCTCAGAAAGACCCGCAAGCTGCTCCGCAGTAGAAATATGCAGTTCTGTTTCTTCTTCATCATACCAAGAGGTATCATAAGTGCCATCCCAGATTTCAGTTTCCGCAGAAGCAGAGTTATCCGCAGTAAGACTAAGCGGTGATATCAAAGTGATAAGCACCATAGAGATAGCCACTGCAATTGATTTTTTCACATTCATAATTGACACTCCTTGTATTAGATTTTTCTGTTAGCTGTCAGAAAATCCGACAGCCGAAATCACATAAACTTTTCAGGTCTTTCATTGAGTGCCAGACAAATGGCACGAAGGTCAGCGGCATCCATAGTTTGTTTGCCGTTCATAATTGCTGTGAAAGTAGCATTGGGAATACCTGCTTTCTTTGCAACAGTAGACTGATTCAGTCCTTTATTCTTGATGTAAGTGCGAACATTTTCATAAATTTTCATATCGAAAACTCCTTTCCAGATTTTCTGGAATTATTTTTATTATAGCACAGATATACTGTAAAGTCAAGCCGATATTACAGATTTTCTTGACTCCTTTGTTGACAT
>JAZQKZ010000042.1:0-77561 GCA_045542415.1 Clostridia bacterium
AGGACAGAAAAAGTACCGGGGTATTACTGAAATAACAATAACTACAAAATGTCAATGGGGCAGAGCCCCAATATGTCGTATCGACAAGTGCTAACAGTAATATAAACCATAATTTAACAACCAAAACCACCTCTATTTTTTTCTCTCTTCTATCAACTCATACAGCTTTTCAATCGCATCGTTTACACCACCGAGACTGTCTATCAATCCGCACTTCACCGCCTTATCCGCAAACAGTATTGTGCCGACATCATTTGCAATGTCCTCGGTAGTCAGCATCAGTTGTCTGAAATCATCGTATTCAATCTTTGAATTGCTTACCACGAAATCTGTAATCCTCTCCTGCATACGTTCAAAATATCTGAAAGTCTGCATTACACCGATTACCATCCCCGTCATCCGCAACGGATGCACTGTCATAGTCGCCGACGGAGCAATAAACGAATATTCCGATGCTACCGCAAGCGGCACGCCTATACTGTGTCCTCCACCAAGTACAAGCGATACCGTCGGCTTACGCATCCCGGCTATCATTTCTGCAATTGCAAGTCCTGCTTCAACATCGCCGCCGCAGGTATTTAAGAGTATCAGTAATCCGTCTATATTGTCGTCCTGTTCAATTGCCACAAGCTGCGGCAGAATATGCTCATACTTCGTTGCCTTTGTCTGGTCACCTACCAGCTGATGCCCCTCAATCTGACCTATTATAGTCAGACACTGTATTGTTCCGCGTTTATTTTTTGTTTTTACCGTGCCAAGGTTTTCTATACCTTCCTTTTGTTCTTCATTCTGATTATCTGACATATACCTCTCCTTATAAATATTGGTTCATAAATTCAGCAGGACAACTCCCCTGCCCTACGGCTATTTTAACCAAAACAAGAACATGATATACTAAAAGAGAGAGAGCCGCCTGAGCGGCTCTCTCCCGATATGAATGTAACTTTAATTTTTTAATTAGAATCTCGTCCAGACAAATGACTTAATCATGTCTGTTTCCGGATTGAAGTCAGCCGGAAGTTCAAGATCAACGTTTATCTCGTTTGAACCCAGTGAATACTCATCACCGTAGCCACCTCTTGATACCATTGCCTTAAGCCTGCCGTCCTCACCATAGATTGCAATAGCAAAAGTAACGTCATCTACATAGTAGAAGTTCTTTTCCATATAAATCTTTACAATCTTTGTCATATCCTCATTCACACCGATGTTTGTGATTGCAAATACATCGCTTGACTGGATATTGATAGTTGTTGTTGCTATTACAGTTTCCGAAGCTTTTGCAACAACTGTAACAGTCTGTGCCTTTGTAAGCGGATCAACCGTCACAAGACCTGCCTCTGTGATTGTAACTGTGCCGTCAATAATCGGAAGATCTGAAGCATCGTTTACTGTCCATGTGATGCCCGATACCGTCTTGATCGGAAGTGCATTTCTTGAAGCTGTTGCTGTTACCTGGTTTGTGTTACCTGCAAACATATTGTTTGTTGCAGCTGTAATTTCAAGCTCGTTCGGAACCGGCTTTGTAATCATGATATTATCAACATACATTGATGACGAGAATTCAATCTTACCGAATGACTTTCCGTTTCTCATATTAAGTCCGTATGATGTATTTACCAATGTACGGCTGCCGTCCTCATTGTACTTATAGATGTTACATGAAGCATCTCCTGCAGCTGATGAATAAAGGAATTCAAAGTGATACCATGCCTCTGTATCAACATCCGCCATTACCGATGAGAACTTACTTCCGCCTGTCTGCTGTGAAATAGTTCCGTCACGGTATAAGAAGCTTGAGTTCTCCGAACCATCTGCTCTCTTACATCTGATATCACCACTACCCGGGAACTTGAAGTCAAACTCTGCTGCAACATAGTCGCCCTGGTCGCCAAAGTTCAAAACAACTGCACCTGTTGTAAGGTATGCTGTTGAACCGTCAAAAGACTCTACTCTGTCAGCACTTTCCACTGCCTCTTCACAAGCATTGTAGCCTATAACTGTTTCCGGATAATCCTGCGCAAAGCCGATTGCAACTGCCTTTGAAGCATATACCTTGCCACTTGCACTTGTTGCTCTTACATAAATCTGCTGTGCGATAACTGACTTATCAACTGTTAATACACCGTCTGCTATACTGAAAGCCTTATTATTGTTCGGCTTCAGGTCATCACAGTCATAAACACTCCATATAACATCCTCATTTGTTAATGTTGATGTTACATCCTCACCGTTCTTTGACGCTGTGAATGTAAATGCTCCTGTTGTACCGCCAAGTACTGTAAGCGGACCGTCGATTACGATGTTATCAAACTTCTCGTTCTCTGTTGATACCGCATTGATCTTAACCTGATATTCACCGACAAGCTCCTTGCCCTCTAAATCAGCAGTAGCCTTTACTGTAACAGTCTGAGCCGGTGAGTGAATGTCCGCTGATAATACACCATCTGATGTGATTGTTACTGACTCATCTGTAATCTGAGCTGTACCTGCTTCATCCCATACTGACCATGTCACAGCGTACTTTGTTGTTTCAACGTCCTGTCTCATTGCAGTGTAATCAAAAGCTGCTGTTGAACCTGCATCGATTTCGTCAGCTGTTGATGTGAGTGCAATTGTATCCGGATACTCTGAAATGAGCTTTACGTTATCCATTGATACATTGCTGCCTCTGAAGTAATCCGGATAGCCGTTACTCGAACCTGCATAGAACTGACGAAGGTTCATTCCGTCAACTGTGCTTATAAGAGTCTTCACTCCGTCCACATAGCTGTAAAGTCTGAATGTAACCTTAGCACCCGGTACAACCATCTTACCCTCTAACTCTGCTGTGTACCATACATCAGGGCTAACATTTCCAAGAGTCTGCTGGCTGTTTGAGCCGGTCTGTGTTCTTAATTCACCATCGACATACTTGAACCACGGTCCTGTCTTACCACTTCGGTTGATTCCCATATAACCCGGAACAGTTCCGTCCTCAGCTGAATCAAATCTGAAATCGAATGTAAGGAAGAACTCCTTTGTCATGATTGTGTTGTCTGAAAGCTTGAATACCTGAACTTCATCACTTTCAATCTTATATGCGTTTGTGCCGTCGATATCGTTTACTACTGTACCGTCGGTATCATAGTTAAGATTAACTTTCTCTACGTCATAGTCGCACGGAATGTAGTCTGAGAAGTCGAAGTATTCCTCGACTATCTCTTCCTCAACTACTTCTTCGATAATTTCTTCTTCAACTGTCTCTACTACAGCAATTTCCTCAGCCTCGGTAACAACTTCATCTGCAAGTACCGGTACAGCCGCAGAGGTTGCTAACATAGCTATTGAAAGAATTGTTGATAATAATTTCTTCATTTTCATAAACCTCCTTAAATTACTGTGCTGTGTATGTGATTTCAAATGTCTTTGTATCACGGTTGGTGTTGTAGCTTACACCCGGAATACGGGCGAGCATTGATGAAAGCTGTGCAATCATCACTCCGTCTTCCACAATCGGCATATCCTCAGTAAGCTCTGAGTTACCGGCCTCGAAGCCGTCGATGTATAATAAGTTCTCACCCGCAACATAGCTGTAGGTATGACCGTCAGCTGTCACTGAAAGTGTCATCTTACCGTTCACGTCGCCGTATGTATATTCGAAGATAGCACCTGCTGCCTTAACAGCATCAAGTATCGGAACGATAGGTCCGAAGATAAAGTCGTTGATACCTACTCTTGACTTCGGTGATACGTCAAGTGCTTCACCGTTTAATGTTGTCTCATAGTAATCCACATTGCTTTCTGATGTAACAACCTTTACACCTGCCCAGTCAATGTACTTTGCAAGCTCCATAATCGGCTTCATTGCCGGAACTGTCTCAACCGGCTCCGGAGCCTCTGTGCCCGGGTCAAGAGTTGCCGGCATCTCTAATGTAAGACCGCCCTCTGACTCTATCGGATTTGATGTAATTGTCTTTGATACAGGCATCATACCGTCCATTGTAGCTGTAAGTGTGAATGAACCTGCATTTCTTGTTGACTTAACAAAGATTCTGTTTGTACCGTTTTCAGCATATACATAATCCTTACGGATTGTTGATACGCCGTCCTTAGCTCCGCCGAAGTAGTTTGAAATACCTGTTGAAGCTGCTGTGTTCTGGAAACATCCTGCACCGTTACCTGAGTTGTATCCGCCAAGATATACACCCTCACCCTCATATGTGAATGTAATCTTATCGTAGTTTAATGCACAAACGTTACCGTTTTCATCGATTACTTCTACATCAAAGTACGCGATATCTGCACCATCTGCTCTCCAGTCTGAAACAACCTCTGTTGTACCGTCTTCATTTACAACTTCTTTAATAGCTGTATTCGGTGTAAGTCTGAGACTTACTGCATCATATGTTCTGTCAATTCTGTCTGTTGCAACCTCATTGCCTCTTGCATCGTATGCCTTTGCGATTACTGCATCACCCTGTGTAACATCCACATTCGGGAATGCATATACGAATGCACCGTCAGCACTGTTATCTGTGCCGATAAGAGTCTCTGTTTCACCGTCAACTCTGTAAAGCTCAATCTTGTCAACGTCTGCGCTACCAACTGCATATACAGTCTTGTTAATCGGGTCACGCTTTAACTGCTTTGTTGAATCATATACCCAGTATGAACCGTTATATGTTCTGTCGAAATAGTTATATGTATCAGCTGATAACTGCGGATAGCTCCAGTGACCGATAATGTCAACAGCTGCACCGTCTGCCTGAGCTGCTGTCATACCGTTATACATTTCCTTTGTCTGTCTTACCGGGTCAACTCTACCTGTTGTACGGCAGTTCTCACTACCTGAGTTACGGCCGTGCATGTTTGAATCTGACCATACCATCATTGCAGCAGCTGAGTAGATACCTGTACCGCCGCCTGCTCTCTGGAGATAGTAGCCATTTCCGTATTCTTTTACGTTTCTTACTGTAGCATCTTCCTGTGTGAGATCCCAAATATCGAAATCATCCGTCTTCTTTGCACCGTCGCCTAACCACTTGTTTACATAGTCATAGTCTGGCGGTGAGAAATCGTCCCATACACGTCTCGGTGACTCGTCACGGGCATACTCTGTCTCCATAATCGGACCATAGATATTGTTTGTTGCCATTGCCTTAAGTGCTTCCGTAGCATGGTTACCGTACATTGTACCGGCATAATTATACTCATAGTTCAACTGATTCGGGTTATTGGCTGTCGAACGTGCGCCCATGAATCTCATACCGTTCGGGTCAACCGCTTCTCTGAGTCTTACCATGTCGTTTGCTCTTTCACCCGCAATTGAGTTGTTTCCTGTTTCCCAGAAAATTACTGACGGGCTGTTTCTGAAGTAAATCATAGCGTCACGCATAGCCTCTGCACGCTGTGACCACTGTCTGCCGCTTACGTCAGCTTCCTTGTCACCAGCCGGAACAACAACTGCTACACCGTATCTGTCTGATGAACGTACCTGCGCCGGTTTCGGTGCAACGTGCATCCAACGGATGAAGTTTGCATTGTTCTTCTTTAAGAGGTCCATATCGTAATCCTGGAGCCAGTCTGTAGCTGAACCAATTACTGCCCACTCATTTGTTGAACGCTGAGCATAACCTCTTAACCATACCGCCTTATCGTTGATAAGAACGCCCTTATCCTTGTCGTATGTAACCTTTCTGAAACCGGTTTCTTCCTTCTTTACGTCAACAGCATTGCCGTCTGCATCTCTTAAGATTGTATATACTGTGTAAAGATACGGAGTATCAATTGACCAGAAGTTTACATCTGATGCCTCATAGCTTGCCTCAATATATGTAACATCCGGTGTGTTCACCTGTGTGATACCTGTCGAATTGGCAAGATTCTCTTCGCTATATACATCGCTTTCGACAGCTGTTTCGTAAACAACGCCCTTATCTGTTGCCTGCTTAACTGCCACTGTCTCACTTTCAAAGTTATAAGCCAACATTCCATCTGCATCTACAACAGCTACTTCAAGAGTATATACACCGTCTGCATCTGACTCATTTCTTACCTCTGACTTTACATGAATTGTTGCCGCATTTTCTCTTATATCGAAATTATCGGCATAAATATATGTACCTGTTGTTTTCAAGTTATTATACAACGGTAATGTCTGATACACTGCTCCTGTAACGTAGAGATATGCATCATAAATAAGACCGAGCTGCGGCTCATTGAAGTCCTTTGTATTCCACTGGAACTGTGCACCTGCTCCTACAGCTGTTTTATAGTTGTCCGGTGTATAACTTGAACCCCACGGCTCACCCGGTACTGTTTCGTACGGGATTCTTCCCGATGTACCTCTGCCTGTTGTACCGTCCTCACAGATTGCGATAACTGCTGCTTCACCCGGTGTTACAAAGCTTGTGATATCAAAACCGAACGCTGTAATACCAGCCTCGTAGTAACCGACTTCCTGACCGTTAACCCATACATATGCAGCCTGTCTGATACCCTCAAGCTCGAAGAATACCTTGCCGCCTTCTGTAATCTGCGGAACTGTAAAAGTCTTTCTGTAGAGAATTACTTCTCTTTCAAGACCGCCGCCGGCATCAACGACTCTGTTCATGAATGCATCATCGCCGTTTATAGCGTGCGGAATACTTACTGTTTCCCATTCACTGTCATCATAGTCCTTTTCATAGAACTTCTTTCCATCCTTGTCAGCTAACGCCATAGCTGTCCAGATTTCCTTGTCTGTATGTGTTTCAAAACACTTCCAGTCAAGGTTCATGTTGTATGTAACTGCCGGTGACTCCGGAGCTTCATACTTGATTGTCACTTCATTTTCAGCAAAAACAGTCACTGATGAAAGCAACAACTGCACACACATTGCCAGTGTGAGCAAGATCGAAATACTTCGTTTCATAAAAATGCACTCCTTTTTATAAAAATATTTTTGGATACTATTATTTTAGCACAAAACAGCAAAAAAATATATAGCTATTATTGTTATAGACATTGCAATTCTTGCTTTTTTATGTTATAATAATACTGAAAATTTGATGTAAGAGGTGTAAAATGTTGGATAATTCCTTTAAAACGTTCAAAACGACACATTATTTGTATTCATACTCATCGTCAACACCGCCAAAACTGGAGTTGCATACCCATAAATATTATGAATTTTTGTATCTTGTTGAGGGTGATATTTCATATCTCATAGGAGACCGACTTTACAAAGCTGCACCCGGAGACATTTTCATTACATCTCCGGGGCAAGAGCACGGAATATCCTTTAATACTGATGCAAACTACGCACGTCATTTTATACAGATTTCAAGCGAGCTTTTGCACCAACTTCCGCAGGAACTCCGCTATAATTTTGTAAATAATCTGTGCGTAAACCGCAACCGTATTCCGTCTGAAATTGTCAAGAAATATAATTTAGGCTCATATTTTCACAGTGTAAGCAAGCATCTTAAAAAGGATTCCGTAATGGATGATTTTATGTTCCGCACATATGCACTACAGCTTATTGCGGTAACAAATACAATTCCCGAAGATGAAATAGCTTCATATTTCAACGAGAAGCCCATAATTCTTGAGATAAAGGACTACATAATGAAAAATATAAATAAAGAGCTTTCACTCGACACGATTGCTGCAAATTTCTTTATGAGCAAGTATTACATGTGCCATACATTCCGCGATGAAACAGGTATGACAATTAAAAATTACATTAATCTGCAGCGTATTGCCAAAGCAAGAGAGCTGTTACTGACAGGATACACTCCGGCAGATATTCCCAAGCTTTGCGGGTTTAACGATTATTCAACCTTCTACAGAACATTCAAAAAATATACCGGCTTGTCCCCCGCTGAGATTAAAGCATAAAAAAAGAACCAAGCACATAGTGCTTGGTTCAATACCGATGGCCGGGGTCGAACCGGCACGGGTATCACTACCCACGGGATTTTAAATCCCGGGCGTCTGCCTATTCCGCCACATCGGCATTTGTTGGTTTTCTCAACAACATAGACTATTATAGCAGATAAAATCTGTTTTGTCAACACTTTTTTTCAAAAAAAATTATTTTTTTTGAATTATTTTTCCGATACAGAAAGGTGCCGCCCAAAGAGCGACACCTTTTTATTATCAGATTAGTTTAATACTGTAACCTCTGTGTCCTTATCGAAGATATGGAGCTTGTTAGCCTCGAAACCAACTGTGATTGTATCGTTAATCTTAGCTGTTGATCTCTGGTTAACTCTTGCTGTGAACTGTGTTCCTGCAATTGTTAAGTAGAGGTATGTCTCTGAACCCATCATTTCTGTTACTTCAACGTATGCTGAACATGTAGCATCCGGGTTAGCTGATAAGAACATCTGATCGTCATGGATATTCTCCGGTCTGATACCGATGTAAACTTCCTTACCAAGATACGGAGCTAATGCCGGGTTCTTAGCCTTGCCTTCCGGAATAAGGATCTTATCCTTACCGAAGCAAGCATATACATTCTCGCCTTCCTTCTTTAATGTAGCAAGGATGCAGTTCATCTGCGGTGAACCGATAAACTCACCAACGAACTTATTGCACGGAGCATTGTAAAGGTTTGTCGGTGTATCAATCTGCTGTACTAAACCGTCCTTCATAACAACGATTCTTGTACCCATTGTCATAGCCTCTGTCTGGTCATGTGTTACATAGATGAATGTAGTCTGGAGCTTGTTGTGAAGCTTCTTGATCTCAGTTCTCATTGCAACTCTGAGCTTAGCATCGAGGTTTGATAACGGCTCGTCCATTAAGAATACCTTCGGTGAACGTACGATAGCACGACCCATAGCAACTCTCTGTCTCTGACCACCTGATAAAGCCTTCGGCTTTCTGTCTAATAAATGCTCGATATCGAGAATCTTAGCAGCCTCGTGAACTCTCTTCTTGATCTCATCCTTCGGAGTCTTTCTGAGCTTGAGAGCAAATGCCATGTTCTCAAATACTGTCATATGCGGATAAAGAGCGTAGTTCTGGAATACCATTGCGATATCTCTGTCTTTCGGAGCTACGTCATTTACAAGTCTTCCACCGATATATAACTCACCCTCTGAGATTTCCTCAAGACCTGCGATCATTCTTAAAGTTGTTGACTTACCGCAGCCTGACGGTCCTACAAGGATGATAAATTCCTTATCTTCAATATCAATACTGAAATCGCTAACAGCTGTTACACCGCCTGCATATCTTTTGTAAATGTGCTTTAACTGTAAATCTGCCATTTTACTATTTCCCCTCTCGTTATAGAAAAAAATTAAATTATCAGGCAGCTGCAATATGTAATTTTATTTTCGCAGCTTCCCTTGAAACATCGCGCAAATATACCCGATGTTTTTCTTACTGTTATTATAATAACATATTTTCAAAAAAAATGGTAGTCTCATAATAACCAAAAATCACTTTGTCTGTTTAGTTATCTTTAACAAACTTCTTGCCACATGGCAAATATACCTGATTTTTACATAGTAATATATACCATTTTATTCACTGTACTGTTTTCTGAGCTTGTCAAGCACTCTTGTAAAATAGTCCGGAAGCTCCGAAGAAAACTGCATTTCTTCTCCCGTTTCAGGATGAATAAAGCCTATTGTTCTTGCATGCAGGAGCTGTCCCTCAAGAGCAAATTTCTCTTTTTTTATTCCATACACCTTATCACCCACAATACTGTGACCGATCGATGCCATATGCACTCTTATCTGATGTGTTCTTCCTGTTTCCAGCGTACATTCCACCAGAGTATATTTACCATATCTTTCAAGCACCTTAAAATGCGTTACGGCTTCACGTCCGCCGTAAACCACCGCCATTTTCTTGCGGTCATTCGGATGACGTGCTATAGGCTTATCCACCGTACCCTTGTCCTCACGGATATTTCCGTTGACAAGTGCATTGTAACGGCGAAGCGCCTTACGCTCCTTCAGCTGTGCGCTCAGGTGCAAATGTGCTTCATTGTTTTTGGCAGCCACAAGCAGTCCCGATGTCTCTTTATCTATTCTATGCACAATTCCGGGACGTATAACACCGTTTATCGCACTTAATGACTCACCGCAGTGGTGCATCAGTGCATTCACAAGCGTACCGCTTTCATTTCCGGGAGCAGGATGCACACACATCCCCTGTGGCTTGTTTATGACTATTACAGCCGAATCCTCATAGACAATAT
Source organism: Clostridia bacterium (assembly GCA_045542415.1). Classification (GTDB taxonomy): domain Bacteria; phylum Bacillota; class Clostridia; order UBA1381; family UBA1381; genus UMGS1958. Next base: position 10,184 of record JAZQKZ010000042.1, read on the forward strand.
CAAGCGGAATATCCTCTGCCATCACCTCAACAACCTCCGGCTCAGGTACATCTATAGTAATTACCTCGCCGCCCTTAAGCTTATACTTCTTATCCGCAGATCTACCATCAACGCATACCTTTCCGTCCTCACAAAGCTTTGCCGCAAAGCTTCTGGAAATCTCCTCTGCATTATCTGCAATATACTTATCAAGCCTCGCCGGACACTGTGCCGTCAGTCTTTGAATCATTTTTATCTCCCTTTTCTCCGTTTTCGGCTAAAAATGCATAAAGTACAAGAAGTACCGCACCGACCGTAATTCCTATATCCGCAATATTAAATACCGGAAAATTAATAAATTCGGTACCGATAAAATCAACCACATATCCGTACATTATTCTGTCAAACGCATTCCCTGCCGCACCCGATATCATCAGCATCAAAGCAGTACATAAAAGCTTATTTGTCGGCTTCTTTTTTATCCAATATATAATCGCACCAATGCAAAATGCTACGGACACCACACTCAGAATGCCAAGCTTCCCGCTCAAAATCGAGAATGCCGCACCCTCATTCCGTACATACACAAAGCCCAGCAGCCCGTCAATTCCCCATATACGCTCACCAAGCATTGCATTATTCATTACCCATAGCTTTGTGGCTCTGTCAGCCGCAAACAGCAGTACCGCAAAAATCAAATAAACCATGTCGTTATCCTCTGATATAATCAAGTGCTCTGTAAACCTCTTCCGACGTTACATCCGTTGTCTGTACAACCTCGCCGATGCTTACCGGAAGCACAAACTTGAGCTTTCCCTCAAGCTTTTTCTTATCCTTTTGCATAAATTCCCATATAGTGTCATTATCCGCAATATCCGTATGGATGTTGAAATTATATAATGAAAGAATTTCTTCAATCGATTCAAGCTGTTCACTTGTTATCATTCCACGCTCCATCGCTATATGCCCTGCTGCCACCATACCGATGCCCACACATTCGCCATGCGTCTTTAAAAATCCGTACGCAGATTCAACTGCATGACCTATTGTATGACCGAAATTAAGTATTGCTCTTAATCCCGACTCCTTTTCATCCTGTTCCACAACATCTGCTTTTATTGAGCAGTTGACTTTTGCCATATATATAAGAACGTCATTGTCAAGTCCCTTTATTTTATCAGCATTTGCACAAAGATATTCAAAAAACTCACTGTTTCTGATAACACCGTGCTTGATAACCTCACCCATGCCCGAAACAAACTGTTCCTTTGGAAGTGTTTTTAACGTTGCAACATTCATATATACAAGCTTTGGCTGATGGAATGCACCGAGAATATTTTTACTTTGTGCAAAATCTATTCCTGTCTTGCCGCCCACCGAGCTGTCCGACTGCGAAAGCAGTGTTGTCGGAATCTGAACAAAGCGTATGCCACGCATATATATAGCTGCCGCAAAGCCTGCCATATCACCCACTACACCGCCGCCAAGAGCAACTATCATGCTTTTTCTGTCAAGCTTATTCTCTATACATGCATTGCATATTCCGAGGATTGATTCCATCCCCTTATTCTCTTCACCTGCCGGAAATGCATATACCGCTACATCATAGCCTGCATTCTCCAGAACCGATTTTACCTCATCGGCATAAAGCTCTACAACATTCGTATCTGTAACTATAAGCAGCTTATTGGGTGAATTAATTTCCGCCATCGCCTCCGGCAAGTCTTTAAACGACGCTGTAAATTTTATATCATATGAGTTTTCTCCGAGATTTACTCTTAAGTTTTCCATAATTTCCTCTTTTCAATTCAATCAGAGCTTTTATCAAATACTCCGATACATTCCGACTTATCCCTCAAGGTCAAGGCTTGCTATAGCATTTAACGTCATATCCGCCCTGTCACCGTTCAGATAACCGTAATATCCGGCACACGCTATCATAGCTGCATTGTCCGTACAAAGCACCGGCGGCGGATATATAGTGGCTATACCCTCAGCACCTGCCATTTTCTCCATTTTTTCACGCAAAGCCGAATTTGCAGCAACTCCCCCGGCAAGAGCTATAAGCTTCGAGCCGCTTTGCTTTGCCGCTTCAACAGTATGCGTACACAATGCATCCGTCACTGCCTCCTGAAAGCTTGCCGCAACATCTGCTTTGTTATACTCCTCACCGTTCTGATCAAGCTTATGCAGATAGTTTATTACTGCCGTCTTTACTCCACTGAATGAGAAATCCAGCGAATCACCTGCCATTTTTACTCTTGGAAAGGCTATTGCTTCGGGATTTCCCTCTTTTGCAAGCTTATCAATAAGCGGTCCGCCCGGATATCCCAAACCGAGAACCCTTGCCACCTTGTCAAACGCTTCGCCTGCCGCATCATCACGGGTTCTGCCTAAGATTTTACAGCTTGTATAGCTTTCCATTTCAACGATATGACTGTGACCGCCCGATGCAACAAGGCATGTAAACGGCGGTTCAAGCTCCTTATGTGCAATAAAATTCGCACATATGTGTCCCTTTATATGATGCACCGGAATCAACGGCTTATCAAGTGCAAACGCCATAGCCTTTGCAGCCGATACTCCGACAAGCAAAGCTCCTATCAGTCCCGGTCCGTATGTGACCGCAATTGCATCTATGTCATCAAAAGTCACTCCTGCCTGTGAAAGCGCTTCATCAATTACATCGTCAATATTTTCAATATGACGGCGAGAAGCCACCTCCGGCACGACTCCGCCGAATTTTTTATGAATATCAATCTGTGTGTTAATAACATTTGAAAGCACCTCTCTGCCGTTTTTTACAACAGCTGCCGCTGTTTCATCGCAGGAGCTTTCTATTCCCAGAATAATTATGTCCTTCATCTTTTTCCTTTCAATATACAGGCGTCATTTCATCCGTCCATATGAACGCTTTAACCTCATCGCCCCGATTTACATTCAGCTCAATTTCTTCGCTTACCGTTCCGGCACCAAGCTCAAGCTCCCTGCTCTCTATTCCCGAAAGTCTTCCGTCAGTGTAGCTTGCCAGTATAGTCCTGAATCTCTTGCCGTCACCATAATTTGCGACATAGCCTTTAAATTTTATTTTATCATCAGCCTCTTCAATTCCGGTGTTAATAAATTCCGTTCCATCAAGTATCGCGCTCTTCAGATTATCCACTGCCATCGTCTGCATTGCCGAGCCGGGCGTTGCAACTGAATAGCTCTTTACGCCAAGCTCTCTGTCAGCTTCGCTCAACACACCCTGTGCAACCAATTTATTGTTCAACCATATATAATACTGTCTTGATTCTGTATCAAATAACACACTCACATGCTGCCATTCATCCGGCACAACCGTTGCATCCGGAAAATCAATCGCTTCTCCGAAATACTGCAGCCTCAGTCCCGCTGTTGCTCCGCTCTTTTTGAGCAGCAGCGTAAAATAACTTTCACTGTCATTGAGTCTGAGGAGTATATTATGTGTATTTACAACATCCTCAAAGTAAAAATCACCCTCATAGAAAAATGCACCGTGAAGTGTTTCATTGAATTTCCGTGTAAGTGCGGTTCTTTTAGCTGTATTATCACGGAAAACAAGTGTCTTTGTCGGATTTCCGCACCAATCCTGAACTACTTCCATCACACTGTCGCCGTTGCCTATTGTAAAATCACCATACTCATCAGTTACGGTTCTGAAGCTTACAAAATCCTCAAAATCACCCGAAAAAGTCCTTGATTCAATTTTATCAAGTGCATCATATGCTGCCTTTAGTTCATCATATTTCTCTTTCAGCCCTGCATTATCCGCACTTGAACGTACAGCCTCCGCACTGTAAAGCACTGCTACAAGCGTACTCATACTTTCATAGGTATAATCCGCCTGACTCAAAGTGTATATATTTTCAATCAGTCTGTCAAGCTCATATCCGTAATATATTTCCAGTCCGGAAATAGCTTCATTCAAGGCATTTATTGCCTCTTGTACCGCTTCTTTTCCACATTCAGGATTTGCATAAACCTCCTCAGCTGATTCTACAGCCCTCATAAGCGTCAAATAGCTGTCCATTGTATGCATTGACGAATCTGTCAGACGTGCTTCATCAATAGCCACACGCAAATCGTACTTTTCATCAACAACAAGCTCCGACAAGGCATTTTTCAGCTTATACTCCGCCTCATCAACCTCTGCCTGCGGTGTATAAACCACTGCCGCACATTCCTGTGCCTCTTCAAGTGCTGTAAGCATATTGCTCCATGTTTCCTTGCTGTATCCGTATTTATCCATTCTCTGTGCCGAATAAATAACCTCACGCAATGCCGTTTTATCAGCCTTTTCCATGCCCTCATGCACTGCCAGACTTTCTGCATACTTTTCAAGCACAGTATAGCCGTCATCCGTTATTGTAAGAGAATCAAATATATTTGCATCAAGTCCGTAGCTTTCTTCTGCTGAATCAACAATTCCGTCATTATCACTGTCACGTTCCTTGGCACCGCCCGATACGGTTACAAATCCGCCCACATCCGAAGGAGTATCTACAAGTCCGTATCCGCTTGTACTTCCCGTAGGTGCTGTTCCGTTTATAACGTGATTTATCACACGCTCGTCAATTGCATCACGTTTCAGAGATGCACCTGCATATTTCAACACCTCACCATATGCAGACATTGCATCATGCGTGATAAAAGGACATTCATCAAGATATTCATCATTTGCCTTCAAAACGCCGTCAACATAAATCCCGTCCGATATGCTTTCGCACCAGATCCAGTCTGTAACACCGCTGCCGGGATGTATTCCCTTATAGTTATCCGCAGTAATCTCCTTATTACCTTCCATTACATTGCCGCTTGCATATAAAGTAGTTGACCAACCGATTCTTCCCACACCGCCGCCGGTAGTACCGCCGTTTTCGGGCAATGATGTACTGTTCGAGATTGTTGCAGTAGGCGAATAAAAGCAATCATTGCGTTTCGAAGCAGGTCCCGGCTTATAATAATTGCCTATAAAATTCGCACGCGAACCATTTTCGCCGCCGTATGCCGATTGCGAACCCCAGTTATACATTACGTTATTACGAACATTTACAAGTCCCTCTGTATCGGGAGTATTGCCCTCAACATCAGCACCGGCACCTATTCTCGGATTTCTGCTTATATTGGAAGAAAACAAATTGTGGTGCCCGCCTGTATTGATTCCGCCCCATATGCCTCCATAACCATGAACTCCCTTTGAATGGGTAGCGTAGGTAAGTGCTTCAGAAATGATGCTCCACTGCACGGTCAGATTCCGTACATAAGTAAATGAAACACACTCATCAACGCTCCATGAGAAACTGCAATGGTCTATCATTATATCTTTACATCTTGTCGCCCAGAGCGTATCTCCCTCAGACGTACCCTCTCCGCGTCTTACTCGCAGATAACGCATGATAATATTATCACCGGAAATAAGAATACCCTCACCGTCAATACTTATACCCTCACCCGGGGCAGTCTGACCAAGTATTGTGATGTTATCTTCATCTATTTTTATACGTTTGGTAATATTGATATTTCCGCCCACATCAAACACAATAAAGCGATTACCCTTTGACACTGCATCCCGGAACGAGCCGGCACCGCTGTCGTTGAGATTTGTTACATGGTAAATCTCAGGAGCCGCAGATGCCCTTGCACCTGTTGCCCACATACCGCCGCCCTCAGCATCAGGAAATGCCGGTATTTTATTTTCCGCACCAACAGAAGCGGTCACCATAACCAGTGCCGCTGCAATTGCGGCAATTGATAAAAACCGTTTTTTCATGGCATTTCTCCTTTTTTTACAGCATCAAAGCATCTTTGTCATTATCAAGGCATCCTCCCTGTTGTCACTGTAGTATGCCTTTCTTGCACCAAGCACCTCAAAGCCATATTTTTCATACAGACCTTGTGCCGCAATATTGGAACGCCGTACCTCAAGCGTAAGAAGCTCCAGGTTCATGCTTTTTGCCTTGCGAATCATTTCTTCAATCAGTCGGCTGCCTATATGCTGCCTACGATAATCCGCATCTACAGCAACATTGGTAATATCTCCCGAACCGCATACTTCCCAGAAGCCGGCATAGCCTACAACTTTGTCGCCGTCACGGGCAATCAAATAATTGGCATTTTCATTTTTCAGTTCATTATTAAATGACTTTTCCGACCAGGGAATCGCAAAGCACCGTTTGTCAAGCTCCGCAAGCTTCGGCGGATCATCATCCCGAATTTCATCTATCGTTATCATAGCAATCTCCCAAGAATAACAAAGCGTGTTTTAATTATCCCATCATGTCGGCAAATTTCTCTGCCGCATCCACCATCATATCATAAATCTCTTCTGCCGTTTCACGGTATTCTTCAAAATCACCGCCATACGGGTCAGAAATATCTGCGTCATTTCCCGAAAACTCACCAAGAGTAAATACCTTTTCGGGTGCAAGCTGGGAAATCATCATTTTCTGTCCGTATGTCATTGTGAGTATAAGGTCAGCCTCCTCAACATCCCTTTCACGGAGCTGATATGACTTATGTTCTGCAATGTCAATACCGTAATCACGCATTACAGCAACGGCATTTTCACTTGCAGCGTCTCCCTCTGCCGCCATTATACCTGCACTCTCAATAGCCATTCCCATGTCATTGTCTGATGCAATTTTTCTCATAATTGCCGCCGCCATAGGTGAACGGCATGTATTTCCTGTACATACAAATATAACTCTCATTTTCCCCTCCGGATTTATCCGAAAAATTTATACATGAATCACATTTCCGCCGGCACTCTTGTACAGACGGTTCTTTATTGCCAGATCCATTCCGTCACGCTCGCAGAACTCTGCAAACACTATATCAACACCAAGCTTATCAAACTCACGCAAATCAGCAAACAGATCATGTGCATATCCGCAGCTTCCTGCCGCTGTGCTGATGACAATTACATCATCATATTTGCTTCCGTACATGGTCAATGCTCCGACAATCTTTCCTTTATTCTCTGCCGCAAGCTCACGGATTTTTTCCTGAACCGCTTCTTTTTCACCCTCTACAACAACCACCTGGGCCTCAGGTGCATAATGCCTGTATTTCATTCCCGGACATCTCGGCTTTGCATCTGCCGAGAGTACCTTTAAAATATATTCGTCCAGTTGGGTATCGGGGCATATTTCCCTCAGCATTTTCAGCGTTATTCCGCCCGGTCTTAATATCACCGGATACTCTCCCGTTGCATCAACTATAGTTGATTCCACACCGACATCACAGCTTCCGCCGTCAATAATACAATCTATTCTTCCCGACATATCATCGATAACATGCTCTGCTCTTGTGGGACTCGGTTTTCCCGAAATATTTGCACTCGGTGCCGCCACCGGTACTCCCGAACCTGAAATCAGCCCGCACGCTACGGGATTTGACGGAAAGCGTATCCCTACGCTGTCCATCCCTGCCGTTACGGTATCAGGAATACATGCTTCTTTTTTTAATATAAGCGTCAGCGGTCCCGGCATGAATTTGTCAATCAGCTTCTGAGCATATGCAGGTCTGTCCTTTGTCAGCTGTGCTATCTGTTCCTTTGAGGACACATGCACTATAAGCGGATTATCAGACGGTCTGCCCTTTGCCGCATATATTTTTGAAGCAGCTTCTGTATCAAACGCAGAAGCTCCAAGCCCATACACCGTCTCCGTCGGAAATGCCACCAAGCCGCCGCCGGCAATTATTTTGCCCGCCTCCGCAAGTGCCGTTTCATCTATACGGTCCGGATTTATCTTGATTATCTTTGTATCCATTTCATTCTCCAAGTCACTGTTCCTTGCGTACCTTTATCACAGGACGCACTCCCATTTCATTAGATACGTCTGTATGCAGTATGAATCCGTCATCATTCATATAGCGCTCCATATAGTCATTTGCCGCATACGGGCATAATATCCAGCTCTCGCCGTTTACGCTTATATCACTGAGAATATCAAGAGTAGGCAAAAACACCTTGTCCTCAAGATAATAGTGATATGCCGTTTCTGACAAGTCACCCACCTGTTCACGGGTGAAATTCCAGAAATGCGTATGATTTCCGGCAACTGCAAGCCCCTTATCGTTATACGAGAGCAGCAGCTCATTTTCCAGCGGAACAATCCGTGCCATATCTTCATCACTGAATTCCGCAAGAAAATCACGGTTGAGCCATCTTCTCACATCAGAGGTTTCCCATTTGTTGTTTTGATCATCAAACTGCATTTGTACTATATTCTTTTTCGCCACAAGAAGATATGTTCCGTCGGTATATTCCGCCGCAATCTCCCACGCCACAGGCTTTCCCTCATAGCTTCCGAAAAGCACCGCACGTCCCGGCATTTTTACATAGAACGAGGCTGTCACAATCGCTACCGTTACAAGCGAAATTGCAACATTCTTCCTCTTCATCGTAAACATTCCTATAACAAGCGTCATAAGAAGTATATCGTTACAGTGGATAAACAGGAACATATGCTTCTGCAAGTCCGCCTCACCGTTTGCCACCATAGGCAGTATCAGATTTATCCACAGTCCTAGTATGAGAATATTTATTCCCACCATCATATACAGACGTCTGTTTTCTTCCTTATTTCGCCGTGCAATATAGAATATATCAAGAAGTATGATATAAATTGAAAGCAGCGCAAACACCGAAAAAATCACAAATGGGCTATACATGAATTTCAGTGCCACTCGCACCTTGCTCCAGCCGCTATACTTGTCGGTAAGCGTCATTTTTGTATCCGCCATATTTCCCAGATTGGGCGGTCTTATATATGCCGTGTTCTTTATCGCTGTACTCAGCTTATCAAACAGCCTGACAGGATGATTGATATAAAACATCAGCAAGTCAAGCTTTGATACCTCTTCGTAAAAATCACGTCTGAACTCGTCTGTATTTCTGTCAATCGGATACTCCGACTCATCCATATATGCATGTGTATCCTTTAACACCGCATACTTACTGTCAACACCCAATTCTTCAAGGTCAGCTGCTGCATCATCACTGTTCTTGACTACTCCGAAAAACACAGACTGATACGTTGTATCCTGCTGCATCCAGTCAGGAATTGACACATACAGCTGTATCATAAGCACCACCGAAACAAGCGCTGATATTATAACCGTTCTTCTGAACCTTGTATCCTTTCTCAAAATCATAATTACAATTGCCATAAGGCTTATGATTATTGAATACGGTACATTTGCAAGCTTTGAGCCTGCGAAGAAATACAGCGAGATATAAAAATATATCGCCTTGGGTATAGTGGGATTTTTGTAAATCATAAGTCCCACCGATAAGAGCATCATCAGTGCTACATATTGCAGAGGTTCGCCGTAAAACGAATTAAAGTACAACAAATAGCCGGCATCGCAGAATACCCATAGGAACATCACCAGCACCGCAAGCTTTATCTGCCATTTCATTTGGGCAAAAAATGTAAATATTCCCCATGCTGCCATTGACAGTAAAAATATATATAAGCCTGCGAGCCATGCAATATTATATGCTGTCTCTTCCCTGCCTGAATGCAGATTATCCCACAAATTCAGCAGCTTTGACAGCTTGATAAATATAAAATGCGGCGAGGAATAAATCTCTCCGTCTTTATTGGTTTCAAGAACCGACATTGACTTTGTGAAGAAATTATTTCCTTCAACCTTCATCCTGTAGTCCTGTTTGAACAGATAGTAGTAGTCCGTATCGTTTTCATATTCCAGATTGTTTGCCATAAGCACTCGTCTGAAATCACCGTTATCGGACAAGCCTACGTTATCGCCGAGATAGAGTACTGCAAAGCTGAGTATAAAAACCAGCAACGCACCTATCGCAGGATACACTCTGTCTTTTAAGCTTGTTTTTTGCAAATTATCACTCCAAAAAAAGTTTAAAGGCGGAAACAACATACATTTCCGCCCCGGTTGTTACCTATTTAAAATCAGTTAACGGCTGCCCTTTCTGCTGTAGCCGCCGGAACGTTTTGATTCAGCGTTTCGCTTGAGAGTTTGCATTTTCTCGTCACTGTCCTGCTTGAATCTTAACAGCTTTTCCTCAAATGACAGCTCCTCATCATTCCTTGCAAACAAATCACCGTCAGCCGGCCTTACAGGCTTCTTTACACTGACCTCACGCTTTTTTTCTTTTTTATACACAGGAGTCTCGGCAGCCTGCCTGATCGAAAGATTCACTCTTCCCTTATCATCAATTCCAATAACCTTTACTCTTACCTTGTCTCCAATTTTCACAACATCCGAAATATTGCTGACAAAATCCTTTGAAATCTCTGAAATATGTACTAATCCTGTCTGATCCTCACCAAATCCGACAAATACTCCAAAAGGCATTATGCGTATTATTTTACCCTCTGTAACTGCTCCTGTTTCTAACATTCTTTATCTCCAATTACTCTGATACGTCTATAAATATTTTCGAGTTATTTTTCACAAGACCGAGCTTATCACTCGCTATCTTCTCGATATATTCATCCGTATCAACCTTGTCCTTAAGTTCCTCTACCTCATTTTGCCTGTTCTGTTCATATTCTATACAATCCGCAAGATACTGTGCATATTCTTTATTCTCAAGTATCTGAGGAATCTGCATAAGTCCCTTAAAAATCATCGCAAACACCAGCACAACGACTACTGTTACGGTAATCGGACGTATATTCTTCTTTACCTTTCTGAGCGTCCGCCCCAGAAATATATCTATTTTCTTCAGCATCCGTATCCTCCCCGCCGCCGGGAGCCTTGAGTGCTCCGTTTTTTGCATATAAACCTACACATATCATTTTATACAAAAAACGTGCCGGTGTCAAGAGTATTTTAAAAATAAAACCGAGAATTTTTAAAATATTTTCAAATATTACATACAGCACCCTTAAAACAAGCCGTCTTGCCGTTAAAGCGTACAAAACGGCACCTGCAAGCATGCAGAGAAAAACATATAATCTGACCTCTCCTCCTGCCGCAAACAGCACCGCATACCATATTATCACAGCAAATGACAGCGGCGAAAGAAAATCAATCACTGCACCTATAACACCCGATACACCTGCCGCCTCGTGCAGCACAAAAAACACATCCCATGCCACAACCGCACAAATACCGCCAAGTGCCAGCCACAGCACAAGCTCCGCACCGTACATTACTTAAACAGTCCCGTAAGCACACCCTCACGCCTGCCCCTGTTGCTGTACTCGCATAACTTCACCTCTCCTGACATTTTAAGCTCGCCGCTGTCTGTATTAAGAGCATTCACATTGAGCTTTTTACCCTTTACGGTAAGTACACCCATATTAGTTACTATTTCTATCTTATCCTCCGAAAACTCCGAGACATCCATAACTCCGGTAACACACATTTTATTCCTTGCCTCTATCGTAATGCTGTGATTTCCCGATACGGGAACACTTTTTCTGTTATCCGCCATTTCTCTGCTTCCTTTCACTCAAATAATTTACAATTAATTTATATGCAAAAATCCGCAGCTTATCACAAAAAAAATAAAGCCGCCGCAAGCGACAGCTTTATTAAATTGCTTAAATAGCCTCATAGAGCGATGCTGCGTCCTGCTTTAATACATGCTCGGCAATTGCTTTCACACGCACCTTAATAACACGCTCGCCCATTGTTATCTCAATGACATCATTCTCTTTCACATCATACGATGCCTTGACAACACGACCGTTGACTGTAATTCGTCCCTGGTCACATGCCTCGTTGGCAACCGCACGGCGCTTTATGAGCCTTGATACCTTGAGGTATTTGTCAATTCTCATTTACGCGTTTACAGCGTCCTTGAGAGCCTTACCAGCCTTGAATGCCGGTACGTTTGAAGCAGCGATCTTAATCTTCTCGCCTGTTCTCGGGTTCTTACCCTCTCTTGCCTCTCTGCGTCTAACCTCGAATGTACCGAAGCCAACGAGCTGTACCTTCTCGCCATCCTTAAGAGCTGCTGCAATTGAATCGATAACTGCTGCTACTGCCTTTTCTGCATCCTTCTTTGTTAACTCAGCTGACTGAGCAACTGCTGCTACTAATTCTGTCTTATTCATAATATCCTCCATTTCTGTGCCTTTAGCACATGTACAATATAAATATTACCGTTTTACGGCAATTACATACGGTTTTTCTACCTTTAAACATTCTAATACATAAATCGTATTATGTCAAGTATTATTTACCAAAAAATACATAATTATTATAAAAATGTAATAATTTTGTTGTTTTTCCTTAACTTTTGGCTCATTTCTCGGCTTTTTTAGCCTCATTCCAAAGCGAATCCATCTCTTCAAGACTAAGCGTTGCAAAATCCTGCCCTCTTGAAATCGCAAGATTTTCCATCTTTTCAAAGCGGTTTACAAACTTTGTACAGCCTGAGGCAAGTGCTGTTTCAGCATCTACCTTTAAAAATCTGCTCAGATTTACAGCCGCAAACAATAAATCACCAAACTCCTCTTCAACCTTTTTACTGTCTCCGGACTTACTTGCTTCCTTTACCTCGTCTATTTCTTCATAAAGCTTTTCATATACACTGTCGATTTCTGTCCAGTCAAATCCGACACCTGCCGCCTTTTTCTGCACTTTTTTCGCTCGCATCAGTGCAGGATAGTGCTTCGGAACATCCTTTAACACTTCGGTATATGTGCCGAGCCCCTTTTCCTTTTTCTTATTCTTCTCCCAGTTAGCCAGTGCCTCCGCAGTACCATCAACCTTGACATCTCCGAAAACGTGCGTATGGCGTGTGATGAGTTTTGTACATATTTCATCAAGTACATCGCCGAAATCAAACGCCCCTCTTTCCTTGCCAAGCTGAGAATGGAATACGACCTGAAGCAGAATGTCGCCAAGCTCGTTGGCAAAATCCTTATCCGTACCGTTATCAAGGGCATCAATTGCCTCATAGCTTTCCTCTATAAGGTCTTTTTTGATACTGTCATGTGTCTGCACTCTGTCCCAGGGACAGCCGTCCGGAGCACGCAAATGTGCAACTATATTGATTAAGTCATCAATAGTATATTTTCCCATTATTATATCTCCTTTGCTTTAAGAGACAGCTTATACAGCTCATTCATTGCCTCAATCGGAGTGAATGTGGTAACATCCATTGCTGCAATCTGTCTTACCAGCTCCATTGCCGCAATCTCCTCAAAGCCCAGCTGTGCCTGCGGTGCTTCCTCTTTTTTATCAGTCTTATACGCTTCACCAAGCTCATCATTCTCTATCTTTTTAAGAATTTCCTTTGCACGCGTAATGACCTCACGCGGAACCCCCGCAAGTGCCGCAACCTCTATACCGTAGCTGTCGTCCGCACCGCCTCTTATAATCTTTCTTAAAAAGGTTATATCATCACCACGTTTTTTAACCGCAATTGAATAGTTTTTCACGCCCTCAAGCCTGTTTTCAAGCTCACAAAGCTCATGATAATGCGTGGCAAACAATGTCTTTGCACCGATTTTCTTCTTGTTCTGAACATACTCCGCAACCGCCCATGCAATGGAAAGTCCGTCAAAGGTACTTGTACCTCTGCCGATTTCATCAAGTATAATAAGGCTTTTTGACGTTGCATTCTTTAAGATATTACTTACCTCGCTCATTTCAAGCATAAATGTACTCTGCCCTGCCGCAATATCATCAGATGCACCTACTCGTGTGAATATCTTGTCAACAACACCTATGCGTGCCGATCTTGCCGGGACAAAGCTGCCTATCTGTGCCATAAGCGTGATACATGCAACCTGTCGCATATATGTTGATTTACCCGCCATATTCGGACCGGTTATCATAAGAAGCCTGTCGTCATTGCCATTAAGAGTTGTATCATTGGGTACAAACATCTGGTTTCTTGACATTTTCTCAACTACCGGATGTCTTCCGTCTTTTATTTCAATAACACCGCTGTCATCCACCTCAGGCATTACATATCCGTTCTTATATGCAGACTCAGCAAGCGATGCCAGAGTATCACTACACGCAATTATATCGGCGGCTTTTTTGATACGGTCAAGCTCCTTGACAATTCTCTTGCGTATTTCTTCAAATATATACGCCTCAAGCGTAAGAATCTTCTCTGCCGCACCAAGAATTGAATTTTCAATATTTTTAAGCTCTTCTGTTATATATCTCTCGCAGTTTGCAAGAGTCTGTCTTCTTATGTATCTGTCAGGAACCTTGTCCATATACATTTTTGTAACTTCAATGAAGTAACCGAACACCTTGTTGTATCCGACCTTGAGCTTAGGAATACCCGTCGCTTCACGTTCCCTTGCTTCAACACCTGCAAGGAGACTGCCTCCGTTATCTCTCGCCAGCCTGAGCTTGTCTATCTCCTCATTAAAGCCCGGAGCAATCACGCCTCCGTCCTTTAACAGGTTCGGAGCATCGTCATTGATGGCATTTTCAAGAAGTGTACGAACATCCTCAAGCAGGTCAAAATCCTTTGCCATTTCTGATAGCATTGGTGATTTTGCCGCTGAAAGCTGATATTCCAGCTCCGGCAGTCTGATTAAGGTATTTTTAAGTGCAACCAAGTCTCTCGGCGTTGCGGTATTAAGCGAAAGGCGGCTGATAATTCTCGATATATCATAAGTCGAACCAAGCACCTCACGCAGACTGTCACGCAGCTCTATATCCTGTGACAGCTCTTTTACCGAAAGAAGTCTTTCATTAATCTGCTCAGGTATAAGCAGAGGCTTTTCAACCCACTGCTTCAACAGTCTTGCACCCATTGAGGTTTTTGTATAATCAAGCACCCACAGCAACGAGCCTCGTTTTGCCTTATCTCTCATTGTCTCTGTGATTTCAAGATTTCTTCTTGTTGCAATGTCCAGCTCCATGAATTCATCAACCGAATACACGTTAAGCTTATCAATATAGGACACGCTTGATTTCTGTGCATATTCGAGGTACGCAATCGCCGCACCTACAGCCTTTGTGGCAAGGGGTCTGTCAAAAAGACCCAGTTCAAGCATGGAACGGTTTGAGAACTGTCTTGAGATTTTGCCCTCAATATCCTCCATGTCAAACAGCTGCTTATTTCCGGCATCCGGCTTTATATGAAATCTCAGCTCAATTTCCTTTGACATAAGTCTGTGTGCCGTTTCATTTACAATAATTTCTTTCGGCGAATATCTTGCAAGCTCATTTAATGCCATAGCCACAGAATCAGTCTGTGCCGCATAAATTTCACCTGTTGACACATCGCTCACTGCAATTCCTGTTTTATCCGCATCCGCAAACACTACTGCAAGATAATTATTTGTCTTATCGTCCAGCAAAAGCTCATCGACAAGTGTACCCGGAGTAACAACCCGAACTACCTCTCGCTTCACAATCCCCTTTGCCAGCTTAGGGTCCTCGACCTGCTCACATACAGCAACCTTATAACCCTTTGAAATAAGTCTCTGTATATATGTTGTGGCAGAATGAAAGGGAACGCCGCACATAGGCGCACGTTCCTCAAGACCACATTCCTTACCCGTCAGTGTAAGCTCCAGCTCTCTTGATACCGTAATGGCGTCATCAAAAAACATCTCGTAAAAATCACCCAGACGATAAAACAGCACGCAATCCGAATATTCATCCTTTGTCGCAAGATAATGCTGCATCATGGGTGAAAGCTCATGCTTCTTTGCCATCATTTCCTCCGTTTCTCAAAAGCAACAAATCAGTGACAGCCGCCGCAGCTGCTGCAGTCATGGCTGCATCCACCCGGCTCCATACCTGTAATATAGTAGTTAAGAATCTGATTTATCTGGTTTACCATACCGTCAAATTCTTTCTTTGCTTCAATATATGCCTTGATTGTCGGAGCCTTTTCACAAAGCTCTTCAAACGCTGCATTATTCTTTTCAACAGCTTCTTCTCTTGAAATCTTACCGCTTTGCATATCTCTTGCAAGATTCATTCTGTTAAGATTGTATTCCTGCATAGCAGTCTGTGCCGCATCATCCTCAGCCTGAGCTGTTTCAGCTGACTTCATCTTCTTCATTTCGTCCGACTCCTGAATCATTTCTCCAAGCTCACGAACCTTGTTAAAAATCTCTATTGTTTCCATTTTGTTTTCCCCTTATCAATAAGAATTTTTTAAAGAAAAAATTCTTTCAATTTCTATTATTTATTATCTCTTCTCTATTATTTATTATCTGCATCATCACAGATGACGCCATTAAGCGACCATGTATGCGACTCGGTAATTCTCACCTTTACATACTTGCCTACAAGCGATTTATCACCCTTGAAATTAACTATCTTTGAGCTGTCACAGCGTCCGCTTAACACATTTTCATCTGTCTTGCTCGCACCATCTACAAGCACTTCTTCAATTCTTCCCACATATGCGTCATTCTTACGCTTTGAAATCTCGTTCTGTACTCTCAAAAGCTCATCAAAGTTCTTATGAATTTCATCCTCACTAAGCACGAAATCCATCTTTGCCGCCGGAGTCCCCTCACGCCTTGAATATATAAACGAGAATATATTATCAAACTCCACACGTCTTAATACATCAAGAGTCTCCTGAAAATCCTCGTTGGTTTCCGTCGGGAATCCGACAATTATATCTGTCGATAACGAGAGTCCCGGAATTGCCGCTTTAGCCTTTTCAATCTTTTCAATATACTCTTCTTTCGTGTAATGACGGTTCATCTCCTTTAAGACTCTGTCCGAGCCTGCCTGGAACGGCAGATGTAATTGCTTACATACCTTATCACAATCACGCATAGCCTCAAGAAGCCTGTCCGAAAAATCCTTAGGATGTGAGGTCATAAATCTGATTCTCTTTACGCCCTCAACGTCATTCACCATTCTGATAAGGTCGGCAAAGTCAATATCACGCTCAAGATCCTTACCGTATGAATTTACGTTCTGACCCAAAAGCGAAATTTCACTGCAGCCGTTTGCTACAAGCTCCCGCACTTCCTTTAATACCATTTCAGGCTCACGGCTTCTTTCTCTGCCTCTTACATACGGCACAATACAGTACGAGCAGAAATTATTACAACCGTACATCACACTTACCCATGCTTTTTGTGTATAGTCACGCAGCATAGGCACCGATTCCGCAATTCTTCCGTCACTGTCTGCAATACTCACCACTGCCTTTTTACGGTGCATTGCCGTGTGCAGAAGCTCCGGCATACGGTACAGCTCATGAGTACCGAAAATGAGATTTACCTGCGGATGGATTTTTCTTATCTTTTCCGTAATATGCGGCTGCTGCACCATGCATCCGCAAAGCCCTATCACCACATCACGGCGTTCCTCTTTCATGTGCTTTAAAATTCCAAGTCTTCCGAAAACCTTCTGCTCTGCATTCTCACGCACCGCACAGGTATTGTATATAATAACATCTGCTTCATTCTGGTCCTCTGTAAACTCAAAACCTGCCTCTGCAAGCATACCCCGGATACGCTCGGTATCGTTTTCATTCTGCTGACATCCGTATGTCTCCGTCAGAGCCTTACGTTTTCTGCCGTTCTGTACGGCAAAATTATTATTTTCCTCCAACAGCTTCATTGTGAATTTCTTCTGAAGCTGTAATTCCTCTTCACTGACAAGTACTGCCATTTAATTTAGTCCTTTCAATTATTTTTTGCTTGCAAAAAATTACAATAACTATTATCTATTATCTCTTCTCTATTATCTATTATCTTAGATTGCAAAGCAATCGCTTAAAATTCATAGTCAATAACACGTCGCTCCGATACATACGGACGTACATACTCCGCCCCAAAAGCCTTATGCTCCGGATGCACGAGATATGCCTCAAGGTCTTCCTTTGATTCAAATACAGACTCTAAAATTATATCCGATGCGAACTCTGTTGCGTTGAAGTTGATTCCTACATGAATTTCCTTTATATAGCTTATTTTATCCTTTAATGCTTCAAGATTTACCTTAATAGCCTCCATGCGTTCCTGCTTTTCGGGGGTATCCGGTAATCTC
Organism: Clostridia bacterium; assembly: GCA_045542415.1. Taxonomy (GTDB): domain Bacteria; phylum Bacillota; class Clostridia; order UBA1381; family UBA1381; genus UMGS1958. Next base: position 28,130 of record JAZQKZ010000042.1, read on the forward strand.
CATGCTACAATATGCTTTATCATTTTAAATTCCTCCTGATATGCTTTTTACATACAACTTATAATTATATCATTTTTTTCGCAACAATTCAAGTATCTATGCGAAATTTGTTGAAAAATTTAACGGGCATTGCAATGCAACACCCGTCTTATTTATTTTGCCGCCAAAGCCGCTCCGATTATTCCTGCTTCATTAAACAGCGTTGCTGTTTCAATCACTGTTTTCGGACAATATTTGTTATATTCGTACTTATCAACAAACTCCTTTATCGGATTCAGCAGATAATCACCCTCACGGCTGATACCGCCGCCTATACAAACCTTCTGCGGCTCCAATATATTTACAAGGCTTACAATTCCGTCCGCAACATAACGGCAGTATTGCTCCACAACCGCCTTTGCAGCCTCGTCACCCGCCTTAGCCGCATCAAATGCAGTTCTTCCCGTCACTTTATCGCAACCGCACATAATACTGTCCGGATTTTCGCTGATTGCCTTCTTCGTCTGATTTATAAGTGCCGTTACCGACGCATATGCTTCCCAGCAACCTTTTTTGCCGCAGGTACACTCTACACCGTCATGAACTAGCGTCATATGACCTGCTTCACTTGCCACACCGTTAAAGCCTCTGAATATCTTACCATCAAGGATAACACCGCCGCCTACGCCCGTACCGAGAGTGATAAACAAAAAGCTTTCCGCACCGCCGCCGTTTATTGCATATTCGCCGAACGCCGCCGCATTTGCATCATTTTCAAGATTTACTTTTTTTCCAAGCTTATTTTCAAGATACTCGCGCATCTTTACCATCTTCATCGGGATATTGTTACTGTAGGAAATTATTCCGTTTTTGTTATCCACCGAACCGGGACAGCCAACTCCCACTGCTGCAATTGAGTACATTGAAATCCCGCTCTCCTCGCACAGCTCAAATGACACTCTTGCCATATCGTCCATAATTTCCTCAATCGGACGTTCTTTCAGAGTAGGTGTGCTTGTCCGGCAGATAATCTCACCGCTTTCATCTACAATTCCTGCTGCGATATTTGTTCCGCCCAAATCAATTCCAATATAATACATATTTTTCTCCAATCTGCCTTTACGGCACTTAGTATTAAAAAGAACCGGACTAAATATACCCTTAACTCTCCCCTGTCTGAATTCTCTTTGGTTATTATTTTAACATACTGTTTTCTGTTTTTCAAGGGGCATTTTTGTTTTTCCGTAAATTTCTTGTAAAGCAAGCACCGCCGTCCTTTTGGGCGGCGGTGTGGTGGTGGAAATCACATAATTTTTGATTTATTATCCGCATAATAATGATAATACCTGATGTATGGAAATTCTTCGTATTTATCTTTCGCAATCTCAAAATCACCATATGTTTCTTTTTCATAACAGCTTATGAATGTGACCTTGACTTTTCTTTGATATTTATAATTATCCGGGATAATAAATTCTACGTTTTTAGAATCATTTCTGTTTACTGCTACATAGCTTTCAAATTTCTCTTCTCCAAAATCAAGTCTTATTCTTTGAAGCATAGCTTCTCCGCAGTTTTCAATACGCATTATTACATAATTGCCATCAGCTTCATCATATTCATAGAAATCATTTGAAATGCAAGCAACAGTACCCATTTCATCTTTATACTTCTGCAAAGCCACTTCACAGCTCTTACTGCGTTTTTCCCTGCTTTCTTCAATTCGGTTCATTGTCTCATTTTGTTTGTTGGCAACATAGCCCAGACGTAGTGTTGCAAGTCCTACAAAAGCAGATACAATAACGTCAAAATAGTCCATCAAACTATAATCGAATAAATCTCTTTTATGCGGAAACCCGGCAAAAATTTTTGAAATCTCATAAATCATCAAAAGAAGTACCACTACAGCTAATATTTTTATGAATCTATTACTGCACTCCCTCATCATTTCCGCCTCTCTCATTCACCAGTGTAATTATACACAATTGTTGCATCTGTTAAATACTCATTACCCAAACCAATCGAAATTGCATTCCATTCCGCTTCCGTACCGGTGTAGTACACTGTTTCTAAACTGCTGCATCCACTGAACACATAATTACCTATACTTGTTACGCTGTCCGGGATTGTTACACTTGCTAAGCTGCTGCATCCACTGAACACATAATTACCTATACTCGTTACGCTGTCCGGGATTGTTATGCTTGCCAAGCTGACGCAAACACAGAACGCAGACTCGCCTATACTCATTACTCCATCTGGAATTATTACGCTTGTTAGGCTGCTACAGCCATAGAACGCATCGTCTCCTATGCTCGTTACACTGTCAGGGATTACTATGCTTTCTAAGCTTTTACAATATTGGAACGCACGATATCCTATGCTTGTTACGCTGTCAGGGATTGTTATACTTTCTAAGCTGATGCAAGTCCTGAACGCATAAACCCCTATGCTTGTTACACCCTCTTCAAGCACTACTGACTTTATACTGCTCCGTTTTCCATACCAAGGCACTGATGAAGAAACTTCATAGTCTTCCATATCACCTGTACCAGAAATTGTCAGCACTCCCGCCTCATCAAGCGTCCACGTCACATTATCGCCGCATGTTCCACTCGCTAGTGTCGGCGTTTCCGTCGGTGCATCTGTCGCCGTCGGTTTCTCCGTTATTTCCGGAGCTTCTGTTTCCGCAGGTGCATCTGTCTCCGTCGGTTCTTCCGTTACTTCCGGAGCTTCTGTCGCTGTTGCCGTTGGCGTTGGAGTGGGCTTCGGCGTTGGCGTAGGAGTAGGGGTAGGCTCCGGTGTTGGTGTTGCCGCCCACCACGGCGGCTCTGTCGGCTCCGGTGTTGCCGTCACCTCCGGCACAGGCGTCGCCGAATCCTCAATCATCGGATTCTTTATCTCCGTTTCAAAGCAATAATATGTTATCGCTCCGCTTACCTTACTGCCAAGGAACACAAGCTTTTGTCCTGCCTTGAACTCAACTCCCGATGCAAGCGTTTCATTTGAAACCATATACCGGAAATCAAGTGCATTTTCAAGCGTTGTATCGTAATAGCAATATACTATGGAGCTGTTGTCCTTTACCGTTGTAAGCAGTGTTTCAGATTCAAGCACCTGTCCCGCTTTAAGCTGTGCAAGTGTATATTCAGGTACTGCTGTCGGTGCAGGAGTAGGTGTTACGTTCGGATTTTTTGTTTCTGTCTCAAAGCAATAGTATATATTACCCAATGCTTCTATACTGCCGAGATATGTAACATTTTCCTCAAGTCTTAACATTGAATCCTTTTCATAATACTTTCTTGTTATGATATTGTCCATATTAAGAGCTGTTTCATAAGCTGTTTCATCATAACAATATACTATATAGCTGTTTTCCGTATCAATCTCTATATATTTGCCTGTATTCAGTGCAGTATTTTCCGCGAGCTCCGAAATCAACTGAGGACGCAGTGCATCAATGTCCAGCTTTACACTGTCACACATCGGATACGCATCAGACACCGCATACCACCATAAAATTTTAGCTTCTTTATCGTTTTCACCCGGCGTAAATTCTATATTGATATTCTTTGCCGCATCATATGATTTCAGCTGTGTCAGTCTGCCGTTATTGTCATACACCGCCGCAACAACCTTGCCCTGCAGTGTTGTGCCGTATGTCAGTGCCGCTGTAATATTCACCTTTCCGTCAATATTGGTGGCTTCTGTTACTTTCAGGCTGTTTCCTGCCGTGCTTATCTTATTCCATACCGCATAAAGCGTAACATTTTTCGTTACGGTCATTGTACTTCCGCCCTTATATTGCGGTGATGTTGCGGTTGCCGCCAATGCCCAGCCCTTAAAGGTATAACCCGGACGTACAGGAGCATCTGATGAAATAATATGAAGATTATTCGCCGTTATTCTGAAACTTGACGGTGCCCCTGTTCCGCCGTTTGCATTATATGTTACAGTATATACCGGTCTCGGAGTTGGTGTCGGTGTTGCCGTCGGCTTTGGTGTTGGTGACGGACTTGGTGTTATCTGTACTGTTCCGTCATCCACATATGCAATTCCGTTCACAACCTTTATCGGAACAGTTAATACATTTGATGCAACACGGAACGATGTATCGCTGCTCCAGAACAGTATATCAAATTCCCACGACCGGTCACCATAATCAGCCAGTCTTGAAATATCAATAGTTGTTGAATGTGTACCCGTTGTATATCTCAATCCGCCAACAGATGCTTCAGATGTAATACCATCCTTTAAAATCTCATACCCAACTGCATACGGTACATCTGAAGAACTCATATTTAATGTATAATTCAAGACAGCAGTATTGCCTGTTGTTCCGTTTGTCACACTATTCAGTTTTGCTGTAGAACGAGCCGACTCCGGTGTAGGTGTTGGCGTGGAATTGTTATTTCCATACGAACTAAATCCAATGTCAGACAGTGAATATCCTATTGAAGCTATACACATTAAATTCCATTCTAAAACTGCCGCCTGCGTTATCGCATTCAAATCGGGAGTTGATGAAATACCGAATGAAAATCCAATCTCATAGTCAAGCTCTGTGTCTTCGGTATATTTTGCAATATCAAAGTCTGCAGAAGCAGACAAAGTTCCCATTCCGATTATGCAGTTTGCTGATATACTGTTACCGTTTGCTTTCTGTGTAGAAATATTGTAATCAAAACCCACCTGAACAGTCTGACTGCTTCCTTTTTTTCCGGTAAACTCAAAAACTATAATATTATCATCACTGTGATACAAAAGCTTCCCCGTATATGTCCAGCTATTATTGGTAAAAACATCCTCAATTTTGGTGACTGTGTCACTTACTTCTGTACCATTCTTTTTTATGTAGTTGACTAATTTTGTAACTACAGCCGAACTTGCCTGAGCCTGTGGTGCAATAGAGAACATCATCGAAAACACCATACTCAAGCTTAAAATAAATGCTGTAAACCGTTTCATTTGTCATACCTCCAAAGCATTATTATAATAAAATTATACCAATTTTTACACAAGTTGTCAAGGCAACAGTAAAAATATCAATCATCAACGCTTTAATCAAATCCAATGAAAATTAACACTTGACAAATCACAAAAACAAGTGTATCATAATTACAGACAGGGGAGCCGGAATTGTGCCGGCTGAGAGGAAGTAATCCAACTTCGACCCTTTAACCTGATACGGATAATGCCGGCGTAGGAAGTCATTGTTTTGATTTATACGGATAATCCAATCGGGTTATCCGTTATTTTTTTGAAAGGAGGTTTGCGGGCGGCAAGGGAGCGCTTGACGTCTTTGGTATTATGCGAGGGAACCTGTGTTTCAGGGTGAGAGTAGGCTTTTGAGCCTTTACCGAAATAATAATACATGAAAGAAGGACAAAAAACATGTTCAAAGAAATTTTAACCAACGTAAGAAGCACCACTCCGCTTATTCACAACATCACAAACTATGTGACAGTGAATGACTGTGCAAACATCCTGCTTGGGTGCGGAGGCTCACCGATTATGGCGGACGATATAAATGAGGCAGCAGATATGACATCAATCTGCGGCGGACTTTGTATCAACATCGGTACTTTAAACGCCAGCACTATCCCCTCAATGCTTGCGGCTCTTAAAAGAGCAAACGAGCTTTCACATCCGGCAGTGCTTGACCCGGTAGGTGCAGGTGCAACTGCACTTCGCACAGAAACCGCAAACAAACTTCTTGAAGCGGGACAGTTCAGTGTTATAAGAGGAAATATTTCAGAAATCAAAGCACTTGCCTTAAACACAGGCACAACCAAGGGCGTGGATGCCGATGTTGCAGACAAGGTCACGGAGGAAAACCTTGATAAAACAATTGAATTTGTAAAAGCATATGCAAAGAAAACAAATTCAGTAATCGCAGTTACAGGTGCGATTGATATAGTTGCCGACAGTAAAAAGGCATACTGCATCAGAAACGGTCATGCAATGATGTCATCAATTACCGGAACAGGCTGTCAGCTCAGTGCTATGACTGCGGCATATATTACAGCCAATCGTGAAAACGTTTTAGAAGCAACTGCTGCTGCAGTATGTGCAATGGGACTTTGCGGTGAAATTGCTCAGAAGCGTATGAGTGAGAAAGACGGTAATTCAAGCTATCGTAATTACATAATTGATGCAGTATATAACCTCACACCTGAAGAGCTTGAAAAAGGAGCAAAGTATGAAATCAGATGATTTACTTTTATATGCCGTGACCGACCGTATGTGGCTTAACGGACTCACTTTGTATGAGCAGGTTAATTATTCGTTAAAGGGCGGTGTAACAATCCTCCAGCTTCGTGAAAAAGAGCTTGCCTACGATGAATTTCTTCAGGAGGCTATAGAAATCGGAACATTATGCAAGGAATACAATGTGCCGTTCATCATAAATGACGAGGTTGAAATTGCCGTTCAGGCAAACGCAGACGGTGTGCATATCGGTCAGGACGATGCCGATGCTGCCGAAGTGCGAAAGGCAATCGGAAATAAGATTTTAGGAGTGTCCGTACAGACAGTCGAACAGGCAAAGAAGGCAGTCGCAGACGGAGCCGATTACCTCGGTGTAGGTGCAGTATTTTCAACAAGCACTAAATTGGATGCGAGCGACGTGCCGTATGACGTGCTGTGCGACATATGCAATGCGGTGGATATTCCGGTTGTTGCAATTGGCGGTATAAACAAAGGAAATATGATTCAGCTGCGTGGCAGCGGAATCAAGGGCATTGCCCTTGTATCTGCGATATTTGCCGCAAATGATATTGAGAGCGAATGCAAGATTTTGCGAGAGTTAGCAGAAAGTATTTTAAAATAACACTAACGGGATACTGCATATGCAGTATCCCGTTTCATTCATTCCTCATCACGCACCAAAAACCCACGTTTTTCCATTTCTGCCGCAATCGCATCCAATATCTGCTCATTTTCTGCGGTCACCGTATGATAATGATACTCCGATGTCACATTCTTAAGCGGACTTGACCTGCCGTTTTCAAGGCTGTCTATATATCTGTCTGCCGCATCTTTTGAAGTTATACGGATTTCCGCCGTTATTCTGCCATAGGTTTTGTGCCATACGAATACGTCTTCTATCCAGCCGCCCATATCGAGAATTGTATAAAGCTCGTCGCCCACCTCGTGATCGGCGTGTACCATTTTAAGCACACGCTTTACTCTGGGCGGACGGTTTAAGATATAGCCTCGGTTAGTTGCAATTATATCATTGCCCTCGTCCTTTATCATTGCAATATCACGCACAATCACCTGACGCGATACCGACATTGTTTTTGCCAATGAACCGCCCGATAACGGACCGGGGCTTTTTCGTATTAAATTTAAAATTTCCTTCCGTCTTTCAACACTGTTCATTTTATTTTCCTTTCAATTACTGCCCATTCTCCGGAAAAACACTCTAAGCAGGTTGTTCATAATCATATATACTTCAAGTCCTGATTATGGGCAAGATGCAACGAGTATTTTTTCAGATAGCGTGTAAATTCTTCAATGATAAATCTAATATCGGTGCTGAATGTGTCAGCGCACCGCTTGAAATGTAATCCACACCGAGATTTATCAATCTTTCAACATTTTCTCTCGTCACATTACCGCTGCACTCTGTTTCTGCTCTGCCGTCAATTATCTTAATAGCCTCTGCCATTTCGTCAGGCGTCATATTGTCAAGCATGATAATATCTGCACCTGCTTCAACCGCCTCTTTTACCATATCAAGATTTTCAACCTCGACCTCTATCTTTCTTACAAACGGTGCATATTCCTTAGCCATTGTAATCGCTTCCTTGACACCGCCTGCCGCACCAATGTGGTTATCCTTTAAGAGAATACCGTCGCTCAAGTTGTAACGGTGGTTATAACCGCCGCCTGCCTTAACCGCATACTTTTCAAAAATACGCATATTGGGAGTTGTCTTTCTTGTATCAAGAAGCTTTGTCTTTGAACCCTCCAACAGCTTTGCGATTGACTTTGTATATGTCGCAATACCGCTCATTCTCTGCAAATAATTAAGTGCTGTACGCTCTCCCGATAAAAGCACACGGATATCGCCTGTAACCTTACCTAAAAGCTGACCGTTTGAAACCTCGTCACCGTCCTTGGCATAAAGCTCGATAACCGTTGTATCGTCAAGCAGTTCAAATACACGCTTGAACACATCAAGTCCGGCAATGATTCCGTCCTGCTTGCAGATAAGATCAACTTCACCTTTCTGATACTCACGCATTACTGAATTTGTTGTTACATCCTCGCTTGAAATATCCTCTCTTAATGCGAGCTTGATAAGCTCGTCGGCATTTAAAAGCATTGTTATATTATTCATGTTTTTCCCTCTCTCTTTTTATTTCATTCAATACATCTTTTTTATAGTGCCTGTCACACTTTTTATACAGCTTCAGATTAACCGCCGGAGTATGCCCTATCGCCTCGTAGGTATCCATAATATCCCTTGCGGCATTTCTTGCCCAGACTAAGCTTTCCAGAAGCGAATTGCTTGCAAGTCTGTTCTTGCCATGTACTCCGTTGCAGGCGGTTTCGCCCACCGCATACAGATGAGACATATTCGTTCTCGCCTTTGCATCTACTTTGATACCGCCCATGAAATAATGCTGTGCCGGAACTACCGGAATACATTCCTTTGTTACGTCATAGCCCTCTTCCTTACATCGCTTGTAGATATTCGGAAAATGACTCATTATTTCCTCTTTAGGTATCGGCTTCATCGATAACCACACATACGGCTTCTTGTCTTTCTTCATCTGCTCCGTTATTGCCTTTGCAACCACATCACGAGGCTGTAATTCATCAACAAATCGCTCCATATGCGAATTGAACAAGAACGCACCCTCGCCTCTTACAGATTCCGATATCAAAAAGCGTCTGCCTTTTTTTCTCGAATAGAGCGTTGTCGGATGAATCTGGATATAATCAACATTTTGCAGCTCCACTCCGTGTTTTATCGCAATCGCCAAAGCATCACCCGTCAGATGCGGATAATTTGTGGACTGCTCATAAAGTCCGCCGATACCGCCCGTTGCAAATACGGTATAGTCAGCATAAATTGCTGACATTTCATCAAGCTCGTTTCTGCCGATAATCCCGGCACACTTACCCTCGTTTTCTATAATATCCACCATTGTGAAATTCTCGATAATTTTCACATTCGGTAGTTTTTTCACATATTCAAGAAGCTTTGAGGTGATTTCCTTGCCCGTAATATCCTTATGGAAAAGAATTCGCTCGGTCGAGTGAGCACCCTCTTTTGTGTAAGCGAAGCTGCCGTCAGCGTTACGCTCGAAATCAACACCGCACTCCACTAATTTTTCTATAACAGAGCGTGATTCACGAAGCATTATATCAACCGATTCACGGTTGTTTTCGTAATGACCTGCACGCATTGTATCCTCGAAATAGCTGTCATAATCCTCATCATTCTTAAGCACACAAATTCCGCCCTGTGCCAGATACGAATCACATTCTTCAGCTCTTGACTTTGTAACGAGGATTACCTCCTTATCGTCCGGAATATGGAGAGCACAGAATAATCCGCCCACGCCACATCCGGCAATTACAATATCTGTCTTAATATTCATTGCTGCTCCTTTTGCCACTCATGTAGCATTGTTTAGTCTTTACACACATTATACACAAAAACTTTACACCTGTCAATAGTCAGATGTAAAGTTTTTGTGTAATTTTTATTTTATTGTGCTGACTAACTGCCAGGCGATACTTCCCTCACGCAATTTTGACGGTGCTTCGCTTATCGGAACCCACTCGGCACTGTCAACTTCGCCCGATAAAGCAAAATCCTTTTTCTTTACATTCGCCTTATATCCAAGCATTAGCATTGCCTTTTTATCATAGAAATAGCTCTGAACATATTCAAGTGATTCTACATCAATCCCAACTTCCTCTTTGATTTCACGCACTGCTGTTTCCTCGGCATTTTCGCCAAGCTGTATTATTCCGGCAATGCACACATATTTCTTTTCCGATACATACGATTGCCTGATTAACGCAACCTCGTTATATTCGTTCACTGCTGCACATATAACGCACGTTGTGAACATATCCCAGAATGGACAGCTACAATCCGTGCAAAACGGTATTTTGCCCTCATCTCCTATTTCTTTGTAAATTAACTTTTTTCCGCACTGCGAACAGTATGTAAAATGCATTTTTTATTCCTCCACTTTTTCTATTATTTTATCTATCAACTTATCAAGCGCAAATACGCTATCCAAAACAACCTCACCGTCCACTGGTACAATCTCACAGTTTCCGTAATGCTCCACAATTTCGTCAATGCTCTTAAAATACTGATTCGGCAAGGGATTTTTGAGCCGATCACGCCAACGGTCAAGCCATACTTCATCATCACTGCAATCACAAAAAAATCTATATACAAATGCATCTTTAAAATCTATTTTATCTAAAAACACTTGTAAAGATGGAGTATGCTGCAATGCAATATCGACTATTACATCTGACTGATTATCAATACAAGTCTGTATCAGTCTTGCGAGTATATCATAGCTTGCACCGTTAAGCGTACCTATATTATCCTCATATTTTGACAACGTATCAAATATATCATCTTTCCGCAAAACCGGAACATTCAACTTCTTACTCAGCAAATCCGTAATAGTTGTTTTTCCTGTTGCTGATTTTCCACGAACCAAATACAAATTCACTTAATATTCACCTCTTATTTCCGACACAATTCCTCAACACTTTTCCACTTCGAAGATCTAATATCTTCCGAATAATATATACCATTCTTCCAATAACACTTAGCTGCCTTTGAATTTTCCTCCAAATACAAAACTCTATACTTGTCATCAACAATCTCCAAAGCTGCCCTGTCAAGTGCCACAGCAGGCATTTTATATGTTGTTTTCATCATATTTTTAAGATACTCTGTTCTTTGCGGTTGTGTCAAAATATGAGGACAAAACAATAAATCAACCAATCCCAATCCGGTTACTCGGATTGAACCATCCGCTCTTGAATCAGACTGACCGTATCCGCACCAGCATATCGCCCCGGCACTCACTCCGCATAAAACCTTATCCTGCTCGTATGCCTTAACAAGCATTTTATCAATTTCATACTTTCTAAATCTTTTCATCAAATTCAGCGTGTTACCGCCGCCGACATAGATTATATCCGCTTTATCAATTTTGCTTTGTGTGATTGCTTTATCCTTAATATCTTCGCTCGTCAAATAGTCCGTACAGCAACCATACATGTTGCCATAAATACCTTTCATTACTTCATAATAGTAATCCGGATATTTATTAGCTAAACCGACAAACAGGAAATCGGGATTTTTTTTATTAGTGAGTTTTATTATTTCCTTATCAAATATTGAAGTTTCATACTGTGTGCTGTGATGACCGTTTTCACCGCCACCTATCATTACAAATTTACCCATAATTTGCACCCCATAAATTTATTTACCAACATTATACACCTTAGTAAAAATAATGTCAATTACCTAATTTTTTCTTTTTCCTTGACACAACCCGTATTTTGTTATAAAATTATAGAATAATGAGAAAGATAAAAACAAAAAAACGATGAGGAAAATAAATGGAAAGAAAAGACAGAATTTTAGCTTATATGAAATCAAGCGAATATATCCCTCTCCAGTTCAGCGAGCTTGCTATGGTGCTTGATGTGCCGCTTGAGGATATCGGCGAATTATCCGATATTCTTGATGAGCTTGTTAATGAGGGTAAAATCACGCTTACCAAAAAGCAGCGTTATATGGCAGTGGATAAGAGCATGCACCTTGTAAGCGGAACTCTCCGCTGCAATGCAAAGGGATTTTTCGGATTCCTTATCTGCGACGACGAGAATGAAGCCGATGTATTCATTCACGGTGATAATATGGAAAACGCCCTGCACGGCGACAAGGTGCTTGTCAAGATTGATTTTGAGGGACACGAAAACACAAAGCGTGAGGGACATGTAATTAAAGTTACCGAGGCAGTTAATAAAAATATAGTCGGCGTGCTGTCAAAACGTCGTGACGGCACATTTTTTGTATATCCGGATGACACACGCATATTTAAGGGCGTATGCGTGCGCAACGAAAGCTTAGGCGGTGCCGTTGCCGGTGACCGGGTAAGCGTTGAGGTGACAAAATTATCTGATAAGGGGACACTTTTCGGACGTGTACTTGTTGTACTTGGCAAAAGCGATTCCTTAAAGAGCATGATTGAGGGTATTATTTTGGCAAATAATATCAAGCAGGAGTTTGATGAGGAAACTTTGCATGCTGCAAAAAACGCTCCCGGAGAGGTCAGTGAAAAAGACCTTGCCGGACGCGAGGACTACCGTGACAAGCTTATTTTTACAATAGACGGTGATGATGCACGAGACTTTGATGATGCCGTTTCCCTTGATATTCTTGAAAACGGTCACTACCTCTTAGGTGTACACATTGCCGACGTGACACATTATGTCCGTGAAAGCTCGCCACTTGATAACGAGGCATTTGAGCGTGGTACAAGCGTATATCTCGCAGACCGTGTTATACCCATGCTGCCTGTTGAACTTTCAAACGGCATATGCTCACTCAACCCCAAAGTTGACCGTCTTACACTTTCCGTAATGATGGAAATCAACTCAAAGGGACATGTAATAGCTCACGAATTAAAAAAAGCTGTTATATGCTCAAAGGAGCGTATGACATATAATAAGGTAACCTCCATTTTAGAGGGTGACGAAGAATTATGCACTGAATATTCTCATCTTGTTCCCACCATCAAAAAAATGGAGGAGCTGGCTGCAATTCTCACTAAAATGCGAGATGAGAGAGGTGCAATTGCATTTGACTTCCCCGAAACAAAAATCATTGTTGACGAGGACGGAAATCCGATTGATATCGGCAAGGCGGAGCGTGGAGTTTCAAACAAAATGATTGAGGAATTTATGCTTTGTGCCAATGAAACAATTGCGGAGTATGCATTCTGGTCAGAGATTCCGTTCGTATATCGAATTCACGAGGCTCCGTCAGTTGAGAAGCTCACTGCATTTAACCGCTTCATCCGACCGTTCAACATGCAGATTAAGGGTCGGATTGACAATGATGAGCCTATTCATCCGAAAGCCTTGCAGGCAGTGCTTGATGAAGTCAAGGATACTCCCGAAGAAAACATGGTCGCACTCGAAATGCTGCACTCACTTATGAAAGCGGCATACAGCGAGGAAAATGCAGGACATTTCGGACTTGCGGCAAAGTATTACTGCCACTTCACCTCGCCTATCAGACGTTATCCCGATTTGATGATTCACCGCATTTTAAAAGCATTCATTGACGGCGATTTAGTTGGCAACAAATATCAGCATTTTACCGCAATCGTTCCTGAAGCGGCTGCACAGTCGAGCGAGCGTGAGCTCGGTGCGGAATATACCGAGCGTGATGTTGATGACCTGATGAAAACCGCGTACATGTCAAACTACATTGGCGAAACCTTTGAGGCAACAGTTGCAAACGTTACTAATTTCGGAATGTTTGTGGAGCTTCCCAACACTGTGGAGGGACTTGTCAGAGTTGAAAACATGAACGGTGATTATTATGTCTATGACGAAGAAAACTCTGTACTCCGGGGGGAGCATTCCGGAATCACCTATAAAACAGGCGATCCTGTAATAGTGGTTCTCGTAAACACAGATATACGAGCCCGTAAGATTGATTTTGTTCTTGAGCAGGATATGTATCCGGGAATTTTCAGAAAATTCGAGAAAAAAGAAGTCAGTAAGCCGCACAAGAAAAAGAGTTCACGCTCCTTTAAAATAAAAAAGAGCAGGGTAAGGAATAAGAAACATGGATAAATTTGAAATTATAATTCCGACATTATTCGGAATGGAAGCTTTCGTGTCCCGTGAGGTTCGCCGTCTTGGCTATGAAACCACTTCTGTAGAGGACGGACGTGTTACATTTTTAGGAGATTATGAAGCAATATGTCGTGCAAACATGTGGATAAGGACAGGCGAGCGTATTTTAATCAAGCTTGGTGAATTTAACGCACTGACTTTCAGCGAGCTGTTTGACAACGTATATGACATTGACTGGGCAAGATGGATTACTCCGAACGGCATGTTCCCGGTCAAGGGCTATTCATTAAAATCTCAGCTTGCAAGTGTGCCGAGCTGTCAGTCTATTATTAAAAAAGCTGTTGCGAAAAAGCTGTCTCTTGCTTATGGCATTGAACAGTTACCGGAGGACGGTGAGATGTATCAGATACAGTTCTCCATAATGAAAGACCGTGTTACAATCATGCTCGACACCTCGGGTGTACCGTTACACAAGCGTGGCTACCGAAATAATTCTAACACAGCACCGTTGCGTGAAACCATTGCCGCAGCAATGGTCACCATGAGTTTCTGGAAATTTGAACAGCCGTTTTTAGACCCGTTCTGCGGCTCAGGTACAATACCAATTGAAGCAGCAATGTTCAAACGCAATATTGCACCCGGAATAAACCGTACCTTTGCGGCACAGCAGTTCCCGTATATCGACTCTAAGCTTTGGGACAATGCATTGGAGGAGGCTAAATCCTCCATACATAATGTACCCCTTGAGATTTACGCTTCCGACATTGACCCCGACTGCGTGAAGCTGACACAGGACAATGCAGTCAAGGCAGGTGTAGCTGAATTCATCAATGTTTCACACTGCGATGCAAGAAAAGTATTTGTTGACAAAAGCGACGGAACAATCATAACCAATCCTCCCTACGGCGAGAGAATGGGCGATAAAAAGGAATGTGAAAAGCTGTACCGTGAGATTGGAGAAAACTTTGCCGGACTTGATAACTGGGCGAAGTATATTCTTGTTCCAAACGAGGATTTTGAAAAGCTGTTCGGCAAGAAGGCTGATAAAAAACGCAAGATTTATAACGGTATGCTCAAATGTAATATTTATCAGTATTTTAATAAGAAACGCTAAAGAGGGTGTTGCTTAACGCAACGCCCTCTCAGCTTGTAGCTAAACCGGCTACAAGCTGTCAGACTGCGAGAAATCAGGGCAGATTTTGCGAAAATAAACTTGTCGGCGTACGTTGGTACGGTAGAGTTTATTTTCGCAAAAAACGCATAATGGCGGCGTTCCTCGATGGGACACCGCCATTCGCAAAAGAAAATTTAATTTTTAATTTACACTTTTATAAGTATAGTTATGCGTGATCTGACCAATTTATCGACGGTCTGAGAGGGGGTTGCTTAACGCAACGCCCTCTTTCTCTTCATATACCAAACTGCACATGCCGACATTGTCACTGCTGCAAGTGCATTCGAAAACGTAACCGCATACCAGATACTGCCGACTCCTATCTTTAATATCCGTTCACATACAAAAAGTATTGCAAATCTGAATACCCAGAGCCGTGCGGCATTTACCGTTACCGTCGAGACCGTTTTACCTTGCCCGTTCAGATATCCCTTTGACGAATCATATACACCGTTCGTCCATGACCACAACGACATTATCGCAAGAAAATGTGCCCCATATTCTATTACCTGCACGTCATCGGAAAATATATGTATAATTGCTGTTGATATGCTGTTTCTCGAGATTATAAATCCCGTAACAACAAGAAGCATACACATCATACCCATTCCGCAAAGCCATGCATTCCCGGCTTTTTCCGGACGCCCTGCTCCCTTCGCCTGACCCGACATAATTGATACCGCATTTCCCATAGCCATTGATGGGGACGATACTATTCCGTTTATTTTGTTTCCTATTCCGTATGCCGCAACCGCAAGTGTACCATAGCTCATTACACTCTTACTCATAAGTACAAAGCCAAAGCTCATTGCTGAATTTCCTATGCTCATCGGCAGGCTTACTTTCAATATATTTTTTATCATATGCCAATCAAATTTCATCATAGATACAGATAAGTGAACTCTCTTTTTTCTGCTCACCATAAGCCTCATTGCAATAACTGCGCCGGGCAGCTTTGCAAACACTGTTGCAAGTGCCGCACCTGCTGCACCCCATCCCATATCTACAATGAACAACGGATCCAGTATCATATTCAGCACAATTCCTATAAAATTAAACACAAGCGGTTTCGCCGTTTTACCCTCAGCATTATTTATTGCAGTGTAAATATTAACGATATATAAAAGCGGAATATCAATAACCATTATCTGCTGATATGTTATCGCTATCTCTGCCACCTCTCCCACTGCACCCATCGCACCCAGCATAGGCCTACAGAAGAAATACAAAACAATAGCGGCGACAACTGAAAAGCACATAATCAGCGCAAACAGCTGATTCGCAGCTTTTTTACATCGACTGTCGTCTCCCGCACCAAAGCATTGTGACATTACTACAGCACCGCCCGCACTCAAGCCACCGCCAAAGCTTATAATAACCGACTGTACAGGAGAAATAACCGTAATCGCTGCCATTGCCTCCGCACCAAGCTTGCCAAGCCAATAAGTATCAGTGAAATTATATAAAAGTTGTAACAGATTACCAATCATAATCGGCAGTGCTATTTTTAAAAGTGTTATTGACGTTCTGCCCTCAAGCACATTGCTTTTACTCATTCTCATCATCTCCCCTATAAATAATGGTCGGATACAGATCCGACCACCATTTTTATTCAGTTTCCATAAGCACAGCCGGATCACCGCCAAGCATCTCGTATGCTGTATATAACTGACGGTCAACCACTGTTTTAAGCTTCTCAAATTCATCCTCGATTTTCACTTGCGTTGCTATATCAAGTACTCCGCTTGCCGAAAGCCTGTTATCTCCCTGGAACGCCTTTATGGCATCCTTTAATTCTGCATTAAATACCATATCACCGGCTCTTCCGTTGTAATAGCCCAACAATCCAAGCTTTTCCTTTGCCGCAAGTACGTTTTTCGTATAGTCACCCAATGACGCTCTTGTTTTAAAGTCAAAGGTGGTATATTTAGTCGAGTCAATCATCTGGGTTGTGTTATTCACAAATTCATCCGGCTCAAGTCCGACAAGGTTTATCGATTTTCCGTTACGGGTTATATACTCACCTACCGTAAGCTTAAAATACATTCCATTCTGCAACGGAAAAACCTGCTGAACAACTGCTTTTCCATATGTAGTCTCACCCACCAGCTTACCTGTACCCGAATCCTGAATAGCACTCGCCAGAACCTCTGATGCACTCGCTGTATATTCATTTACAAGCACTACTATATCAAAGTCCGTACTTGCACCCTCAGCATAGTATGATTGGTTATTAACCTCTTCACGGTAAACGACATCTATTATTTTCCCCTTTGGTATAAGCATCTGTGCAATCTCAACAGCCGCATCAAGCATTCCTCCGCCGTTATCACGCAGATCAAGAATAAATTTATTTACACCGTTCTCAGTAAAGAAATCAAGTCCCTCTGCAACCTCTGCCGCTGTTTCCGAGCCGAACGATGCAATCCTTAAATATCCGATATTACCCTCGAATATTCCTGCTGTTGCCGTTGCCTGCTTCACTTCCGTGCGTGTTGCAATAATATCTATAAGCTTACCGTCGCGAAGTACTGTAACCGTTACCTTTGTACCAAGCTCACCTACTATGAGATTTCTTACTGCATTTGTAGATTTACCTGCACAATCCACTCCGG
Organism: Clostridia bacterium; assembly: GCA_045542415.1. Classification (GTDB taxonomy): domain Bacteria; phylum Bacillota; class Clostridia; order UBA1381; family UBA1381; genus UMGS1958. Next base: position 45,776 of record JAZQKZ010000042.1, read on the forward strand.
CAACCTTTGCAATCTTATCGCCCACCTTGAAGCCGGACTGCTGTGCAAGACCGCCCTCTTCAGTGAATCCGGCAATCTCAACATATCCCTCATTTTCAATGATTGATATGCCGATTCCGTAGAATGTTCTGTTAATATTATCCTGATATTCCTTGTATTCGGAATTTGTATAGAAATCACACCAGGGGTCAAGGCTTTTAAACATCGCTTTGAGCAAATCCCAAAGAGCTTTGTCGTTACCGTCCAGATACGATGAAAGACCTTTTTCTATAGCCAGCTCCGGTGTTACGCTTTCATCAACATACAGCTCACCTATATATTGAGCTATCTGCTCTAACGCACGGTAGTTTCCGCTGCCCTCAAATTCCTGAACCTCCGCAGCATCATTCTCCGTTATGTTATTATTCGTAGCCGCCGCCTGCTCCGAAAAGCTGCTGTATTGTGCAAATCCTGATAACGGAACACTCACAACTGCCGCACAAAGCATCGCAGCAATTATTCTTTTTATCATATTCACTGTCTTATCCTCACATTAACCAACGATTATATCTGTATCATTATAAGTACTCATTCCCTGCATAACAAGGGTATATACAAGCTTGAGTATTCCACCCCGTTCTGTTAATCCGTTGTGTATCTGATGCGTTCTTATCTCCATATCAATACCGCCGTAAGGTGTGGCATATCTTATTGATGTCGTTTTTTTTGCGTCATAAACCAGCGTGGTTGAATATTCACCGTCACGCTTTATCTTTACGCAGTCATTGTCGGCAAATATGGTAACCTTACTGCTACCTTCTTCTGTCACTACATCATAGATAATGTATATTCTACCATTCTTCACATGAATAGTTCCGCATCCGTTTTCTTCTATAATATCAGTGTCGTTATCTATAGTCTGATGATTTATTACTTTTATTGTCATTATTTCAATACTTCTCTATATCTATCTTTTCAACCTGTCCGTTTATCTTTTTCTCAAGGAATACCGATGCAAGCTCTTCAAAGCTCTCTACGCTGTCGCTTACATAATATCTGTACGGCTCCTGCCTGCCTGATTCACAAAATGCATCCTCACGCGACAGACGCTTCTTCAGATATATCGATACCTCTGCACCCGGGTCAATTAATGTAACACCCTCGCCCATATAGTCGCGGATTGCTTCTTTCATAAGCGGATAATGCGTACATCCCAGAATCAGCGTGTCAACTCCTGCCGCCTTGATATCCTCAAGGTATTCCTCAATAACAAGCCTTGTAACCGGTGTATTAAAATGACCGTTCTCCACCAACGGCACAAATAACGGACATGCTTTTGTAAATGTCTGCATTTCTCCGTCATATGCAGTTATCTGCTTCTCATACGAACCGCTTTTTATTGTTCCCGGTGTTCCTATTATACCTATTTTTTTGTTCTTCGTCGCACGGACTGCCGCATATACTGTTGCATCAACAACGCCGACAATCGGAACGTCAAACTCCTCTTTGATTCCCGGTAATGCCACTGATGAGGCTGTTCCGCAGGCAATCACAATCATTTTAACATCAAAGCTTTTTAAAAAGCGGATATCGCTTTTTGTATATTTGAGTATAGTTTCATGTGAACGTGTCCCGTACGGTACACGACCTGTGTCACCGAAATATATTACATGCTCATCGGGTAACTCTTCCATGATTTTCTTGACAGCCGTAAGTCCGCCAAGACCGGAATCAAATACGCCAATACTTCTGTTGTCCATTACTTCACCCTGCTTTCAGCAAGAGCAATTATTCTGTCAAGCAACTCACTGTATCCCACGCCGCACGCATCCCATAATTTCGGGTACATGCTGATATTTGTAAAGCCCGGAAGTGTATTAACTTCGTTCAATACAATTGAACCGTCACTGTACTTGATGAAGAAATCAACTCTTGTCAGTCCCTGACCGTCAAGTGCTTTAAATGCCTTAACAGCATACTCCTGAATTTTCTTCTTTGTATCTGCCGGAATATCTGCCGGAATCTGAAGCTCAGTTGAATTATCGTTATACTTTGCGTCAAAGTCATAGAATTCAACAGTCGGCTTAATTTCTCCAACCTCTGCTGCCTTAACATCATCATTGCCCAATACGGCACACTCAACCTCGTGACCGTCAATATTTTCCTCAATAAGCACCTTTCTGTCGAACTGTGCCGCATATGCGAGAGCCTTTTCAAGCTCTGCTCTGTCATGTGCCTTGCCTACGCCCACTGACGAGCCTGTACATGCAGGCTTTACAAAGCAAGGATATCCCAGTTTTTTCTCAATTTCATCCATACATGCTACGATATCGTCGCCCCGACGGTAAACAACCCAATCCGCCTGCGGAATATCTGCTGATGAGAATACCATTTTTGAATAAACCTTATCCATACCGTTTGCCGATGCAAGCACTCCCATGCCGACATACGGAATATGCGAAAGCTCAAACAGTCCCTGAACAGTACCGTCCTCACCGTACTCACCGTGAAGCACAGGGAAAATCACATCCGGATGAATTTTCTCTACACCATTATCAGTGAATACAAGAAGCGCTTTATCCTTAGCGTCCGGTGAAATAACCGCATGAGTTTTATTTGCTGTATCAGCCTCCCACTCACCGCCTATAATATTTGACCAGTCTCCCGTGTAGAGATACCACTCGCCGTCCTTTGTTATTCCCACTACATCTATATCATATTTATCCTTATTCAGATTATTTAAAACCGAGGTTACCGACTTTCGGGAAACCTCATGCTCCGGCGACTGACCGCCGAATATCACACATAATCTTTTCTTTGCCATATGTAACACCAACCTTTCAAAACGGTTATAAAACCGCTATCATAATTATACTACTATATCGTAGAATTGTCAAGAAAAACCCGATGTAATATTATATTGGTAATAATTGCAGGAAATGATAAATTTTGCTTTGGCGGTCTTGTTAACAACAAAAAGAGGACGTTTCCGAAGAAACGTCCCTCTGTAATTAATCCTTCTTGCTGTCAGCAATAACCTTCTCAGCAACATTTGCCGGAGCCTGCTCATAGCTTGAGAATTCAAATGTGAACTGTCCTCTGCCTCTGCTCATTGAACGCAGATCAGTTGCATACTTAAACATCTCACTCATCGGCACTGTTGCCTCTACCATGTTAAGACCCTCTATTGTGCTTTCGCCCATACCCATGATTGTACCGCGACGCTTGTTGATATCTCCGATTACATCACCCATGATGCTCTCCGGAATATATACCTTGAGCGTACCGATCGGCTCTAACAATACCGGCTTAGCCTGCTTTACACCATCCTTAAACGCAAGTGATGCAGCTGTCTTGAATGCCATTTCTGATGAGTCAACCGGATGATATGAACCGTCTAATAATGTAGCCTTTAAGTTAACTACCGGATATCCTGCCAATACACCGTGTTCACAGCAGTCTCTGAGACCCTTTTCAACCGCCGGGAAGTAGTTCTTCGGAACGCTTCCGCCGAATACCTTTTCTTCAAAAATCATCTCTTCTGAAGCACCCGGTGCAAACTCAATCTTAACATGACCAAACTGTCCGTGACCGCCTGACTGCTTCTTGTGCTTACCCTCTACAGTAGCTGTTCCTAAAATCGTCTCACGATACGGTACAATCGGCTCTGTAAGCACTACATTTGTGCCGTACTTAGCAAGGAGCTTGCTTACAATTACATCTATATGCTGCTCGCCCTGACCGTTGATAAGTGTCTGCTTTGTTTCTGAATTATTTGTAACTGTGAATGTCGGATCCTCTTCCATAAGTCTTGTAAGACCTGAAATAATCTTCTCCTCATCACCCTTTGCCTTAGGCTCAACTGCCATTGATAATACCGGTGCCGGGAATTCAATACCTGTAAGAATAATATTCTTACCCTTTGCACAAAGTGTATCACCTGTCTTGGTATTGTCAAGCTTTGCTACACAGCCGATATCTCCTGCCTTGATAACCTTTGCCTCTGTCTGCTTCTTTCCGCAGATAGTGTAAACCTTACCAATCTTTTCCTCACAGCCTCTGTTCGGATTATATAATGTTGAATCTGACTTGATTTCTCCCGAATATACTCTGAATAACGACAGCTTACCTACATACGGGTCTGCAATTGTCTTGAATACTATTGCCGCTGTTGTTTCTTCCTCACTCTGAACTACTTCTACCGGCTCTGCTGTTGAAGCATCACGGGCAACCTGTGTAATCTCTGACGGAGCCGGTAAATACTTGCCGATACCGTCCATTAACGAACGCACACCGATATTTTCCTGACCGCTTCCGCAATATACCGGATAAATTGTACCTTCCTTTACACCCTTACGGATAGCACCCTTGATTTCGTCAACAGTAAACTCTTCACCCTCGAAGTACTTAACCATTAACTCTTCATCAGTATCAGCTACCGCTTCCATAATCATCTCTCTTAACGGGGCGATTACATCTGCCATACCCTCCGGCACTGCCATCTCTTCACGGTAAATACCATTGTAACGGCGGGCTGTCATATCCACGATATCAACGAAGCCCTTGAACTCGTCACCCTCCTTAATCGGATAAACGAACGGTGTAACAGCCTTACCGAAAGCTGCTTTCATTTCTTCAAGTGTCTTCTGATAATCTGCACGGTCATCATCAATCTTGTTTACAAAGAACATTACCGGTACATCTTTCTGCTTTGCATACTTGAATACCTGCTCTGTACCTACTGAAACACCACTGCGGCCACTCATAACGATAAGTGCACTGTCTGCTGCTCTCAAGCCCTCTTTTACTCCGCCTGCAAAGTCAAAGAATCCCGGTGTGTCGATCACATTATATTTCATATCCTTCCACTCAAGCGGTGCTACTGCTGTGGAAATCGAAAAACCTCTCTTAATTTCTTCGGGATCGCTGTCTGTTACTGTATTTCCGTCAGCTACCTTTCCGAATCTGTCTGTCATTTTCGCATTATAAAGCATTGCCTCTGTCATTGTGGTCTTACCGCACTTACCGTGACCCATAACGGCGATGTTTCTGATTGCTTCCATTTTCATTTTGATTACCCTCTTTCTATGTATATATCTATATAATTCGAGCATTCTCGATTTACATCTGATTTGAATGCAAGCCCTTATACTAATATATACCACCTTTTTCTAAACTTTAAACAAAAAAATAACCGTCGAATTGTTAAAACTTCACAGTTATTTTTTGTGCAATATGCTATTTTTTATTCATTTAGTCTATGAATACTTGTTGCATCCTTGCCATTAATTAAGGCTGTACGTTATAAGCTGAGTAGTATATAATAAAATGGGAAAGGTTTTTTTGAAGAAAATACTGTTCACTCTAACAAAAAAACAAAGACCTCAGTAATTGAGATCTTTGTTTTATTAGAGACTTTTTATATCCCTTTAAGTTTAGCCCTCTACAATCTTCTTTGTGTCAATTGCAATCATTAATTCCTCATTTGTCGGAATTACAAGTGTCTTAACCGATGCACCGTCAGCTGAAATATCAACTGTGCCTCTGCACTCATTCTTTGCGTCATCAATCTTAATTCCCATGTACTCAAGATTGCTTACGATTGCCTTTCTTGTCGCTGCATCATTCTCACCAACTCCGGCTGTGAATACTACTGCGTCAACACCGCCCATTGCTGCTGCGTATGAACCCACATACTTCTTGACCTGGTATGTAAACATATCCAATGCAAGCTCAGCTCTCTTATTACCCTCTGCTGCCGCAGCTGATAAGTCACGGAAGTCTGATGATACGCCAGAAATACCCTGCACACCTGACTTCTTGTTCATTAATGCATCAACATCTGCCGAGCTCATGCCCTTGTTGATAAGATATGTAACAACTGCCGGGTCCATTGAACCTGTTCTTGTTCCCATCGGCACGCCGTCAAGCGGAGTGAAGCCCATTGATGTATCTACACACTTACCGCAATCAACCGCACTGATTGATGAGCCGTTGCCGAGGTGGCATGTAACAATCTTTAACTCCTCCGGAGCCTTGCCTAAGAACTTAGCTGCTTCCTGTGCAACATACTTGTGTGATGTGCCGTGGAATCCATACTTTCTGATTCTGTATTCCTCATAGCACTCGTACGGAAGAGCATACATAAATGCCTTTGCCGGCATTGTCTGATGGAATGCTGTATCAAATACTGCAACCTGCGGAGTATCAGGCATAATCTTTGTACATGCGTTGATACCGATAAGGTTCGGCGGATTGTGAAGCGGAGCAAGCGGAGTACACTTTTCCAAAGCTTTCATAACTGACTCTGTAATAAGACAAGAATCAGCAAACTCTTCGCCACCGTGTACTACTCTGTGACCTACTGCACCGATTTCATCCATTGATGAAATAACACCAATCTTTTCGTCAACGAGTGCATCAATTACCATCTGGATTGCATCACCGTGATCCTTCATCGGCTTTTCAATCTTTGTCTTTTCATCTGCACCAACGTTTGTATGCTGGAGATTTGATCCCTCAATACCGATTCTCTCGCAAAGACCCTTTGCAAGAACTGCCTGATTATCCATGTCGATAAGCTGATACTTCAATGATGAGCTTCCGGCATTAATTACTAAAACCTTCATTTTATCGTCTCCTTAAAATATTTACCAATATTGAACGGGCGAACACGGTTCGCCCCTACAATTTATTTGTTACGGCAGGAGCACATTTCCCTGCCCTACATTTATATTTTCATAACACGAAAAGAAGCGAAGCTTATTTTTCGTGTTGCATTACTTCTGTGCCTGAATTGCTGTAATAGCTACTACGCCTGCGATATCCTCAGCACTGCATCCTCTTGAAAGGTCATTAACCGGTGCTGCAATACCCTGTAATACCGGACCGTATGCTTCTGCCTTTGCAAGTCTCTGTGTAAGCTTGTAGCCGATGTTACCTGCATCAAGGTTCGGGAATACAAGTACGTTTGCCTGACCTGCAACCTTTGAATCCGGTGCTTTCTGCTTTGCTACTGTATCAACAATTGCAGCATCTAACTGTAACTCACCGTCTAAAGCTAACTCCGGAGCCTTCTCCTTTGCGAGCTTTGTTGCCTCCTGCATCTTCGCAACTAAATCACTCTTTGCCGAGCCATATGTAGAATATGAAAGCATTGCAACCTTAGGCTCATCACCTATTAACTGCTTGTATGATGCAGCTGATGAAATAGCAATTTCACTTACCTCGTCAGCGTTCGGGTCCTGATTAAGACCGCAGTCAGCAAAAATAAATGTACCGTTATTACCATACTGGCAATTCGGAACTACCATGATAAAGAACGCTGAAACAAGCTTTGTTCCCGGTGCAGTCTTTAAAATCTGAAGAGCCGGACGGATTACGTTAGCTGATGAATTAACAGCACCTGCAACCATACCGTCAGCCTCGCCCATCTTTACCATCATGTTACCGTAGTAAAGCGGATCCTTAACAGTTTCTCTTGCCTGCTCGATTGTTACGCCTTTCTTTGCTCTTAACTCAGCAAACTTTTCTGCATATGCCTCGTTGCCGTTCTCTGAATCAATAATCTCAACACCGTCTATATCAAGTCCCTCTGCTGCTGCGATTGACTTAATCTTGTCAGGGTTACCAATAAGTACGCACTCTGCATAGCCCTCAGCCTTAACGATTGCAGCAGCCTGAATTGTTCTTAACTCCTCACCCTCTGCAAGTACGATCTTCTTAATGTCATTCTTTGCTCTTGCTTTGAGCTGATCAATAAATGAACTCATTTTCCATTACTCCTTTAGCTTTAATGTTTGGGGATAATTCCCTTTTTACTCTAACTTATATTATAATACTTTTTGCATAATATTGCAAGAGGTATTTGAAAATTTGACAAAATATTTATAGTAGAATACGCAAACAGAGACAGCCTTAGCTGTCTCTGTAATTTGTTTGGTTTACTTTGATACCACGCTGAGATATGGTAAGTACAATACCGGTCCACCTGCACTTGATGCCTCAAATGAAAGCGTAAGTGTAGTTGGTAAACCTGAGTATGAGAATACAACTGTGCTGTTATCTTCACCTATGCTGTAACAGCCATATGTGCCACCGGCACCACTTACTCTTGAACCTATAATCTCCTGCTCAGCAACTACCGTACCGTCTGTATTCTTGAGAACTGCCTTTACATTTCCGTAACTACATGTTCCGATTGTAATGTCAGCCGCTCCCGGTACACTAAGCTCAATTGTGCCGGTTGTTGTTATACCGTGGTCATTATGATATTTCGCATTGTTTAATACTACACCACCGCCAAACAACGAATAATTTGCAAATGAATCACTTGATGTAAATTTCGTTTCTCCAACAGTTACTGAATATACAGTATTATTGTCGCCATCCGTAGTTTTGGTATATGTACTATTCTGTCTTGAGAAGTCCATCACATAGTTAACCGAAGCTTCCGAAGAACCTCTATAGTACTCATTATTTGAGCCGGACTCATAACCACTGAAGCTTGTAGCGCGAACTGCATTCGAAGTACCATTTAATATGCCTGTGATGTCATGATATGCATCAAGGTATTCTGTATTGTATTTCGCAATTGCACTTGCTCCCGGTGCATAAAGATTATCGATTACGATACCCAACTTCACAGTACCTGTACCCGATACTGTTGTCGGAAGCTTATACTGGAGCGAAATCATCGCCTTACCGTCAGCCGAACCGCCAATTGTATTCACCTTGTAAATACTACCTGCATTTACTTTACTTTCAGTATCAGCAAGAACCGCAGTGCTGTCAACATTCATTGTCACTGACCACTTAGCTTCATTATCGTAATCACCCGCTGTTCCCGTTGTCTCGGAAAGCATCGAAATTGATTCAATATATGATTCCTCACTAATGCCGTCCATAGAATCCTCTGCACTTGTCGGTGTATCCATGATATCTACATCAGATGATTCATCAAGTGAAGCGTCAGCCTCCCAATCAGGCATATCCTCGTCACCAACTGCAACTTCCTTATCAGTTGCAGTATAATCATCAAAGAGTGTTGAATAAAGCTCATATGTAAGATACTCTGCCTCATCCACATCCTCCTGAGTCGTCAGTGTTGCTGACTCCGGAATCTTGATATATGTTGACATCGTTATTTCATTTCCGGAATCATCTGTTTTTGTCCCCGAGACCGGAATTGTAATATCCCACGCAATGTAATCATTTGTTACACCCGCTACTGATGAAACCGTTGTTATAAAGCCTGTTGAGATAGTATTTCCGAACTTCTGAGCTGTTTCTGAGTCTGATTCCGCATCACCAAGATTCTCAGGATACTCTTCAAGCATCTCTCCTGCATATCCTACATGCGATATCTTAAACGGAAGTGTTCCGTTTGCAATTGTACCATCAGGTGCAACGAATGATACATACGGCTTAAGATCTGTAACCGTTGCAACACCGATTGTCATTGTACTTTCTGTGTCAACCTTGTATCTCGACCACATATCAATTGCGGCATAGTTACCGTAACCGCCATCGCCGCCTGCCTGACCCTTGTTAAGACCATCATATACTGACTGCAATGCAGTGTCATCTGTCTCCGGCGGTACGCTGTACTCGCCGTATGCCATTACACCCACAGTAGTATTACCTGCATCAGTTGAAATACCGGCAGTACGGTTCTCACCATCACCGATTCTTGCAGGATACTCTTCAGGTGTAGAATCTCTGCCTGTGAAGTACCATGCACTCGGGTCTGCTGAATTTGTCTTCGGGCTTACTGCGTCGTTGTTATAATAGAGATAGTCCGGAGTAGAGTTTCCGGGATTTATCATTCTTACCTTGAAGCCGTTCGGATTGTGCTCAGCATCAAGAATCGGGAAGTGTGCTGTACCCATTTCAATAACGCTTGTTATAATATCTGAATACACGCCCTCCGGAACAATGTTTCCGTAAGCGTCACAGCCGTTCCATGACAGAGTATATACCGTGTCAGTTGTAGCCTCTGTATTTACTACCATTGATAATGTAACGAGGTTGTTTGCCTCACCCTCTAATGCACTCGCGCCTGTAGCCGCTGTTTTAGCCCATGCACCTGTGCTGTCCAACACAGGAACAGGAGCTGTTCCCTCATATGCAAGGTCGTAAGCACTGAAATCAAGTACAACAGCGATTGAGTTTGAACCGAGGTTCTTAAGTCTCGCCGCCATATCCGCAGTGATTGTTACATGGAATTCACCGCCGATACCTTTTGTTCCGAAATTGCCGTACGCACCTCTTCCAAGACCCTCGTATGTCATGTGTTTAAGAATATCAGCATACAGAGTATTATTCGAGCTGATTGTTCTTAAGCCCTTACTTGTTGTATATGCTTCAAACGACGCCTGATCAGGTGAGTTTAAGAACATCATGTGAGTTGAGTCCTTTGCATCATCTGTCGGAATATAGTTTCCGAGGATAGGCGATACCATTGTATTACCGTTGTACTCAATCGGACCATTGCTGTCTGATTCGGTACGAATCGGTGCATCACCTACGTCCGAGTCACCTAAACTGTAGAACGAATGCTCTAATGACTGTAATGCAGCCGTTGTACCCTCTGTACCTGTAAGAGACGGATTGCTCTGTAAGCTCCAGCGGTCTAATAAGAAACCACGGTTGTTTGAATAGAATACGAAGCTGTACGGCTGTGTTCCGTTCATCCAGAAGTCATAGAGGAAGCCGTTTTCCGTTAAGATATTAAGCTTCGGATAGATTGAAGCCTTATATCCACCTGCATTGAGGAAGAAAATATTCGTCCATACACGTCCTGTAACTTCTGAGTAATCTGTAGGTGTCTGATCATCTTCTATGAATTCCATTGTATATAAGAACACACTTCCGTTTACTGAATAAATCTTTAAGTCAGTACCTGCAGCTACATCTTCTATAACAAATTCCTGCATTTTGTATCTGTCTGCATACAAAGTATTAAGAAGTGTATTTTCACCTTGCATAATACACAATGCAGGGTTGTTTGCCATTTGTTGATTAGTATATGCACATATTTTTAATGTACCCGAAGCAGTCGGAGTATATGTGTAGTAGTTTTTAGTATTACTACCGCTACTGTAATATGCACCGTGCTTCAAGCCGCAAACCGTTTCACCGTTATAAGTAGTTGTTTCGGTAGGAGAAATGGCCGGAGTATCTCCACTCCATGTAAGACCAGCTTTTGTTGTATTAGTCGAGAAATCAATCGGCATATCCCATGTATAGGTATTACCGGCAATAGTCTGACCGCCACCCTGTGCAACTGTAATATCCCATGCTGCAACATCTGAGACTGTCATTGCCCACTTCTCATCAACTCCTCTTGCAAGAGTAGTTGCCTCATCCGGTACATACTTGACACCGATGAGCCATGCTGAAGATGTTGAATAGATATATACCGGAACTCCTGCCTCTACCTCTAAGCTTACACCTGTCATTGCCTGATCTACTGATGTTTCGCTTGAAACATTACTACCCTGCTTAATCGAAACTGATCCTGCCGAGAACGTCGCACTTACTGTACCGCTCCAGTACGGAATAAATTCCAGAACACCTGATTCAGGAAGATCGCCCGAGAACACTCCCGGATGGTATAAGAAGATACTGCTGTTGTTAATCAACATCGGCTTTTCCGCTGTTGCGTGCACCTTCATATCGTAAACATATGAACCATCATAGTCTGTACCGTCATCAGCATTCGGGAAGTCACCAACAAGCATATCTGACTCATACTGTGTTATACCATCAACACCTGTCATATAGTAGAAGTCCCATGTATATGCATTTGATACCGGTGTGAGAGTTTCATCTGTTGTTGTGTCCGTTGGTGCATCATCAGAATATGAAGCTGTGATGTTTCTGAACTGTAATACAACATCATTATCTGTTGCACTGTCACACGGCTCTACATTCAAGTACAATGCATCCGCAAGACCTGTCGGATATGAATCTGTCAAAGCTGATGACGAATCATCACCCATTGCAGCCTTAACAGTCTTTGCCGATAAATTAATTGTAAATGTTACTGTATTCCATGTATCATCCTGTGCGCTGCCAAAAGCATATGTTGTGCCGTTTGTTGCACCTGTTCCCGGTACAAGCTTAAAGTCGGAGCTCCATGGTCCGTAACCTGTAAGTCTGCCGAATGTACCGGCATTTCCTCCGCCCCAGCCGTTTACTGCGGTGTTCGTGCTGATATCAATAAACCAGTTTGACGAACCCGGGTAAGCTGACGGACGGTATAAATCGTATGAAACTGTGATTGTACCTTCTGCTGTTGTGATGTCCGCCGGAGCATTCTCCATTATATCAAGGAGGTTACAGTAAACCGGAGCAGCAGCCTCGCCTGACGGCTGCGTTACTGTATATACACCGTCCGCCTCTGTAACTGTTGTTGAGCCTGACGCTGTCCATGTTGGCGAAGTCTCTGATAAGGTTGCAACCTCAGCCGAGTTCCCGAACAGCGACATCACCTCTGAGGTAGTAGCTGATTCGGTTGTTGTGCAGGTTATATCTGTTATTGTACCGCCTGCATTCTGGAAATATATGTATATAGTATCGTCTTCCGAGAGACCGTTTATCGTAGCAGTCTGCTCATCTGTACCGGCACTGCCCAACGTTGTGGCACTTCCGCTAATTCCATTTCGATAATACAACTGGGATCTATTTCCTGTTCCATTCCATGTGATTGCTATTTCACTTGTGCCACTGAGCTGCGGTGTAAGTGCAATTACCGCACCCATTCTGTCTGTTCTATTAGTGTTATACGTTCCTACAGTGCAGGTTATACTGCCATCATTATTGTTAGTGAATCCGTATTGATTACTATTATAGCTTCTACTATAAAACGTTGCATTCACTACATCACCACTTAACGTCTGGTCTGCATAGTCATTTTCTGACGAAGTATTAACCGAACTCAATGCCACTGATTCTGTCTCAGCGGGTGCAGGTGTCGGTGTTGGTGTCGGTGTAGGTACAGCTGCTCCCGAAATTCCTACATCCATTCTATTGTGATAGTAACGAATTTCGTAGATTTTTGCACGCTTGGCGTTACCGCTAAACCAAATTTTCAAAGGCTCGCCCGCTTTAATAGCCTGCCCGCCAACTGACGTTATCGCTGTAACCTCCAAGACATCATCATCAGTAGGTGGATGTGCGATTTTACTGCTACTGCTTCCCTGCTTCACATTGATTGTTCTTTGTCCGGTATCAGTCGTATCGTCACATTCCCAGATGATTTCAATTTCTGCTCCGTCATGTCTTGGTGTAAATTCTATACAGGCTACATAATCATTCTTTTCTGCATCTACATTGTTTCCGTTGGCGACTCTCAAATAATTGTTTATGGGACTCTGTTCTCCTGCTGAATAAGAGGCCGCCGGTATCTCAATATTGCCGGATTTTTCGTAAATAAAAAACCCTCTCTGTGTGCCATTCACATCTGCACCGGCTTTGATATCTATCCAATCACCGTATGATTCCTCATAATAGCTGATTGATTCACTGAATTCACTATCACTTGCTGTAGGATATTCATCACCACTTTCGCCAAGTCCGTCAAAGTCAATCACCTTAACTGCACGGCTCTCCGGATTCATTGTCGGCGTTATCATACTATCACGGTTACTGTATTCTCTCGAAAGGAATCTGAACGAATATGTACCGTCATACGGCGCAACAAAGCTGAGCGGTTCGTAACCATTCTTTACTACTGCGCCATCCTTTGTTATTCCGTTCGGACCGTTCTCCTCCATTGTCGGGTTTGCAATATGTCCCACACCGCTTTCAACTACGTCGAAAAGATAAACCTTTGTGCGGTCTGCACCGGTTGTCAATGACGAACCCGGAAGGAAATTGCTTTCTACATACTCCTGAACAGTAACACCACCTGTGCCTGTAACCGTTTCTGTAGTTGTGGTTCCATCTTCATTTTCAGTCTCAACGTTAAGAGTAAAATAGCCCTTTTCCCGCTCAGGATCATATGCCTCCGTAAGGCTACCCGATACCGGCAAGGTTACCGCAATACTTCCGCCCTTTAATGATGAAGTATCCTCAAGCTCTAAGGAATTCGGAATATTTCCGCCCTTTTCGTACATACTTTCCTTATGCACAATCGCCTGAATACTTCTGTCGCTTGCGTTTGTTACCTCACTTCCGAAGAAGATTGTTTCGCCTGCCTTTGCATATACGTTTACAACGTTCTTACTCGGCATTCCGAACTGATCTCTGTCACGCCAGTCAAGATACGGACGCATTGCTTCCGTACCTGTTGTCGGTGTAGTTCCGTCTGTCGGCACAGTAGCCATCTCTCTTGAACCCTCGGCAAATACAGGAACTACACTTGTACTTATCATCGCAGCCGAAAGCAAAAACGCCGTCACCGAATGTCTGTTAAAGTATTTCATTCCAATCAACTCCTTATAAAACTATCTGCCACCAATAATTATACTATATACATATCATATCCTTTTTCCTTTTAATTTGCAAGGGTTGTTATGACATATAATACTGATTTTTTAGTTTTTTGGTATAAAACGCACATTTTATGACATAAAAGCGACAATTTTTCTTGATTGAAGTAATTTTTTCTTGATATAATGAAACAGAGACAGCCAAAGCTGTCTCTGTTAAGGTTTAATTCTTTTGAATTAGTTTGATGTTACTCTTAAGTACGGTAACCAGAAGCGTGCACTAGTGCTTCCGCCATCTGACGGTGCTTCAAACTTGAGTGTAAGTGTAGTTGCCTCACCTGAATACGAAAGTGTTACACTGCCATCAGAATCCGGATAGCAGCCATATTTTCCATTTGTTGAGTCCTGATACTTACCTAATACATTTGCTATTCTTCCAACTTCTTCACCTGAAGCATTGTATAAAACAATGTCTGTATAGTTGTATCCACAAGTTCCGACTGTTATATCAACCGAACCCGGTACATTAACAGTGTATGTGTTACAACCCGAGATACCGTGAGTATTATCATAACGGGCATTATTGAAAGTAACATTGCCATTAAATAGCGAAGCATTTACATATGTACTCTGTGCAAATTCAGTACCATCAACAGTTACTGATGTACCGTCACCACGGAAGTCCATCACATAGTCAATCTTTGATGCTTCTTCTGCTGAGATTGTCTTACCTGTTTCGTACTCATTGTTCGAGCTATTTTCGTAGGCACTGAAGCTTGTAGCCTGAATTGCGTTACTTTCACCTGTTAACAAGCTTGTGATATCATGATACTCATCAAGGTCGCTGCTGCCGAATGTTGCAGTTGCTTCCGAACCCGGAGCATAGAGATTGTCAATAACAAGACCTAATACTACTGTACCCGAACCTGAAATTGTTGTCGGAAGACTGTATCTGAGTTTGATATTCGCCTTACCCGTATCACTGTCGCCAATCTGCGCAACCTGATAAATGCTACCCTTGTTTATTGAGTTTTCTACATCAGTAAGCGTTGCTTCTGTGCTTACATTGAAGGTAACATCCCAATATCCGTTGCCATCATAATCACCTGCAGTAGTATCAGTATCTGAAAGCGACATAGCCTCAATATATGACTCATCTGTTATGCCGTCATTTGCAGACTCTGCAGAATCAGGAGTATCCATGATTCCCGGCTCTCCATCCTCGTTCAGTGATGCATCTGAATTCCAGTCCGGATCAGCTTCATCACCTACATTTACTTCATCATCTGCTATAGCATAACTGTCAAAGAGTCCTGAATACATCTCATATGCAAGATACTCTGCTTCATCTACGTCCTCCTGAGTTGTAACTGTACCATCAGGAATCTTAATAAATGTCGGCATTGTTGTGCTTGTAGTTGTAGTATTACCACTTTCATCTGTACTTGTTGATGTAAGTGTACCTGATACCGGAATTGTAACATTCCATGCAACCTGGCTATTTGTAAAGCCTGAAGCTGATGAAAGCTTTGCTACAAAGCCTGTCGAAATTGTGTGTCCGAACTTCTCAGCTGTTTCTGTATCATTTATTGCATCACCAAGATTTCCCTCATACTCCTCAAGCACCTGACCTGAGTATCCTACATGTGATACCTTGAACGGAAGTGTACCGTCTGTAACTTTACCGTCTATAGCAACGAATGATACATACGGCTTTAAGTCAACGATCGGTGCAACACCGATTGCAAGGTTCTGATTTGCCTCTCTCTCGTACATCGACCACATATCAATTGCAGTATAGTTACCGTAACCGCCGTCGCCGCCGGCCTTACCCTTACCGCTGTTAAGACCTGCATATACTTTTGCAAGTGCATCTTCACTGCCTTCGATATCTGCACTGTACTCACCGTAAGTCATGGCACCGCCCTGAGTATTTGTATCCCAACCGGCTACCATGTTCTGACCGTCACCAATCTTTGACGGTAAATATTCGTATGCCTTCTGGCTCCAGCTTGTGAAGTACCATGCACTCGGATCGTTTGCGTCTACCTTCGGAGCTACCGCCTCATTGTTATAGTAAAGGTATGTTGACTTGCTGTTACCCTCATTTACCATTTCTACCTTGAAGCCGTTCGGGTTATGCTCAGCGTCAAGGATCGGGAAGTGAGCCATACCCATTTCCACGAAGCTCTTTATGTTGTCTGTGTATTCACCCTCCGGAACAACGTTACCGTATGCATCACGACCGTCCCATGCAAGTGTGTAGTTACCTGCACCGTTTACTACAGTTGATAATGATACACGGTTATTCTTCTCTGCATCTGTCTGGCTTGAAGTCGTTGCCCATGTACCATCATCTGCTAAAACCGGAACAGGAGCTGTGCCTGTTTCATCAAGGTCATATGAGCTGAAGTCAAGCAGGATGCTTACGCTGTTTGCACCAAGGCTTTCAAGCACTGTCGCTTCGCTGGCATTAACTGTCAATTCAAAACGTCCGCCGATACCGACTGTACCGTAGTTTACAGTAGTATCATCCTCGTCATTTCTTGCCGCATTTCCAAGACCTACATATTCAATATCTGCAAGAAGGCTCTCATAAACACTTTCACTTGCATTAATTGTTCTTAATGATGTAAGACCTGTGTATGCATTTAATACTGACGTATTATTCTCCGGCGAATTAAAGAACATCTTATGTGTTGAGTCCTTGGTTTCATCAACCGGGATATAGTTTCCGTCAATTGTTGACTGCATTATATTACCATTATAAACGATCGGGTTGTTGTTACCGTCCTTCTCAATATGAACCGGAGGTGTACCAACGTCACTACCTGATGACCAGCTGTAGAACGAGTGCTCTAACGACTGTAATCTTTCAGTTGTTGATGTCTGTCCCGATAATTCCGGATTGCTGTATAAGCTCCAACGGTCAAAGAGGAATCCTCGGTTGTTGGAATAGAACACGAATCCGTACGGCTGAACACCGTTCATATAGAAGTCATATAAGAAGCCTTCCTTTGTGAGGATGTTAAGCTGCGGATAAATCGAAGCCTTGTAATTACCTGCATTAAGGAAGAAGATGTCTGCCCATGCACGACCCGGAATTGATACATATCCGTCTGAATAATATGAATCCTCTGCATATCCTACCGCATAACAGAACCATGTTCCGTTATCTGCGTTTGCATCGGTTGAATATATCCTAACCTCAGCTCCTGCCGCTACATTTGCTGAACATGTTGTCATAATATATCCGCTCGGTAACAGAGCTGATGCAACAACCGAACCATTCTGTTCAATATTGAGATATCTTGTACCGCTATTAGTTCCTGAATATGCATGCACAGTTATAGTACCTGATGAATCCGGAGTATATGAGAGATAGTTGTTTGAATATGACTCATTATAATACTCATTCATCTTCAGACCGGAAACCTGCGCACCGTTAAGAGTACTTGTTTCTCCTGATATACTGCCTGAACCGTGTTTTGTCAAGCCGTCAACTGTAGTATCACTACCATCAGCAGTATAGAGCTCGTTTGCAACGTCCCAAGTGTGAACATCACCCTCTACAGTCTGACCGCCGCCCTGAGCTACTGTAATATCCCATGCAGCTACCATTGAGCCTGTTACTGCCCACTTTTCGTCAACGCCTCTTTCCATACCTGTTTCCGGTTCATCCGGAACGTACTTAACGCCTCTGATATATGATGAGCAGCTTCCGCCTGTCGGATAAATATATACCGGCTTACCTGCTTCAACTGTAAGAGTAACTTTCTGGGTATCATTATTTCCTGTTGATGTTACTATTTCTGATTCTGCACCGTTTAACTGCTTAATCTGAACATTTCCGTGATTAAATGAAACGGTAACTTCACCGCTCCAGTACGGAATAAATTCAAGCACTCCCGCATCAGGTGTTCCGTCGCTGTTAAATGTACCGCCCCAGTACATGAATAATGTACCGTTGTTAATTGTCACCGGAACAGTTTCCGATGCGTGTACCATCATGTCATATGTGTAGCTGTAGTCGTAATCTGTACCATCCTCACCATTCGGATATTCACCTACAAGCATATCTGATGAATAATATGTATTGTTTGTACCTAAGCCCTTCATATTATAGAAGTCCCAGGTATATTTATTTGATACCGGTGTAAGTGATGTGGTGGTGGTTGTTTCTGTATCCTCCGTTGTATCGTCTGAAATTGTATATTCAATACCTACATAAGCAAGACCGGGCTGTGCATCAAAGCCAAAGCTTGCATACTTCGTCAAGCCTTCTACTGTTGTTATAACAAGATTATTATAATTCTCTGAAACTGCTGTTCCTATAGCTGTTCCGTTTGCAACCTTACCAAACGCTGCCGTATCAATTTCTACAACTTTTAAATTTGTAGCTGTCTCCGCCTGATTTGACCAATATGCTATTGTCAAATCATATGAATCTGCATCATTTTCAGCGAGCTTCGGGTCTATAACTAATGTATAACCATAACCGCCAGATGTCTTCAATGCCTTTGAAGCTGTAATTGTTTCTCCGCCTAAAGTTGTAAAAGTAGCTGTTTCACCTCTGTATGAAGATGAAGCATTTGCTCTTGTCGATGCAGGAGTACGGCTATAATATAATTCCGGAGCTGTTGCTACACTTGAAGCTGAACGAGTAAGAACAGTTGCAGCTGTGGTTCCGTCAGGTAAGTAACCATCTGTACCCGCCGGAGAATCACTCGAATATGAACCTGTCAACGTCCACTCAGCATATGCTGTTTCAGCAGAATCCTCAGAGAAGAGTGCAAACTCTGATACTGTCGCTGTATCTGTTGCAGTTCCCTCGAAATGATAGATTATTTCAAGAATATCTGTCCACGACTGATCGAAATAAAGATATGTAGTTTTTCCCACCGGAAGTGAATCTGTGGTTATTGAACCATTTTCTCCGGTAGCAACTGAACCGTATGTTCCTGTCACAGCACCTGTAGCGTTAACACTTACATCACTGTCATTACCATTCTTAATTACAAATTCAATCTTCGCATTTTCATACTTAGGAGTTACCGCAATAACACCTGCTGTAGTGTCAGTCGGTGCATCATCTGTCATATTAAGGAATGTGCCTGCCGCATTCTGATAAAGCGATTCTGTATATGTTGTTTCTCCTACAGTTACTTCATCATCCATGGTTCTGTATTTAAAACCTCTGTTGTTACTACCGTCTCCTGCCTGGTCTGCACTGTAGAAGGTCATATCATACAATTCATCTGTAAGTGTTCCTGAAACAGTATAATCCTCAGTGTAATCTGCTGAAAGAGTTGTATAGTCAATGCTTTCACTTACCGCATCAAACGGATATTCATCTGTCAGAATGTAATTTATTGCATGAACATATGCATTCTGTCTGTCAAAATAAAGATATGTAGGAGTATCCTTTGTAAGACTGACTGTTGTAGTAACCGGTGTTCTTGTACCACTTGATGTTATATGCTGATTAGCTATTTCTGTAGAAGTAGTTCCGTCTGTTGTAGAATAAAGCTTGGTTCTATAGTTATCCGCTGCATCTGACCAGACTATTTCTACTTTTGCATTAGCTGTTTTAGGAACAATCCCTATAACACCCGCAGTTGCATCTGTAGGTGCTCCATCTGTAAAATTCAAAAATGAACTTGCTGCATACTGATTATAGCCATAGCTGTATGCTGTACCATCAGCAGCAGTTACAGATGTCTCAGTATATGCAAAGCCTCTGTCCTTATTGCCGGTCTCCGATGCCGGTGCACCATAGAGGGTTATTTCATATAAACCATCGACCGTACTAACTTTATCCTGATAATTTGACATTTCGCTAAACGCCAACAAATCAACAGTTGTCACATACTCAATCGGCTCCGGTGACGGTGTCGGTGTCGGTGTCGGCTCTGATGCAGTTTCAACATTTGAAACATCTACTCTGTTATAATAGTATCTGATTTCATAAATCTCTATACCGTGATTTGAATTATTCTGTGCATAAAGCTTCAGCTCTGAACCGGCTTCAATCGGATAACCGCCCGAATTTGAAATTCTTGTAACCTGCATATCGCCGGTTGTTGTTACTGTTATACGGTCACTCTGTGTTTCGCCGTGTCCGTTCTGAGCAGCATAGAAAGTCTGTGTTGAATTACTACCAAGGCTTCTCCATACAATTTCAAGCTCCACATCATCATGAAGCGGAACAAATCCTATTGCACCGCCTGTATTCGTCTGGTTTTTGCTGATAGTTAAATAATTATCCTGCCCTGCGTAATATGTAACCTCGCCGCTGTATGCAGTTGCCGGAGCAGTTCTGTTCTCTGTCATTGTGACAGCAGTATTGTGTCTGCCTGATTCTCCATATATTGTAATATTATCACCGTAATCCGGTTCATAATATGACTTATTCGCCTTAATTGCACCGTCAGTAAGCTCACCAAGCGAACCCTGGAAGTCGATTGACTTTGACGCAAGGCTTGCTGTGTCCTTTAACGGAATTAAAACCTTATCGGAAGCATTATATTCTCTTGAAAGGAATCTGAACGAATATGTACCTGTAACAGGTGCAACAAAGCTTAATGGTTCATAACCGTCTGTTGTACCATCAACGCCGTTCGGTCCTTTCTCTTCCATTGTCGGGTTTGCAATATGTCCTGCACCGTTTTCTGTCGGCTGGAATAAATATACCGCACTCTGGTTTGCACTCGTCTGATTTACAAGCTCGTTACCGTCAAGTAACATACTTTCAATTTCCGCTACTGTCCATGCATCGCTCTCCGGATCAAATGCAACATTTGCATCCGCAGTTGACGGTAATGTTACCGCAATACTTGAACCTGCCCAATCCTTACCATCCGAGCTGAGCTGTGTAGTAAAACCGCTGCTCTCACGAACAACAGCCTCGATACTTCTGTCATTTGCTTCAGTTACGTCACTTCCGAAGAAGATAGTTTCGCCTGCCTTTGCATAAACGTGAATTACGTTCTTACTCGCCATGCCGAACTGGTTTCTGTCCTTCCACTCCAGATACGGACGTACTGCTCTGTTCGCACTGAGTTCTGACGAAGATGTACTATCGGGGACAGTCACCAATTCTCTTGAACCCTCCGCAAATACCGAAGAAATACTTGTGCTCATCATAGCAACTGCCAACAGCATCGCAGTTGCAGATCGCTTATTGAAGAATTTCATATGTATCCACTCCTCCTAAAAAATTTAGCTAAATAAATATACCTCTTTACATTATATACCTTTTTACAATAAATTGCAAGGCTTGTTATGAAAAAAAAATACTGTTTTTTTGACTTTTTTATAGCAAATGTTAATTTTAACATCGAAAATACACCAAAAATCACAAAATAGAAGTGTTTTTTTATATATCCTGAGCCTGCACTGCCGTCACCGCTACAGTGTCAGCGATTTCCTCTGCTGTACATCCTCTTGACAGGTCATTCACCGGCATTGCAAGTCCCTGCATAATCGGTCCGATTACCTGCGCACCGCACAGACGCTGTACTATTTTATAGCTTATATTACCCGAATTGAGGTCAGGGAATATCAGAACATTTGCTCTTCCGCCCACTTCCGAATTTTTAAGCATACGTTCTGCCATTGCTTCATCAATCGCCACATCAAGCTGCATTTCTCCGTCAACTATCAAATCGGGCTTAAGCATTTTCGCATAGTATGCCGCCTCCTGCATTTTCCGTATAACCGTACCGGTATCAGCACCGTATGTATTATAGGAAAGCATTGCAACCCTTGCCTCATCACCGACAAAGCTTTCAAAGGTCTTTGCTGTTGCTATTGCAATTTCCGCAACCTGACGTGCATCGGGATTTACATTAACCACACAATCGGCAAATGCATATACAGCACCCTCGCCGTTCTCCGTTGCCATAAGAAATGTCGTTGATACAAGCTTTGTACCATTTGCGGTTTTTATTATCTGTAACGCCGCACGCATTACGTCGGCAGATGATGTAACACAGCCACAGACCATGCCGTCCGCATCGCCGAGCTTAACCATCATTGTACCGAAATACAGCGGCTTTCTCATCAGCTTTACTGCATCACTCTCTGTCATGCCGCGTTTTTTACGCAGCTCATACAGCTTATCCGCATAGTCATTAAGCCGAGGATCGTGTATCGGCTCTATAACCTCTGTTTTTGACAAATCAAGCTGTGCTTCCACCGCCCTTTTGGCGATTATTTCCCGGTTGCCGAGAAGTATTATTTTTGCAAACCCCTCTTCAATTGCCGTTTTTGCTGCAATAACAGTTCTGATATCCTCGCCCTCGGCAAGCACTATTGTTTTTAGCTGCTGCTTTGCTCTTTCCCTTATCATTGCGGAAACTCTGTTCATTCTATCACTCCCGGATTTATTTTTTATACTGTAGGCTCTTTTAATACATAGCCTCTGCCCCTCACCGTATGAATAAGCTTGGTATCATAGCCGTCATCAAGCTTTCTTCTCAGATACCGTATATATACATCCACTACATTAGAACCGACTTCTGATTCATAGCTCCATATGTTGCTTTCTATTTTTTCTCTGCTCAGCACAATCCCCTTATTCCGTATCATATATTCGAGCATTGAAAATTCCTTTGCTGAAAGAACTATTTCTTTTCCACTCCGTGTCACCGCCACTTTCTCGCAGTCAACAATCAGGTCTGCCACACGGAATACATTGCCCGTATCAACTTTTCTGCGTCTGTGCATTACTCTGAGTCTTGCCGCAAGCTCATTAAAATCAACAGGCTTTACCATGCAGTCATCCGCACCCATATCAAGCCCCTCGACCCTTTCTCTGGGCGAATCACGTCCCGTCAGAAGCATTACCGGCGTATCGTTATCCGATATCCGCATCCGTCTCAACACATCAAAGCCACCGTGTTTTGGCATTACTATATTCAGTATTACCGCATCATATCCATCCGGCCCTATCATGTCAAGTGCCGCCGCACCGTCATAACAGGAGTCAGTGTCATATCCGATTGCACCAAGATGCTCTGATATTTTTTTATTCATTTCCGCATCAGGCTCTGCCACAAGCAAGCGCATACTCTCACCTCCGGTTTTACAGCAAATATTTTTCAACTATCAACGCACAGTCGCCTACACATTCCACACACGGACGCTTTTTATAATATTCCGGTGTTCTCTCCTCCGGCTTTGCATCATTGTCCTTTGGTTTATTTATACCGAGTAAATCACCGCAGACAATTGAGCCGTTTTTACTCTCGAACTCTGCCGACATCTCACGGACTGTTTCGTAAATTTTCGTTCTTGTATCGGTATCGCCGGCTTCAGCCTTACTCATTTTAAGACCCGTCAGCATGAACATCGCACTGACGGCACCGCAGGTAAGACGCATTCTGCCCATACCGCCGCCAAAGCCCTCCGCAATCTGCATTGCAGTCTCCGGTGCCATTCCAAAAAGATCGGAATACGCTCCCACAACTGCCTGTGAACAATTATATCCCGATTTAAACAATTCCTTTGCTTTTTCAACTCTGTTCATTTTTATCATCACCTTTCAGGGCATATATAATTATTGTAGCATAAAATCTCAAAATAATCAACTACACTTAATCAGTCAATATACCTATATTTTCAGTGCGGTTTTCGTTAATTATTCCGGTAAAAACCCGCAAAGCACCGAGTTTGATACATCGCGTCCCTTATCGGTAAAGCGGATATATTCCCCGTCACGCACAATAAAGCCGCCGCCGATAAATTTTTGCAGCTGATTTTTATACAGCTCGCAAAAATCAGCATCAAACCGCCGCTTAAATTCCGCTTCGGAAATACCTCTGTTCATACGCATTCCCATCATCACAAATTCAAACATCATGTCATCCTTGCTCAGATGTACATCTCTGTCAGTGCGATAATTACCTGCAATATACTCTGACAAATCAGCTGTATTTTCACTCCTCACGCCGTCTATATACGAATGTGCCGCCGCACCGAGTCCGATATATTCACGACATTCCCAATATTTTATATTATGGCGGCTTTCATAGCCGGGCAGTGCGAAGTTTGAAATTTCGTACTGCTTAAATCCCTTTTCTTCAAGCATTTGCTTTGTCATTGCATACATTTCCCGATCCTGCTCCTCGCCCGGAAGAGAAATAAGTCCCTTTTCGTAATCTGCCGCAAGGGGTGTGGTGTCTTCTATAATAAGACTGTATGCACTGATGTGCTTCACCGGCAATTTCAAAGCGGTATTTATTGTATTTGCAAGCAATGCTTTAGTCTGTCCGGGTAATGCCGTCATTATATCCAAGCTTATATTTGAAATTCCGGCACGGCTTACCTCTTCAATTGTATTATATGCTTCCCCCGCACCGTGAATTCTGCCAATCACCTCAAGCTCGCTCGCATTGAATGACTGCACTCCCACGCTCATGCGGTTTACTCCACACGAATGCAGGAGACGTGCCTTTCCAAAATCAACCGTTCCCGGATTTGCTTCTACCGTAAATTCATAATCACTATGCACTCTAAATACCGAAAACACGGAGCTGCACAGTCTTTCAAGCTGAGTATTGTTCAGAACAGTAGGCGTACCACCGCCTATAAACACCGTATCAATCTCCTGCCCCCGGTACCGCTGCATTTCCTTTATCAGTGCATCAATATAGGCATCCGCCTCCGACAGCATTCCGCAATAGGATACAAAATCGCAGTAACGGCATTTTTTTACGCAAAACGGAATGTGAATATATAAACCTCGCATTTGTTTCCTTTCCTATGCAATTCCTTTACATAAAAAGGGTGCTTACGCACCCCTTTCAGATAATCAGAAATCCCACTCGTCATCCTCTTCATCAGACTCTGTAAAGTCAATTTCAAGCTCCACACGCTTCTCACAATGCGGACATCTGATAACTCCTCCGTCAACAAGCTCGTCATATTCAACCATAAAATCTTCATGACATTCCGGACACTGAATTTCAAACAGGTCACTGTTTTCATCATCAAGCTCTTCATCGCTGAAATCAAAATCCTCGTCGTCATCGTCATCATCGTCGAAAAGGTCAAACAACTCATCATCGTCATCATCTAAGAAATCCATATCATCTTCATCATCAATATCATCACCGTAGATATCGTCTGCAATGAGCAAGAGAGTATCATCAATCTCATCGATAAGCTCACGGTTTTCACAGATATCCGCCGACAGATTTTCAATCTCCTCTGCCATATCTGAAATTATGTCAAGAAGCTTTTCAATAATCTTACCCTCGTCACTTTTAAACTCTGCGCCAAGTCCCTCTGCATAACCCTTTAAATATTCTACCTTCTTTGATATTTCGTTCATAATCTTTCTCCTCTCTTAGTACGGAAGTTACCGTTTTTCACATAAAGACAAAACAAGACGATGGACCCATCCACCGCCTTGCTTAACTGCAATTACTTGCTTACTCTTTCCATATACTCGCCTGTTCTTGTATCAACACGGATAATATCTGAACCGTCAACGAATAACGGAACCTGAATAACCGCACCTGTCTCAAGAGTTGCCGGCTTTGTTGCGCCTGTTGCAGTATTACCTGCGAAGCCCGGCTCTGTCTCTGTGATAGCGAGCTCTACGAATGTCGGCGGCTCAAGACCGAATACATTACCCTTATATGACAATACCTTACAGATATCATTCTCCTTAACGAACTTCATAGCGTCGCCTACTGTATCCATACCGATCGGGAGCATATCAAATGTTTCCTGATCCATGAAGTAGTATAAATCGCCGTCATTGTATGAGTACTGCATGTCCTTTCTCTCAACGAATGCATTCTCAAATTTCTCTGTCGGTCTGAATGTCTTTTCAACCACGCTGCCTGTGATTACGTTCTTAATCTTTGTTCTTACGAACGCAGCGCCCTTACCCGGCTTAACGTGCTGGAACTCAACTATCTGCCAAACTCCGCCCTCAAATTCAAATGTAACGCCATTTCTAAAATCGCCTGCTGTTACCATATTAGTATCCTCCTAAATCTTCTGTTAATCATAACTATTTCTATTTTACCTTATTTACAAGAAAAAATCAATAGTTTTTACAAATTTTTTATAATTATTTTTTAATTTCCCTGGTTTTTTCAATTTTATCCGCACTTACCGACGGGCCGTGATGCCTTGTCGGCTCCCACTGAACATTCTTGAATATTGCCACGATTGAAATCGGGACATATGTAAACAGGAACAACGGGAATGTAAAGAGATATTTTATCTTCTTCCACTTACTTGTATGTATGCGCTTATTTTCCGTAACGGTCGTGATTGCACCTATTACAAAGAGCATAATATATCCGTTGCGTATCCACTGGAACAGTGACCATGCCAATCCCTGCCAGTCCTCGCCTCTGTATGCACCGGCAATCAAAGCGAATATATTTATAATTGCAATAAACATGGTGAAGAATATTGCCGGAAGTATTGTCATTGACATATCATAGCAGGTTGAGCTTCGCTTCTTTATCGCCGTAGCCATAAGCTTGGGACCGTACTTTCCGAACACCTGCAAAAAGCCTCTTGCCCATCTCAAACGCTGTGTCCATGACTGCTTGAAGGTCTGGGGCTGTTCGTCATAGAGAATAGCATCCTTACAGTATGCTATCTTTTCACCCTCCATTGCATTTGCAATTGAAAACTCAATATCCTCTGTAAGCAAAAAGAACTTCCAGCCGTCTATTTTTTGTATTACATCCTTATGTACTAAAAATCCCGTACCCGAAAT
Source organism: Clostridia bacterium (assembly GCA_045542415.1). Lineage (GTDB taxonomy): Bacteria > Bacillota > Clostridia > UBA1381 > UBA1381 > UMGS1958. The sequence continues at coordinate 72,944 of JAZQKZ010000042.1, forward strand.
GGCACAGCCCGTACCCAGCAGCATTCTTGCATAATTCAAGAACTTCGATTCACGGATATACCAAAGTGCATACCCTGCACTTATCCAGTTGGTACCGTAATTTGTCGAATTTCTGTAGCTTGTTATTATTCTGTGACCATCCGAGAACGTCTGATTCATTGCCGTGAAATAGTTTGTATCAAGGATATTGTCAGCATCAAACACAAAGAAGGCGTCATACGCATCCTCGCCCTTTTCATCAAATATGCGGTGTATCGCATAGTCGAGAGCATATCCCTTACCGACCTTTTCAAGGTCGTTTCTGACAAATACAATCGCACCGGCTGCCTCTGCAACTTCAGCTGTCTTATCATCACAGTTGTCCGCAATAACGTATATGTCAATCATATCCTGCGGATAGTCCTGATGATGGATTGAATCCACCAATGTTGCGATTACATTCTCTTCGTTTCGTGCCGAAATCAGCACCGCAAATTTATGGAGCTTTGCCTCCTTATGCTGCTTTTCCTTTTTGATAAACGGTATCAGTATGTATATGAACTGATAAAAATACAGCACGAAAAACAGCATGCCAAGCACAAGATTTATATATTTAACTGTTTCAATTATCATTATATTTCCCTCTGCAAATCTTTAACTGTAATAATGTCAAAGCCAAAAAATCTCCCTACTGATTTTTACGCAAACTGATTCATCAAAATAAAGCAGAGCAAGTCTGCCGTGAAGTGATACTATCATACCATAAATATTTTGAGAAGTCAACAATTGTTTATAATTATTGAGGTTATTTTTAAGTTTTTTGTAAACTTAAGCCCGGAAATATTAATTTTTTGTTAAGAGAACGCCGCCATCTGATATTTTTTTCATTTAATATTGCACACGCTATGATTTTGTGATATAATTAATATATCCATTTTATTTCAAGGAGAGACATAAAATATGAACAGTATTAAAAACTACAAATTCTGGTTTATTACCGGAAGTCAGCACCTTTACGGTGACGACACTTTAAGACAGGTTGCACAGGACAGTGCCGCTATGGTTTCAGGACTCAATGCATCGGGCAAGCTTCCGACTGAAATCGTATTAAAGCCGACAGTCAAGACTCCGGCTGAAATCACACAGATTTTCAAGGATGCCGCATATGATGACACATGTGCCGGCGTTATCTGCTGGATGCACACTTTCAGCCCATCAAAGATGTGGATTAACGGCTTAAAGGATTTCAAGAAGCCTTATTGTCACTTACATACACAGTTTAACCGCAACATTCCGTTTGACGAGATTGACATGGATTTTATGAACCTCAATCAATCAGCACACGGCGACCGCGAGCATGGCTTTATCGGTGCAAGATTAAGAATGCCCCGAAAGATCATCGTGGGCTATTGGGAGGATGAAGAACCCATTGCAAAGCTTTCGTCATGGATGAGAAGTGCATATGGCTATGCTGTAAGTCAGAATCTTAAAATGGCTCGTTTCGGCGACAACATGCGTCAGGTTGCAGTTACCGAGGGTGACAAGGTTGAAGCGGAAATCAAGCTTGGCTGGGATATCGAGTATCAGCCGGTAGGCGGTCTTGTTGAGGTATTAAACGCTGTAACAGAGGAAGAAATCGATGCTAAGATAGACGAGTACAAGGCTCGTTATGATATTGATACAGACGATATTGCCGCTGTTCGCTATCAGGCAAAGGAAGAAATTGCGATGAGAAAGATTTGTGATGAAAACGGATATACCTCATTTATCACAAATTTCCAGGATTTATACGGTCTTGAGCAGCTTCCGGGACTTGCAGTGCAGAACATGATGTATGACGGATACGGCTTTGGCGGCGAGGGTGACTGGAAAGTTGCCGCTATGGATACTATCATGAAGGCAATGGCAGAGGGAATGACCGGTGGTACTGCATTCATGGAGGACTATACATATCATTTGGAAAAGGGCAACGAGCATATTTTAGGTGCGCATATGCTTGAGGTTGACCCGGCAATTGCCGCAAACCGTCCGAAAATCCAGGTTCATCCGTTAGGAATCGGCGACAGACTTCCGCCGGCAAGAGTTGTTTTCGACTCAAAAGAGGGCGATGCAATCGTTGCAACCTTAATTGATATGGGCGGAAGAATGAGACTTATCGTAAATGACGTTAAGGCATGCAATCCGTTGCAGCCGATGCCCAAGCTCCCGGTAGCAGGTGTAATGTGGAAACCGGAGCCGTCATTGGCAGTATCTGCAGAGGCCTGGATTTTAGCCGGCGGTGCGCATCACAGCGTACTTTCGTATGATGTAACAGCCGAGATGCTTAAGGACTGGGCAGCTATGATGGATATTGAGTTTATCCATATCAACAAGAATACAACAATAACAGAGCTTGAAAAAGAACTCAAGTGGAATGAGATTGCGTATAAGTTATCGAAGATTTGAGGATAGTAAAACACCCGAAACGGCAATTGTTTCGGGTGTTTCAATTTTTTGATACAACTGTTTTATTTTTATCTGTTTAAAATCCATATCATAAACATCAGATATCCGATAAAGGTCACCCACAAAATATATGAGAGCTGTAAATATAATACTTCCGAAAAAATTTACTGCCAACCGGAATCAGTAAACCTCCAATGTTTATTTATTCAGAATGTGGTGGAATTATGTGTATCTTACCTTTTAACAGTATTCATTCATTTCAAAAATTGTTTGTCTTAAATCCTCATAATTGCATTCTCTATGATGTAGTAATTTCAAACCACTTAATGTTATTGTTTTTTGGTTTTCCAGTTTTTTATTCAACTCATCCGTTCTTATAACAAAAAATCTCCACTGCGACAAATCCAACGGATTAGCATTATCAATTACAGTTGCAGTAAACAGGCAAAAGACATATATATCAGCCCACCGTATTTTTTCTGTAGAATATGTATGAGTTTTTTTATCCCACAATTTCGAAGGACTTATATTGAAAACAATTTTAGAAAGTTTATCCTGTGACCACGTCTGAAGATATGCTGACGATTTAACTTCCAGTTTTATCCCATCCGGAGTTATTAAATCATATGCATCCCACTCTATCCTACTATCCGCATCCGACTCTGTAGCCATTGCCACAATATATTCCGCAAGAATTCCACGTTCCCTATTTCCCATCACATTAGAATATGCCCATCGCCAGAACTCTGACAATTTTCTTCCATTTGAAAACATTTCATTTCCACTTTTCCTTTTTATAGTGTTCATAACTAAAAACTCCTGTACTATCAACATTTATATAATTATATCATCTCATCTTGTGAAAAGCAACAACAATAAAACCGACTAACCAAAGGTTAGTCGGCTGAGTTCCGGCAACTATTATCAAGAGCAGCCGCACAGCAGTCACCGTGCCTGTTCAAAAGCGGACTAATTTTCACCTTTTTGTTACTCTATCCAATCAACGTCATGTATTAACGGAATTTCAGGCAATATAATCTGTGACTTATCATTTTTAAAATCCCAAACCCTGAGCGCCTTTCCCGAAGTGGAGCCTATTTCTCTTGAATCACAGCTAATCAGAAGCTTTTCACCGTCCGGCGAGAAGCTGTAATCATATGCCGGAATATCAAACTCCCATTTATCACCTGTAAGGATATCTTGTACATATACTTTGAAATGACTGTCAAATATTCCCTCAATTGCAACTCTGCCAAATAATCTATGTACTTCATATGTAGTGTATGCAAAATATCGTCCGTCAGGAGAGCAAGCGACTTTATTAGCAAAACAAAACTTTTCTTTTTTGCCGGTATGGATATTCAATCTGCAAACTGAACCCCTGATATCTGTATCATCTTCGCATATGTAATACACATTCTTTCCACTCGCAGTCCATGATACGGAAGAATATTCCACAGCATCATCTGCAATTACTATTTTCTCATTAGTCACTATATTAACGAGCAGTAATTTATTGTTTTCAATAATACTGAAATGTTCATCATCAACATAGTCAAATTCATGAATTTTCACAACAGGGTTTTCAACCTGATATACCTGCGTATATTCATTTGTGTCTACATTATATAATTCAATCTTTCCGCAAATTCTTTCCAATAAAATCTTGGACTTACTCCCGAAAAAGCACATATTTCTTGCATAATTGTCTTTTTCCGGCACCACGCTTAAGTCTAATGGAGCAACCTTTTCCGTATCCCCATCCGTAAAGACTAATTCTTTATTATATTTATACATTAAAGTCCCCGAAAAGCTTACTTCATCTTCACCTTTGAAATGTATAAATAAAGCTCCGCCAATAAGACATACAAGGCATAATATTTCAACCGCAAGCGTCATTTTCTTTTTCACAAAAACCACCCCTTTGCTATATTTTACCATAATGATGTTTTTTTGTCAATATTCATACCCCCACCGCCAAAGACGTATTTTGCCACGAAGTGATTTCATCTTCAAAGCAGATTTACCACGCCCATCCGTACGGATTTCATTAAAAAAAGCACTTAGCGTATCGCTAAGTGCTTTTCAGTTCCGGCAACTATCTACTTTCCCGGGCAGTTACCCACCAAGTATCATCGACGTAAAGGAGCTTAACTTCTGTGTTCGGCATGGGAACAGGTGGATCCTCCTTGCT
>JAZQKZ010000043.1:0-2612 GCA_045542415.1 Clostridia bacterium
GCATGAGTGAACCAACCGTTTTCAAGAGCACCTTCCCTTGCTCTGTCATCAAATCTCAGGGCATTGTTTCCGGGATTCACTATGATATTATTGGTTATGACATTGTCTCTGCCGCCACCGACATGAATTGAGTTGCTTGGAATATTGATAAGAAGATTACCGTAAATCTTCTGACCGGAAACCGCATCATCAAGATAAATACCATCGGGATTGTGGTTTTCCGAGCCAACGTTATAAATACAGTTATATCTTACAATATTTCCGTACCATACCCAGCTTCTTCCCGAATAAATTGCACCTGCATCATCAGAAAGAAGGCATACATCGTGGATAAGATTATATTCAATAATGTGACTGTTACCCTTATATGTAATTGCCTCGTGAGGGGAATTTGCCATTTCATTGTGTGAGCAAACATTTCCTACGCCTTCAAGTGTAACGGCAGGCTGATACGTCTGGTAAATCTCCGACCAATCGTGGATATAATTATTGTCAGCCTTGCTGTTACCGGGGGTAAGTGTTTCTGTATCGCCACCGCTAATAATAATTCCGCCTTTTCCGGTACGGGTAATCTCATTATTATATGCAAGGTTGTTGCTGCCGTTCATAACAAGAGCATTACCTGCAACATTTTTGATAAGACAGTTCTGAACGGTATTGTTATTGCCTGTTATAGCCACACCGTCTCCTCTTGTTCCTTTTATGGTTAAACCGTCAAAGGTGATGTAATCAGCCTCGGAATTTATTACAGGATCGAGTGAGAGTGAAAGAATAATTTCTGCATTATTTTTATTTTCAGGCTCCCACATACAGAGCAAACCCTTTTCTCTGTCGAGATACCATTCACCCTCTGTTGTAATTTCTTCAAGAACGTTAAAGAAATAGTACGGCGCATCAGTTTTTGTTCCGTAAAGACTTACAAACCTTGGAGTAAGCTCACGAGAATCTTTATCAAAGGCTTCTAAGGGAGTTGAAGCATCTGCCCAGTCATATTTCCAATAACCGAACATCCAGACATCATCAAGGTTTTTCCAGCCTGAAATTCTCTTTGCAAGTTCAGGATTAACTCTGTAAATATCCGGTTCAGGATTACGGATTTCATACCAATCTTTAACCTCTGTAAGTGCTCCGTCTGATTCCTTACCCAAGCCTGTTTTCACAACCTCTTCGGTATAAAGATATTCATTATCGGGATATCTTGCAACAGTTTGTCTTATATCATCTACAAAAAGCTCACAATAAAGAGGGCCTGTATAATCACCGTCATAGTTATCTGCCGTATGGTAAGAGCCAATTGCATAAATCTTACCCCAATCGTCACTTGTAAGCGAATACGGTGTTCTTGTCAGGTCAACAACCACAACATTTTTCTGAGCATCGTCAGAAAGTCTTTCTGCAATTTCGGGATATTTTTTTACGTTCTTGAAATCAGCGGGATCCAGTGTTATACCTCCATTGATAACAACCTCACCGCTATATGAGCAGTATGTTATGGGGCATTCCTCTGTGCCTGAATCCTCTTTAGTAAAATTAAGGGAGGACACACGGTATTCACCGCCTTCTATACAAACCGTAATACCTTTTTTGCCCGTTTTATCTGTATCCCTTACAGCTTCAACTGCTTTTTCAATTGTCAGAAACGGTGAATCCTTTGTACCGCTGTTATTATCATTGCCGTTTGTGCTTACGTAAAAATCGCCGATAATCATTTTATCATCATTCTTTTCTTTTGATACTTTTGATATTACAGGTGCAGGGGCAGTGTAATCTTCGTAAAGCAAAACGTAAACCTGTGATTTAATATATGAATGGCTTCCGAAGAGAAATCCGATAACAATAAGCAGGGAGAGAACTGCTTTTAAAACCTTGCTGCTGAATATCCTGAGTACACAAAGCAGAGCCATAACAAAGGTGATGATGAACGTAAGATAAACGGGAATAACCATTGCCGCCAATTCAAGCTCACCGCTACCGATTACTGCATTTATTAAAAACATAAGTCCCACAAGGACAAGAGCAAAGACCAAAGCCGCCATAATTGCACTAAAAGCTTTTTTCTTTTTATCTGTTTTTTTGCTCAGCGGTACGGAGAGCAACGCTCCGCCAAGGCAAACAACAAATCCGAGAATAAACTGAAGCGGTGTATATTCGAAGCAGAGATACTGCATATGGTAGTAATACAAACCGACAATTGCAAAAGCTATGCCCAAAACAAGACAAATTATTCCGGGTATTTTTGTTTTAAATGTTTTTTTCATAAAATAACCCCTCCGGGATGCTGATTCGTTAAATAATTATACACTGTGCAACCTTTCCTTTCAATAAGAAGAAGTAAAATTCTCCTTGCATTTCCTTTTGAACATCAACATTCTGCGTGCAATCCTTTATGGTATGCAACATACTGTCATCATTACCCTCAACATAAAATGTATATGGATACGGCTTAACGTTTTCCAACGTCTGTTCCGGATACCACACAGTAAGACCTACCGCACCTGCACTTGCATCGACAGTAAAAAGTGAGGGCTTTGAATTTCTGTTAGTCCGGATATGTAACCTGTCTGCCTGTAATGAGTTCAACAACAGATTGACAAAGCCTCATAAAGCCTTCC
>JAZQKZ010000044.1:0-3328 GCA_045542415.1 Clostridia bacterium
CGAAAGCAAAACGCTTGCCGATTTCAGAAAAGCTCTTTTTGATGTTTTCACCAAGACTGCCGTAATAATACTCGGCTCTGTGCCTGTGTCATATACAAATTCGCCCGGTTCAGCGCAGATTTCAACAACCTTGCCGCTTTCAACGATAATCATACACTGACCATCATTTACATTGATAATTGAACCGTTTGAAATAACGTCATCGGTTCCTTTCTTGTTGGAAGAGCGTCCTCCAACTCTTTTTTCGCCCTTCTGAACAAGGACGTCTGCATCTAAGCTGTCGCAATAGAAATAATCACGCCACTGGTCAGCCAAAACGCCGCCCATAGCACCTAAACCTGCTTTTAATAATCCCATAATTTATTCTCCTTCCTGAACATATAATCAATTTACTCTTGATAGAATTTACAAAGAGGCTGCAATTTGTTATTCCATAACATAACCTTGATGTCATAATGTTCTCCGAAATTCTTTTCGGTATCATAGGTAGCTTTTCCTCTTGCAAAATCAAGAGTCTTTATATGTAATTCTTCAAGTTTCCCCAGATTGTCATAACCTGCAATGTACAAGGTGTATTCTCCGCTTTCAGGACAGCTTACCGTAATTTTCCGATAATTTTCATTGCATGCCCTGATAGCGAATTCGCGCACGGAGATTACGTTCAGCCGTGCTGAGCCCACATTCACAGAGCCACCCTCTTCGGAAATCGCTTTTGCATAAAGAGTATAATAGCACATTTCCGATCTCGCATTACTTATAGTGAGCATTGCTGATCCATTTTCTGTTGATGCAACAAATGAGCTATCCGGGAATAGTTCCCTCATATCATCAAGTGTATATGCAAACATAATGCCCTCGTCATCTGCTTTTTCAAATATCCATTCAGCCGATGACATATTCTCCGCATCAATCAAAAACTCCATATTTTCGCCTTCTATACAGCTTTGCGGTGTTAAAAACCATATGATATTCGGTTTTATCGGAGAAAACGTAAACCCAATAGTATCATCAGGATTAAATGAAACCTTTCCTATATTATTTTCAAGTTCGTAACCAACTGAGTATTTACCCGACCAGCTTTCGGGAACGTTTTTAAATGTAACCGAGGCTTTACACAGTTCGTTATATAATCCAAGACCTTTGTGTGATGTGGCATACTCACAACCTGTTAATTCTTTAAACTCATCAAGTGTGTAGATAGCAGAATCTCCGCTTTGTCGATACAATACATACCATGTTACTATATCGGCATAATTTGCATACATAGTAAATTCCGCGTCACTGCCTGCGTAATACTCGCCGCCACCAAAGCGCAGAAGCTCAGGGGCACCGCCAAAGGTGAAAGATATTCTATTCGTTTTTATCGTCGAATCGTCTGTTCCGGTGACTACACAATAGAACTGCTCTTTTGCAACAGAATCGGTTGCGAATCTTAGCGTCTGAGTGGTATATCCCTCTATCTTCAGATTAGATAACATAGCTACAAGGCTATCCGTCAATGCCATAGGACTTGTTCCGTCATATAAATAATACCACTGATATGCTTTTGCGTGGTTTGCTATAACAGTAGCCTCGGCATATTCACCCGGTTTAACGGTGCACGATTGCGGTTGGGATAAAATTTCAGCAGGCTTTAACTCTTCAGTAACTGTAATTGCATATGTGTTTTCACAAGAGAAAGCTCCACCTGAAAAAGTCATTGTAATTCCTGACTTTACAGTAAGACCGTTTGGATAATCAGCGTAAGCAATGGACTTTTCTGTAGTGACCCAGGTAGTCTCCGTACCACCATTGGGAGTAACGGAAATATAAGGAACAACCTCGAATGCTTTAAGGTAAAAGGGAACATCATACAAAACCTTAAAGGTTTCTGTCTGCCCGGCATTACGTTCCAGGCTTGTTATGTTGCCTATGGCAGCCGGTAATGTATCAAAATTAAAGAGAGAATCGCTTATTACATACAAAGACTTTGCTTCATGCAGGTCTCCGAGTGTCAGGTCTTCAAGGTCGTCATATATTTTACCGCCTTTTAGACAACGTACTAAGGCATCATTATTTATAATGTCCACTGCGGACTTTTCTCTGTATTCTTTAACGCCGTAGCCTGTAGTATCATAGTTTTCGTAAGTAAAGCTCATACCGATGTAGCCGACAGCTCCTGAGAAAATACCGCCATTAATTTTCGGGAACATCATCCATCGGGTTTCATCTACCGATAATGAATGGTCAAAATGGTGAATGGAATATCCGTCGGAAATGAAAGTACCTCCGTTAATAACGGTATTTCCTGACATTACACCACCCGCGTTTTGAGAACTGTTGCTGCAGGTTGCATAAGCGGACAGCTCTCTTGCACACATATCATCGCCGTAAGCTACCACACCATCGCTTTTTGCCGTAAAGGTACCACCGTTGATTTCCACGTCAGGTATAGCATCGGCAATCACCGTACCACGATAAAATGTGTTTAGGTCATTTGTACCTCGTCCAACCTTTTCCGTCTTTGCATTAAGCACATAATCGCCACCGTCTATCGTCAGTTTACAGCTCCAATCCGTGGTTTGGTATACAGAAGCATGCCACATATAGTTACGTGTGTCAACAACATGCAGCGCTGCGAGCTGATTGTCGTATGAACGATGCGAGTCCATACTTACACCGCCTCCGCCTACCGAGTCGGTTAATCTAAATTCGATAGGATTCCATGCATCTATCGGATGCAGATTTATCCTTATAAAGTCAGAAAGTGCTGATTCCAAATCTGTCGAAGAAACTTTATCTGTACAAGAAAGGGTGTGCCCGTTAAAATCAAGGGTAACAAAACAACCACTCACGTGAACATCCACAAGAGCCGTGGCGTTTCTCGGTGCATCCCCTGCATCAAAATGCAAATCTTTCATCAATTTAATTGTATATGTTTCTCCCTGATAATAGGAATAATCAAAAGCTTCTTCGAAATCACTCCATGATGATACCTCAAAAACCAATTCGCTTTCTTCGGTAGCAGCGATTACAAGATGTGTCTGTCCAAAAGCCATAACAATGCATAGTAATACCATCAATATTTTTTTGATATTGTATCGTCCTTTTTTCATAGCTATTCTCCCTCCATAATATAATCTGTGATATCCCACACATCGGGATTTGGAACAAGCTTTCCGTCACCGCCGATTTGAGGGCTAAATTTATGTCCGCTCAAATTCAGCTCTGTGCTGATTTCAATATTTGAATGTAAATCAGACAAGTTACATTTAACGGTAAATGCTTCGCCGTTATATATGGTGTGGACTTCGCCTGTATCAAGATTTGTTATATCAACATCTTCTTT
>JAZQKZ010000045.1:0-17498 GCA_045542415.1 Clostridia bacterium
TCCTTTAATTCGATAATTTGTTTTTCATACTCTTGTATATGTCTATAACTTCTTGGCATAAAAATACCTCCTATGGCTTTTTTATCATTATACCATAGGAGGCTCTTTTTTTCTATTGTCCGTTTTTACTGGTTCTGTTCATAGGGTAACACCCTGTTGTTTTGGGTATTGCAAAATAGCAATATGTATGTTATAATATATAGAACTATAATTGAATGTTTTCGTTACAAGGAGGTTTTATAATATGCCAATCAAGGTTCCGGATAAGCTGCCGGCAACTTCGCAGCTAAGAAATGAAAATATATTTGTAATGAGTGAAACCAAGGCTATGCATCAGGATATACGTCCTCTGAAACTGGTCATTGTAAATCTCATGCCTACAAAAATAACAACCGAGACTCAGCTTCTGCGTCTTTTATCAAACTCACCTTTGCAGGTAGAGATTGACTTTTTGCAGATGGACTCTCACGCTTCAAAAAACACTCCTTTAGAGCATCTTGAAGCCTTTTACAAAACCTTTGATGAGATAAAAAATTCCAAGTATGACGGTATGATTATAACCGGTGCCCCGGTAGAAAGTCTTGAGTTTGAGGATGTTGATTACTGGGATGAGCTTGTTAAAATCATGAATTGGTCAACTACGCATGTAACATCCACCCTGCATATCTGCTGGGCGGCACTTGCCGGGCTTTACTATCACTATGGAGTACCCAAGTATAATCTGAGTGAAAAATGCTCAGGTGTGTATTTGCATAAGGTACGCCGCCGCACTGCAAAGCTCGTACGGGGATTTGATAATATGTTCTATGCACCTCATTCACGGCACAGCGAGGTAAGACGTGAGGACATTTCAAAGGTCAAGGAGCTTGAAATACTTGCTGATTCAAAAGAAGCAGGTGTGTATATAGTAACTACAAAGAAAGGCAGACAGATTTTTGTCACCGGCCACAGCGAATATGATGCGAATACGCTTCGTGATGAATATTTCAGAGACCTTGACAAGGGCATGAATCCTAAGATTCCATGCAACTATTTCCCAAAGGACAATCCAAAAAAGAATCCTGTTGTACGTTGGAGATCACATGCTTCTCTGCTCTTCTCGAACTGGCTGAATTACTTTGTATATCAGATTACACCGTACGATATAGAAAGTATAAAATAGGGGGATTTATATCATAAGGAGTAGAAAAAATGAATATTGTATTACAGATTATCAGTCTTGCTGTGATGCTCGGCTCAATTGCCGTTCTCATATGGAGAATACTTGCCAATTCAGGCGTTGCATTAAAGAAAACCCTGCCGGAAACACGCCACCTCGGAGCTGTATATAATCCGAACACCAAAGAGTGCGCTTCCGTATTCGGCTATTCCATGCTTTTCAGGCTTTTTATTATAGGGGTTTCATTTGTAGTGTATTGTCTTTTCAAGGAAAAGGGCTCTGAGCTTCAGTGGGATAAAATAATCAACAACTGGCTTCAGTGGGATGCAACCAATTATATAAGGATTTCGGAGGGATACCGTTCATTCAACGTAAACGGAGACTATTCCACAATAGTTTTCTTCCCGCTCTATTCATGGCTTCTCGCTGTTATACGCCTGATTATTCCTCATAAGGCACTCGCAGGACTAACGCTTTCCGCACTGCTTTCATCCTTAGCGTGTGTTTATATGTACAAGCTTGTATGTATAGATTACAAAAAAATCACTGCACAGCTATCGGTAATATTAATGTGCCTGTTTCCGTTCGGATTTTTTTACAGCAGTGTAATGAGTGAAAGTGCATTTTTACTCACTTCAATTATGACGCTCTATTATGTCCGTAAGCATAATTGGATGATGGCAGGCTTTGCAGGACTGCTCGCCTCACTGTCACGCTCGGCAGGCGTATTTCTGGTATTCCCTGCCGCCGTTGAGCTTATCGAGGAATATAAGCTGCTTGGCAACCTTGCCAACAAGGATATATGGAAGAAAACCGTTAAAAACGGCTTATGGCTACTTATGCTTCCGTTTGGTATTGTTATTTATCTTTTAATCAACTATAATCTTTCGGGCGACCCGTTCTACTTCCTTGAAATGGAGGAAAAGTATTGGCAGCAGGTGAGCCAACCGTTCTTTAAGACCGTCGGAACATTCTGGGGTATTATAACTTCCGGAAAATCACTTGATGTACTTATGGCATCATTTCTGCCGGGCTTTGTATGCCTGATATGTGCCTATATAATTCTCGCAAGAGGATGCTTCCGTCACCGCACAATGTATATGGTGTGGCTTGCCGCATATATCATCTTAAATACTACGATGTCATGGCCGCTCAGCTTTTGCAGATACATTGCATGCGGAGTTCCGATGTATATTGTGCTTGGCGATGAATGCGAAAAGAACAAAAAGCTTTCGCTGGCACTGCTTATGGGCTGGGGAATACTGTTCGGAATTTACTTTGCCGGATATCTTATGCCTAAGCAAATCATGTGAATACAGTCTGCCGGCGAGAATACAATTTTTCTTCACGCTGTAGGATGCTGCAATGGGCAGCATCCTTTTTTCATTATAAATATTTCTTGCTTATTTTTAAATTTTTGCTGTACCTTTTCTGCTTTTTATGATATAATTATTTAATAACACTATGGAGAGATAATGCAATGAAATACCTTATTCGTATAAACAATATTTTTCTTACACTTGTACTCCTTGCCCTTTCATTTATTTGCAGCCTTGCGGTACATCAGGGTACAAATGCACCTGCACTCATTCCCTCAATATTCGTTCTTGCAGTCTTTCTTATATCGCTGCTCACAGGCGGATATTTTTACGGAATAATTGCTTCACTTATAAGTGTATTGGCTGTTAATTTTGCCTTTACTTTTCCGTTTTTTGAATTTAACTTTACCATACACGAAAATGCAGTGTCAGCACTTATTATGATGATTATCACAGTTGTAACATGTGCCTTGACCACTAAAATCAGAAAACAGGAAAGCATCCGTGCAGATATAGAAAAGGAAAAAATGCGTGCAAATCTGCTTCGTGCCGTTTCACACGATTTAAGAACTCCACTTACTGCTATTTTCGGTGCAAGCTCCACCATTATAGACAACTACGAGGCTCTTGATGACGAAAATAAGCTGCAAATGCTTAACGGAATAAAGGATGATTCGCAATGGCTTATACGAATGGTGGAAAATCTGCTTTCCGTTACTAAAATCGACAATAACAACCTCAGGCTCATAAAAACCTCAACAGTACCGGAAGAGCTTATCGATTCCGTTCTTGCAAAGTTCAAAAAGCGGTATCCGGACCAAAAGGTGGAACTGGAGCTTCCCGAAGAGTTTATTACAATTTCTGCCGATGCACTTCTGATTGAACAGGTACTTATAAACCTGCTCGAAAACGCAGTGCAGCATGCAAAAGGGATGACACTTCTTCGTCTGAGAGTTTTTATGTCTGATTCAAAGGCTGTGTTTGAGGTTATTGATAACGGCTGCGGCATTGATAAGGAGCATTTGAAAAGTATTTTTTCCGGCAGTATTGGATTAGGAAGCGGTCCGTCCGATTCTCATAACCAAAGCATGGGAATAGGCTTATCAGTATGCTCTACCATTATAAAAGCACACGGCGGAAATATACAGGCAAAGCTTTTGAAAACAGGTGGAATGAAATTCACTTTCTCGCTTGAAATTGAGGAGGATAAGGATGAATAATAACAAGTATAAAATTCTTTTTATAGAAGACGAAAAAAACATACGCCAGGTTGTCGTTGCTTTACTTGAAGCAAACGGCTACATGGCTCTTTGTGCGGAAACAGCCGCTTCGGGTATGCTTATGTGTGCGTCACATATGCCCGACCTGATTATCCTTGATTTAGGTCTCCCCGACGCTGACGGCATCGAATTTTTACAAGAGCTGCGTAAAACATCAACTATACCGGTAATGGTGCTTTCCGCACGTTCCGAGGAGCATGACAAGGTAAGTGCCCTTGACGGAGGTGCAAACGATTATGTAACCAAGCCGTTCGGCTCTGCCGAGCTGCTTGCAAGAATCCGCAACCTTTTGAGAAGCACCCGTCACAGCAGTGATGAGGGCAGGCTCCCCGGCGGTAAATTTTCATCGGGCAAGCTTGCAATAGACTATGATGCACGAAAAGTGTTTTTTGATAATACAGAAGTCAAATTCACACAGACAGAGTTTAACATCCTCGCTCTTCTGTCTGAGCATTTCGGCAAGGTTCTCACCTACTCTGCCATAATAAAGGAAATATGGGGAATTTCCGATTCAGGAAGCACAAAAAAGCTCCAGGTCAATATGGCAAACATCCGAAAAAAGCTTTCACTAAAGCCGGGCGAAAACCAATACATATCAAACGAGCTCGGAGTCGGATACCGTATGCACAACGACTCGGACTGACCCTTTATCTAACGGAGATTATAATATGATTGATTACAAGTTAACAGCAAAGCTTGCACAGCTTTGTGCTATTGAGCTTTCTGATGAAGAGCTTTTATCCGCAGCTGACGATATGGCTGATATCATTTCTGTCATGGACAAGGTTAAAGCCTTCCCTTCAGACACAACCGAACCGGTATATAGACAGATGAATTTCAGGGATTTGAGAAATGACACATACAAGGAAAGTGACGCTGATATCACTTCCGATACAGCCACTATGAAAAACGATTGTTTTGTTGTGCCGCCGCTCATCCGGGAGGTGTAAGCAGTGAACATCAGACAGCTTCGGACAGCACTTGATACACATCAGATAAGTGTATCAGAGCTGAACTCATTATACCTTGACCGCATAAGGCGGCTTAATCCTGTGCTTAACTGCTATATTTCCGTATGCGAAAATACCGAAAAAATCAAAGCGGCACAGAAGCTTATTGACAGCGGCAAAGCCTTTGCACTTACCGGAATTCCTTTATCCGTTAAGGACAATATATGTACAAAATCCGCAAAAACCACCTGTGCATCAAAAATGCTGGATAACTTTATTCCCGACTACAATGCACATGTAATTGACTGCATTGACGCTCAGGCATTTATTATGAACGGTAAAACTAATATGGATGAATTTGCAATGGGAAGCTCATCACAAAGCTCATATTACGGTGGGGTTAAAAACCCGTATGACTTGATGCGTTCTCCCGGTGGCTCCTCAGGCGGTGGAGCTGCATCAGTCAGTGCCGGATTATGTGCAGGTGCAATCGCAACAGATACCGGCGGCTCTGTCAGACAGCCTGCCGCACTTTGTGGTGTTACCGGTCTTACTCCCACCTACGGAGCTGTTTCCCGTCGTGGGCTTATTGCGTTTGCCTCCTCCCTTGACCGCATCGGAGTGATTGCAAATTCAGCGAGAGATGCAGCGTACATTTTAAATGAAATCAGCGTGCATGACGCAATGGATTATACCTCACATACACCTGCCGACAAGGATTACAGTATCCTTTGCAACAGCAATATCAGGAGTTTAAAAATCGGTATAGCCAAAGAGTTTTTTGACTGCTGTGACAGTGAAATCCGCGAGGCGGTTTTTAAGGCTGTTGAATATTATAGAGCGATGGGATGCGAAATTATAGAATGCACTCTTCCCTCTCTTGAATATGCAGTAAGTGCATATTACCTTATTTCTTCCGCTGAAGCATCATCAAATCTTTCCAGATTTGACGGAATACGCTACGGCTACAGAGCCTCCAATTGCAGCACATATTCTGAGCTGATCAAAAAATCCCGTGCAGACGGCTTCGGTGATGAGGTAAAACGCCGTATTATGTTAGGTGCATATGCACTCAGCTCAGGATATTATGATGAATATTACCGCAGAGCGTGTCTCATCCGCGAACAGCTTCGTCATGAGTATGCGTTAATTTTTGAAAAGTGTGATGTAATGATAACTCCCACCTCTCCGAAAATAACACCGAGAATAGATGAGTTAAAAAACAACACTGCTCATTACAATGATGATATATGCACCGTGCCGGTTAATATTGCCGGTCTTTGTGCAATAAACACAACCTGCGGCTATGACAGCAACTCAATGCCAATCGGCATGAGTATTGTCGGCAAGCCCTTTGACGAAAAAACAATTATAGCCTTATGTGACCGCTATGAGCAAGATTTCAAACGAATGGAGGCAGTTTTATGAGCTATATTCCGGTAATCGGTCTTGAAATTCATTGCGAGCTTCTGACCGATTCTAAAATGTTTTGCAGCTGCCGTAACGCATTCGGCGGCAAGCCAAATTCACGGGTATGCCCCATATGCACAGGCTTTCCCGGAATGCTGCCCACCATCAATTCTCAAGCTGCCTCACTCGCCGCAAAGGCAGGCTTTGCATTGAATTGTACAGTAAGCAAGCACAGCTCCTTTGACAGAAAAAACTATTTTTATCCTGATTTACCAAAGGCTTATCAGATAACACAGTTTTACAATCCGATATGTAAAAACGGTTCTATCAGCCTTGTATCAGGCAAGGCTATACGCATAATACAGATTCACATGGAGGAGGATGCAGGAAAACTTATTCATGACGGCACTGCTTCACTTGCAGACTATAATCGCTGCGGCGTACCGTTGATTGAGATTGTAACAGCTCCTGATTTTCGCAATGCAAAAGAAGTAAGCGAATTTATCCGCACGGTTGCACTGCGGCTAAAGTATGCAGACGTATGCGACGGACGCATGGAACAAGGCTCGTTGCGTGTTGATGTAAACATTTCACTTATGAAAGAAGGCTCCGATATTTTCGGAACCCGTGCAGAAATAAAAAATCTCAATTCGCTCAAATCGGTAGAGAGTGCAATACATTATGAGATACAGCGACAGACAAACATCCTTGATGCAGGCGATACTGTCATACAGGAAACAAGGCGTTTTGATGAGGATACAAGGTCAACATTCTCCATGCGTTCAAAGGAAGAGGCACACGATTACAGATATTTCCCGGAGCCGGATATACCGGCACTGTACATAGATGATGAAGCACTGTACAAAATCCGCTCGGAAATGCCGTTGATGCCCGATGTACGCTTCAAACTATATACGCAGGATTACGGCTTATCTGCCGATGATGCAGAGCTTATAGCTTCGTCAAAGGCACTCAGCAACTTTTATAACGAATCGACAGCACTTTATCCCGAATATAAGCTGTGTGCAAATATACTGCTTTCGGACGTAAATTATCACCTGAATAAAACAGGTATATCCATTTCTGAATCAGGATTCAAAGCGAATGATGTCGCTCAGCTCGCACGGCTGTGCAATACAGGTAAAATAAGCAGAAACTCGGTTAAGGATATTCTTGCATATATATTAAAAAG
Organism: Clostridia bacterium; assembly: GCA_045542415.1. Lineage (GTDB taxonomy): Bacteria > Bacillota > Clostridia > UBA1381 > UBA1381 > UMGS1958. The sequence continues at coordinate 7,311 of JAZQKZ010000045.1, forward strand.
TGGCAAGACTCCCGACAAAATAGCCGCAGAGCATGGTTTTATGCTCTCTGACAACATCCATGAAGTCACAGCTGCCGTTGATGACTTTCTCTCCGGGCACACTGAAGCTGTAGCAGAGTATCGCAACGGAAGTGAAAAGCTTTTTGGCTTCTTTATGGGACAAATTATGCGAACACTCGGCAAGAGTGCCAATCCTGTATCAGTCAAAAAAATTCTTGAAGAAAGGCTTAACAATTATGAATAATATATCAGGCGAAAAGCTTATTCCCTACTTGACTCCCGACATTCTCAAAAGCAGTGTCGGCGAGGAAATCACAATAAATGCCTGCGTTAACAAGATCAAAAAGGTCAGCGGATTTTCGTTCGTTTATTTAAGAACCGGCAATCTCATAATTCAGGCAATTCATATTCCCGATAAATGCAGCGATACCTTATCCGATATTTTTACAGGTGTATATATCCGTGCCACAGGAATTGTAAAGGAGGAGCCGCGTGCTGATTATGGCTTTGAAATCACACTCACATCAATCACACCTCTATCTTTCCCCAAGGAAAAATATCCGCTGAATGTTGCAGACAGAACACTCGCCGCTACGCTTGAATTAAATCTTGAACACCGAAGCGTGGCACTCAGGCACCCCGACAAGAAAGCGGTATTCCGAATCCGTGAGGGCGTTATGCGAGGCTTCCGTGACTTCATGCTTCGTGAGAGCTTTACTGAAATAAGCACTCCAAAAATCACCATAAAGGCTTCGGAAAATCCGTCAACTGCATTTCCGATTAAATACTTCGGCACAGATGCGTATCTCACGCAGTCGCCGCAATTTTACACGCAGAGTGCCGTAGCATTTTTTGACAGAGTATTTGAGGTCGGACCGGTATTCTATTCCGGCAAGCATAACTCAGCGAGACACCTTTGCGAATATACGTCACTTGATTTTGAAATGGGATTTATTGAAACGGTTGACGATATCATGCACATGCTTACGGCTGCGGTTAAAAATATTCTTGAAACTGTCACTCGATATTACAGTACCGAGCTTTCCCTGCTCCAGGCAAGCTTACCTGTATTTGATACAATTCCTGTAATACAATTCAGTGATGCCATGAAAAAGCTCAACAAGGAATATCCACAAACCGACCTTGACCCTACGGATGAGGTTCGTTTATGTGAGGGCTCAGATTTTGTGTTCGTCACTCAGATTCCAAAACAGCCGTTTTATAACAAGGAAAGCTTTGTGCTTTTATTCAAGGGCATGGAAATTGCACGGGGCGGTCAGCGGATACACGATTATGACGAGCAGCTTGCAATGCTTGATGAACCGGATGAATTTCTTAAGCTGCACCGTTACGGCGTACCGCCGCACGGTGGTTGCGGAATCGGTCTGGAGCGTTTTGTTATGCAGCTGCTCGGTCTGGACAATATAAGAGAAGCATCGCTGTTCCCACGAGATATGCACCATTGCGGGATGTGAGAACGAAGTATAGCACTCCATATTCTTCGGTTTTCAGAACAATTACAAGACTAGAAAAACACAGAGCTTGCCTGTATGTCAGCTACCGACGGATCTAAAAATCCGAATCACCAATGATATTCAGCTTACAGCATCCTCTGTGTTTTTATTATGATTTCGTTATATATAAGCATCAACTTTGCATAAAATCATCCACGCTTTAACAACTTCAGGCTTCTGCATGCATTTTCAGAAAGAGCCTTTACCTCATGTTCAAATTCTATTTCCAATATCGCATCGCTTTCCTTATTTTCAATCCCACTTACTATCCCCGCTCCGAATTTTTTGTGTATCACCTTATCTCCAACCTCATATTCGGATATAAAAGTCTTTTTTGGGGTCTTTGCTTCATTTTCTTTATCTATAACAGCCTGCAAGGCTCTTTCATATGCCGATTTAGTCCTTGTATCCAGAAACGCAAATGAAACATCAATATCACTTTTATTCTCTTTTTTCCATTCCAGAATTGCTGATACTGCAATCGGTGCCGCCTCGTCCAACGGATATCTGAACACACCTGTGCTCAGCGAACAAAAGGCAATTGATTTAATCCCCTCCTTCTTAGCTTCCTCAAGACATGATATGTATGCCTTTCTCAACTTGCTTCCCTCACCACTTCTTCCGTCCCGGTATCTCGGTCCGCATGTATGGACTACATATTTTGCAGGAAGATTGAATCCGGGAGTAATTATTGCCTCACCCACTTCAATGCTCTTATCCTTAAGCACTTCTTTTATTTGAGGTCCGGCTGCTTTATGAATTGCCTTATCTATACCACCGCCGCCGCTCAGCTTTCTGTCAGAGGCATTTACAATCGCCTCAACCTTAATCTTTGTAATATCAGCCAATAAAAATTCAATTTTCATGTTCACTACCTCCGTTTTCTTTCCGCAAGCAAATAATTAAATCCGCTTACCAAGATATTTTTAAATGGTACAGTTATATTTTAACATTCTTTTTTTAAGGCGTCAATATCCCCCCCGTATCAGCGGAGCAAAAAGTGTTATCGAACATGGCGAACTTGCTATGTGGAATTATCATATTCGCACTAATGATTCATCCAATATCCCTAACGAAAACGATTGAAAAAAGCTCAAGTAACTTTAAAATTATTTTTATAAAATATAAATTTATAGCGTAGTGATGCACCAACACTATGCTATTTTCTATACAGGAAACTAATTTATAAGCTCACACACAAGACAAAATCCACAATCCATCACGTTTTTTACGATTTTTATTTTACAAATAAATTCTTGACAATCATAAATATTATGGTATAATTAGAGTATAATTTAAAGAGCGTTCAAAAAGCATCACTCTTTATACTCACAGTGATTAAGAAAAGGTGTTTTATATAGATAAAACACCTTTACATATTTATGGAACTAACGCGAAAAATAAGCTTTACATCTCACTGCTTTACTCAGGTCGGAGTATCTACATACGCCTTCCTCTCGTCAAGTAGCGATTTGCTCGCTTCTTTTCCACGTTAGGGAATGGAGATTTTTATGGAAAATGGAAATGTAGCCTCAATATTTGGCGAAAAGGTCTTTAACCTTCCTACTATGAAGGAGCGACTTCCGAAAGATATTTATAAGTCACTTGTACATACAATCAACGAGGGCAGAAAGCTCGATTTGTCGATTGCCGACGTTGTTGCAAACGCAATGAAGGACTGGGCAATTGAGAACGGTTGTACTCACTACACCCATTGGTTCCAGCCGCTTACAGGGCTTACAGCTGAAAAGCACGATTCATTTATTCAGCCCACTGAGGATAGAACTGTTATTATGGAATTCTCCGGCAAGGAGCTTGTTATGGGTGAGCCTGATGCGTCATCTTTCCCGTCAGGCGGTTTAAGAGCCACCTTTGAGGCACGCGGCTATACAGCATGGGACCCGACCTCATTTGCTTTTATAAAGGATCATTCCCTGTATATCCCAACCTCATTTATGTCATATACAGGCGAGGTACTTGACCAGAAAACCCCGTTAATGCGTTCAAATGAAGCAATCAATATTGCCGCAAAGCGTGTTCTTTCTTTATTCGGCAAGCATCCGTCAAGAGTTATTTCATACGTTGGTCCTGAGCAGGAGTATTTCCTTGTAGATAAAAAGCTCCGTGCAAAGCGTAAGGATTTACTTTTAACAGGCAGAACCTTATTCGGTGCAAAACCCGCAAAGGGACAGGAAATGGATGACCACTACTTCGGTCAGATTAAAGAACGCGTTGCAAACTTCATGAAAGATGTTGACGAGGAATTGTGGAAATTAGGTGTGCTTGCAAAGACCAAGCACAATGAGGTTGCCCCGGCACAGCACGAGATTGCACCGATTTTCTCAACAGTTAATATTTCAACAGACCACAACCAGCTCACAATGGAAATGTTAAAGAAAGTAGCCGACCATCACGGTCTGTACTGCCTGCTTCACGAAAAGCCATATGCGGGCATCAGCGGTTCGGGCAAGCACAACAACTGGTCAATCGGCACTTCAGACGGCGAGCTGTTATTAAGACCCGGCAAGCACCCGGAAGAGAATGTGCAGTTCCTGTTATTCCTCGCCGCAGTTATCAAGGCGGTTGACGATTACAGCGAGATTTTAAGAGTTTCTGTTGCAACAGCAGGAAACGACCAGCGTTTAGGTGCAAGTGAGGCTCCACCTGCAATTGTATCGGTATATTTGGGAGACCATCTTGATTTTGTGGTTGAACAGCTTAAGCAGGGCAAGGGTGTCAAGTACGAGGGCGGTCAGCTTATCGAGACAGGTGTTGAGTCATTACCGAACATTGCAAGAGACAACACGGACCGTAACCGAACATCGCCGTTTGCTTTCACAGGTAACCGTTTCGAGTTCAGAGCCCCCGGCTCATCACAGTCTATAGGTACAATCAATACCATTATAAATACTATAGTTGCTGAGTCACTTACTCAGTTTGCTGAAGAGCTTGAGGGCAGCATCAATATCAAAAAAGATGCACTTGATTTAGCAATCAGAACATTCAAGGAGCATGAGAGAATCATCTTCAACGGCAACGGCTACAGTGATGAGTGGGTTGAAGAAGCCGCAAAGCGTGGCTTGCCTAACTTAAAGACAACGCCCGATGCTATTCCGCACTTCAAGAGTGAAAAGGCAATTGAAGTATTTGAGAAACATGGCATCTTCTCAAGGGTAGAGGTTGAAACAAGAGCAGAAATTATGATGGAGGAATATAACAAGACCCGTCATATTGAAATGCTTACAATGCTTGAGATGGCAAAGCAGGAAATTTTACCCGCATGCCTTAAATACACAAAATTTGTGACTGATGATCTTGCATCAAAGAAGTCATTGGGAATTGAGGCTCCAAACGAGCTTGAATCAGCAAAGACTCTCACATCACTTACAGAGGAGTTAATTGACCGAATAAACGTATTGGAAAAAGCAACTCATATCCCTGTAACTGATGAGTTTGAGATTGGTATGCATTATAAGGATATTGTCATCCCGGCAATGGAGGCATTAAGAGAAACCTCGGATACACTTGAATCTCTTGTTGCAAAGGATTTCTGGCCTATGCCGACATATACGGATTTATTATATCACATATAACAAAAAGGCAGCTTCGGCTGCCTTTTTGAATGAAATATCTCAGATATGAAATGTTAGTTTTATATTTTTGCTATGTCCTTTATAACCTCACCTGCGGCAATCAGTCCGGCTACTCCCGGCACGAATGCTACACTTCCCGGAATTGCACGTCTTACCTCCCCCTCCTCAGCTTCAACGACTGCCGTAATCGGCTCTTCCTTTGAATAAACAACCTTTAATTTCTTAATTCCACGCTTTTTTAATTCCCTACGCATCGTTCTGGCAAGCGGACACATTGTAGTTTTATAAATATCCTCCACCTCAAATGCCGAACCATCAAGCTTATTTCCTGCCCCCATGCAGCTTATTACTCTGACTCCTGCTTTTTCGGCACGCATTATTATCTCAATTTTCGCCGTCACCGTATCGACTGCATCGATGATATAATCATACTCGGAGAAATCATATTCATCCGCATTTTCCGGAAGATAAAAGCATTCATGTGCATTAACTGTCACATCGGGGTTTATGGATAACATCCGCGCTTTCATAGCCTCAACCTTACTCTTTCCGACGCTTTCCCACGTTGCAATTATCTGTCTGTTGAGATTTGTCACACTGACTGTATCCTTATCAAATATATCAATCGTTCCCACTCCGCTTCTTACCAATGCCTCGGCAGCATATCCGCCTACTCCGCCTATACCAAAAACCGCCACTCTGGCATTATAAAGCCTTTCCATACCTGCACTTCCCAAAAGTGCCTCTGTCCGCGCAAACTGCTCTTTCATTTCATGTCCCTCTTTTCATGTCCCCACATAATTTATTTCTTTACTATATTATACCAACACAAGCCGTAATTGTCAATAAATAAAACCGCCCAAGGGCGGCTTTATTTACAATATATCATTAATGTCTGATTTTAAAACATCTGCCTTAGGACCATACACAGCCTGTATTCCGTTACCTTTTCTTATAAGCCCCAATGCCCCCTCTTTTTTCCATTCATCTGCCTGTGCTACTTTGTCAACATCCTTAACCGTAACTCTGAGCCTTGTCATGCATGCATCCACAAGCTCTATATTTTCTCTTCCACCAAGCAGAGCAATTATCCGCTCCGCCTGTGCATTTCCTGCACTCTTTATTTCCTCTTTGGTATCGCTTTCCTCTCCTGCACTGTAGTTTCCCAATCTTCCCGGAGTTGCATAATGGAACTTCCCTATCATAAAATACGCAACAGCATAGCCAATAATGAAGAACACTACCACGCATATTAGGAAGTTTATAATATCTCCTCCAAGTCCTGCCTTTAGTGACATTGGTATTCTTGTTATAAATTCGATATTTCCGAATGAGTGCAGTCTCAGATTTACAATTCCGGCTGCCGCAAATGCCAGACCCTGAAGAACCGAATAAACCAGATACAACGGAATTGCACAGAACATAAACATAAATTCTATCGGCTCTGTTACGCCTGTAAGGAATACTGCCAATGCCGTTGAAATGAACATTGAGCTGTAATCCTTGCGTTTATCCGCATCAATGCGTCGGTACATTGCAAGAGCAACGCCCAGCAAGAGTCCCGTCGCACCTATCATCTGTCCCACCTTGAATCTTGCCGGGATTACCGTTGCCATCAGATTTTCATATGCAGCCGTATCGCCTGCATTTCTGAAGTTTATAAGGTCAGTCACCCATGCAAGCCACAGCGGATCCTGTCCGAACACCTGCGTTCCTGCATTTATTCCGGTCTGTATTGTATAGGTTCCTCCGAATGATGTATAGTTCATCGGAATTGTCAGCATATGATGCAAGCCGAACGGCAGAAGTAATCTTTCAAGTGTTCCGTATATAAACGGTGCAAGTACCGGAGATGTAGTTGATGAGTTCGCAATCCATACACCAAAGGCATTTATTCCCGACTGAATTATCGGCCATATCAATGCCATAATAATCGAAACTATAAGCGACCACAGAATCACAACTAACGGTACAAAACGTTTTCCGTTAAAAAATGATCACACCTCCGGAAGCTTGCGGAAATTGTAGTATTTATTATAGACTATACCGCCGACAAATCCGGATATAATACCGACAAATACACCCATATTGAGTGCCGGAGAACCGAGTACGGAAACGAAATATCCGTCAACGGGTATTTCCTTTCCCAACAGAGTTGTAACGGTTGCCTCTGCATCACTCAGCATATCAGCCGTAACACCAAAAATCGCTCCGGTCAGACTGTTAATCAGGATAAATGCAAGAAGTGCAGCAAAGGCACCGCCGGCACGTTCTGCCGCCCATGAGCCTCCGATTGCCACAGCAAACAGTATATTGAGATTACCGATAATCGCCCAGCCTATATTTTCAATAATTGAGCCGATTGTGACAATTATATCTATTTCCGCACCCGCAATCGCAAACAGCTTTCCGATACTTATCATAATTCCGGCAGCAGGCATTACGGCAATAACAACCATCAGTACCTTGCCGAGCTTTTGCAGGAAATCAAAATTCAGACTTCTTTTACTCATTTTAAACCTCCGTGAAGCTTTTTCTTTAGTACTTATTATTACACCAAATCTATACATTATTCCAAATAAATAAGGATTTGAAAAAAATCAAATCCTTACCAAAAAATATTTTCATTGTGTTTTTTGTGTGCGACTGCTGTAAATACCACGCCAACTACCACTTCTGCTCCGGCATTTTTCAATGCTCTTGCCGCTTCTGTCATCGTCGCACCCGTTGTGTAAATATCATCAACTAAAATTATATTCTTTCCCGCTGCCTCAGGAGATACCTCATATGCTCCGCTGATATTTATAACACGCTCCACGCTTTTGAGCGAGCTTTGCTTTTTGGAATTTTTAACCTTTCGTATATATTCATCATGTCTCGGAACCGCGAAAAGCTCCGATACCGCATTCCCCATAAAGTGTGATTGATTATAACCACGCTCATTCATTCTTTCCTTTGATACGGGCAGTGTTACAACCGCATCAAATTCCTTGAGCTGTGTCCATTTTTCAAGCTTCTTCACAGCTAAATAAGACAGCGCCTTTTCATATGCTCTGTCATTTTTAAACTTATATTGATGCAGTGCGTGTCTTACCTCTGTGACATAATGTGTGCAGGGTATAAGCATTGCAAGCGGTTTTCTTGTATTGAGAATCCGCACAACCTTTTCTCCCTCAAGCCTGTTCATGCAGTCCACACATATGCCAATAAAGCGATAATCGAATACACAGTCTGATTTCTTTTTTGTTTCATCACAAAAAATACAGTGCTTACCGAATATCATTCTTTTCTACCTGCCCATTTCTCGGATAAGGTTTCTTTATATCAGTAAGACCTGCAATATAGTCCATACTTGTCCCTAATGCTATTGCAACTCTTTTACACTGTTCAAAACTGAGATAACGCTTTCCCGTTTCAATTTTTGAATAATCGCTTTGCTCTATTCCCGTAAGCATTTGCATTTTAATTTGAGTGAATCCTCGTTCTTTTCTTAAATCTCTAAGCCTGTTCATTTTCTTCTCTTTCAAAAAAATCTTCCAAAATGCTGATTACTACATTATTAAAGCTTGTATTATGCTTCATTACAATCTTTTCAATTTTCTGAACTAATTCGTCTGAAATGTATAGGGTTTTATAACTTTTTTCAATCTTATTTTTAGTTGGTTTTGGTATAAAAGCCAATCTCATCACCTCATAGAATATTATAGTATATATTATCATATAAAAATACACCAGAATTTATTGGTTGATTATTACCTTTTATAAAAAAAGTTGTATCGAAATATTCGATACAACTTATCTATTCAAAATCCAGATCATAAATGTAAGATATCCTGCAAATGTTACCCACAAAAGATACGGCAATTGCAGATATGCCGCTGTTTTGCTGACTTTTTTGAAGCGTATAATCATAATAATAATCAACACCCACAGCAATAGCAGCCATATAAATGCAAACAAATATGCCTGCATATTGAAGAATATAATACTCCAGAAAAAGTTTACTATTAACTGAAAAGCATAAACTTTAAGTGCATCAAGTACCTCATCAGGATTTTCATCGCGTTTGGTATAGACAATCGCCGAGCTTATGCCCATTAGTACGAATAAAATTCCCCATACAATCGGGAATACAATCATAGGCGGTGCAAGTGCCGGGCGGTTGATTGTGTTATATATGTCCATGTTTCCCTTTGTGAGCAGAGCTGAAAGTCCACCCACGCCAAGTGCTATTGCAATTGAAATTACATATGGCTTGATTTTTCTCCACATAACTATCACCTCTGTTTAGTTATATGCAGAGGTACCGGGTTTTATGTGTTTTATTCCTCTTCTAATTTAATTATATCTTTCTTCATGCCTTTCGTATCAGGCGAAACTTCAATTACTATTTTTGCTAATTCCTGTATTACTTCATCATACTTTTCATTATGTTTTGAAGCTAAAACATCAATGGTAGGTGACCAATACGCTTTTTCTTTTACGAGAATCTTTATATCTGATATTCCGTCAACTGTATATCCGTAGTCCGTATTTTCTTCCATTTTATATAGCTCATCAATCAAATTGGAAATTTTCTCTCTTGATTCTTCTTTGATTATCCCTAATCTTTCATCATATTTTCCTAAAATAAATCTCTCAGATTTTATATCATCGCCACTAAATGCAGGCAATACCACATTTACAGTCCAATCATTATATATATCATACATTACTGGGTATTTATTTCCATTACGCAAAACAATTTTACATATCAAATTATCATTATTTAACTCTTTTTTTACAGGTTGTGATCTTATACAGATAAAAGCAGCAAATATTGCTACAACAAAAATTCCCATAATAAAATTTATTTTTCTCATAATATCATCGCCCTTTTCTTTATTCTATCATAACAAAACATTTTTGTCAATCATCCGTTCATAAGAATAAATTGTACCAAAAAAGCACTTAGCGTATCGCTAAGTGCTTTTCAGTTCCGGCAACTATCTACTTTCCCGGGCAGTTACCCACCAAGTATCATCGACGTAAAGGAGCTTAACTTCTGTGTTCGGCATGGGAACAGGTGGATCCTCCTTGCT
>JAZQKZ010000046.1:0-39184 GCA_045542415.1 Clostridia bacterium
CTACATAGACGGAGTAGTACAGAAGCCGGGTCTCATTAAGATAGACGGATATTACTACTACTTCAGCACAACAAATGGTAAGATGGCAAAGGATGTTACCAGAGGAGTAGCAGCAGACTGTATCAGTGAAAGTGCATCAGACATGAGAGAGGGCACATACACATTTGATTCAGAGGGTAAGATGGTTATATAATTTGTACCTGACTATCCGGAAGTTTAATTTCCCGGTGGAGGAGGATTTAATCCTCCTCCATCGGGGTTAAATTCAATATATATAAACAGAGATGCTTGTGTATATCGAATTTAATATGTAAAAAATGGGAGAATGGAAAATGCGAATTGGAATAAATTTCAGGAAAATAATTCCGGTGATTTTTGCGGCAATGCTTATGACAGGAATATTTTCCGGCTGTGAAAAGAAAGAAGAGGTTGTCATATATACAAGTGCGGAGGATTATCGTGTAGAGTATATGCGTCAGCGTTTGGAAGAGGAGTTTCCGCAGTACAATATTGTGATTGAATATATGCCTACAGGTAACCATGCGGCGAAGCTGATGGCGGAGGGTGCGGCAACGGAATGTGATATCACTTATGATCTTGAATATACATATCTCGAAAAGCTGGCAAATGCAGGTATGCTTGCCGATCTTTCGGATTATGATTTCTCGGTTTTCAGTGATGATGTAAATAAAAGCACTTATTATATGCCGGAATACCGTAACGGAGGAGCAATTATAGTAAATCGTTCGGTACTCGACAGGCATGGTCTTGAAGTGCCGACGTGCTACGATGATTTGTTAAAGCCGGAATATGAGGGGCTGATTTCCATGCCTAACCCGGCATCGTCGGGAACAGGATATATGTTCTTGCTTGCAATATTTAATGAAATGGGTGAGGATGCAGCGTTTTCATACTTTGACGGTCTTGCAAAAAATATTTTACAGTTTACCTCATCAGGATCCGGACCGGTCAATGCATTGATTCAGGGAGAGGTTGCTGTCGGAATGGGTATCACAGGTACTGCTGTTACAGCAATAAACAACGGTGCAGAGCTGGAAATTGTATTCTTTGAAGAGGGTTCGCCGTATGCATTATACGGACAGGGTATGATAGCAGGTAAAGAAACAGATGCGGCGGTTCGTGAGGTGTATGATTTCCTTTATTCAACCTACGGCTACGAAAACTGCGAAAAGTTCTTCCCGGAACAGATTTATAAGGACCGTACATTTACCATTGCAAACTATCCTGATACTATAAAGTACTGTGACATGTCGGGAGATACAGCAGCACAGAAAGAACATCTGCTTTCACTGTGGGATTATTAAATAGAACAGTACAAAATCATTATTTGTGAAAATAAAAGAAGAAAGGAATAACGATGCAAAAAAGCAAGAAGTTAGAGATAATCAATCTCTGTAAGGACTATGAAGCTAATGTCCCTGTAGTGAAAGATGTATCGTTTGATGTCTATGACGGAGAATTTCTTTCGATCCTGGGTTCATCGGGCTGCGGGAAAACGACCATTCTCCGAATGCTGACGGGTGTACTAACACCAAGCTCAGGTAAAATTCTAAAAGACGGCACAGACATCACCAATTCACATCCTGCCTCAAGGAATATGGGAATTGTTTTCCAGAACTATGCCCTTTTTGAAAGTATGAACGTATATATGAACGTAGCATATGCATTGAAAATCCGTCATGACAAGGCCTATCGTCAAAAAACGGAGGATATTCTGTGCCGAATGGGACTTGACTCATTAAAGGATAAGAAGCCATCAGAGCTTTCGGGAGGTCAGCAGCAGCGAGTGGCTATTGCAAGAACTATGGTGCTTTCGCCTGAGGTGATTTTGTTTGACGAGCCGCTTTCAGCTCTTGATGCTTCAACCAGACTTATGATGCGTAAGGAAATAAAAGCACTTCAGGAGGAGTCGGGTGTTACAATGATATATGTTACCCATGATCAGGAGGAGGCATTTGCTATGTCAGATCGTATCATGGTTATGAATGAGGGAAAGATAGAACAGCTGGATACTCCTGAAGAGATTATCAAAAATCCAAAAACGGAGTTTGTAAAGCAATTTGTAGCAGATAATCTGCAAATGAAGATAGATGCTCTTATCGGTTACAGGAGACATAACAATGAATAAAGCAATAACTTTCAAGGGTTCAAAGCTGTGGTTAATTCCGACGGTTTTATCGGTTCTTTTGCTTCTTTTTGTAATTGCTCCGATTATCGGGATGTTTACCCATATGGATGCACAGAGCATTGAAGCTGTATTTTCGGATGATTCGGTGCTCACCGTAATCGGACATTCGCTTGTTGCATCGATATTGACAACCGTTATATCGATTGTGCTTGCATACATCCTTGCATGGAGTATGAACAGGACGAATATGCCGTTTAAGAGCTTTTTCAGGCTTTTGATAGTTCTTCCGATGCTTATTCCGTCAGTTTCAATTGGAATGGGGTGTATTCAGCTTCTGGGGAACAATGGAATTATTACCCGAATGCTTGGACTTCAGAGCATAAATATTTACGGCTTACAAGGTATAGTTATCGGCTCGGTATGCTATTCGCTTCCGGTAGCTTTTTTAATGATAGAAAACATACTGAAATATGAAGACAGCTCACCTTATGAGGCGGCAAGAGTTTTAGGCATTCCAAAGCGGAATCAATTAACAGCAATTACATTGCCATATTTCCGTAAGCCGATGATAGCAATTGCATTTTCGATTTTTACTTTGTCATTTACTGACTATGGTGTTCCGTTGATGGTCGGCGGAAAATATAAAACACTTCCGGTTGTAATGTACCAGGAGGTTATAGGTCAGCTTGACTTTGGCAGGGGATGTATTTACGGAAGCATGCTGCTTGTTCCGGCGGTGATTGCTTTTATTTTGGATTTGATGAACAAAAGTAATTCCAACTCTGCTTATGTAATAAAACCTTTTGAGATTACACGAAATAAAAAAAGAGACATAGCTGCAATGCTTATGACGGTTATTGTAGCCATGTTAAGTATTTCACCTATATTTTCATTTATAGTACTGGTATTTGTAAAAAAATATCCGTTTGATATGACAATGACATTTGCAAATATAGAAAAAACACTGCAAATGGGGGCAGGTGCATATCTTTTAAATTCGGTTATTATTGCGTTGTGCGTATCTGTTGTCGGTGTGATTATCGGAGTTTTATTGGCGTATTACACAGCACGCACTAAACTGCGCATGGCACGGGTACTGCATCTGATAGCTATGATGACAGCGGCAGTTCCGGGTGTGGTATTGGGTCTTGCATATATACTGTTCTTTAAAAACAGCATAATTTACGGTACGCTGTTGATTCTTGTGGCAGCTAATACTGTGCATTTCTTTGCATCACCGTATCTTATGATTTATACGTCATTTTCAAAGATAAATGAAAATCTTGAATCAGTAGCGGCAACCTTAGGTATAGGTAAGCTTCGTTTGCTTAAGGACGTTTTTCTGCCGGGATGTAAGAGTACAATAGCTGAGATGTTTTCATATTTCTTTGTTAACAGTATGATGACTATTTCGGCGGTATCATTCCTTGTAAATACAAAGACAAAGGTAGTTTCGCTTATGATTAATCAGTTCGAGGCACAGTCGCAGCTTGAGGCAGCGGCGGTTGTTTCGTTGTTTATTCTCATAATTAATCTGATTGTGAAAATCATTGCGGAACGTAAGGTGAGTTGAGATAAACAGAATATCCTGATGATATTAAGAAAAAATGTAGATAGTGGATTCGCATATGAATATTAATCTGATAAAAAAAATATTATAAAATATTTGCTGTAGCAACGGCAATATATAAAAATAGGAAATCATGTATGGGTTGGTACAAAGGTTACCTGTCTGAAAATACAGAAATTGCGGATAATTGTATTGTGGCAGCAACATCTACCGTGTGCGGAAAGCACTTGCAACCTGATTGTACAATAGGCGGTGTTTCGGCAAAGGTTATCAAAGAAAACATCAACTGGTGCAGAGAGAATATGAATATCTTAACATGCGTTAGTACAGAATGATAAACAGCAGATACGTTTGGCGGTATCTGTTGTTTTTTGCTTTGACGAGTCTGAGCTAAGCAAAATTCTTCTTGCAGAATGTATTATAACGTTTTTCTAACTCACCTGATTTCGTATAATCATATACATATTTTAAAGTAGTATCTATTTTTCTGTTGGCATTTTCATTGATTTCACATATAATGATATTAGAGTCAGATTTTTTAAATCTGTCGGGCAATTGTTGCTCCGCACATATTAGAACATTTTTGGCTCTTTTTTATATAATATCATAAGCATCAAGTTGTGTATCGCTACTAAGGTAATTTTTCGATGTCTGTTCCGGAACATTTTTATAGTTCTTCTTGATTACATCAGGACCTACATCCAAATCCATCTGCCTGTTTTCTGAAATTGTCTTGACAACATTTCTGCTTTGATATATAATGGTGTCAAACCCTAATTTGTTGAAGCTTTCAAGGAATTGGATCTTGTTACCAGTAGGCAAATTTAGGGTTTTATTATTTAGAAGTTTTTTCACTCTTGCCTTATCCGCACTACCATACATGTACTAATAGTTGTTAAGTCTGACGGTGTTATGACTTCGGCAGAAACTCCGCTTCCGTGAATTCTTTTTGTATTGGGTGTATCTCGTTTTTGCGGTTGTATATATCCCACCTTGTCCACTCTGGTAAATCTTTCATCTTCACCTGTATTTTCGAACCGTCCCAATTTTTTGCTGTTACCACCTTGTTCATATCCATTTGGCTCACCTCCAGTATTTATACTTTTATTATACTGTAACCCACCACCGTTGTCAACATTCGTTCTGCTGTAGCGCTTGTCAGGATTGTTCTCATCAAACCTCTGCGACAACGGAATCACATTTCCGTCATCGTCATATGTCACAGAACTTGCCAATTTTACAACAGAGCCATCTTTGTATGCCTTACCGTTTCTTACCTCATATCCCAACGCTTCAGCCCGCTGCCTGACCATATGATTAAGGTCAAGCAGACCATCCACTTGCTCCATAATATCAGCTTCCGGGTCAATATTCTCCGAACGCTCTATCAGTCTGTAATATTCCCTGTCAATTTGTGTATCCTCAGCCCCTCGTCCAAAGCGTCTGAAACCGAGGGGATGGGGGTTTGAACCAGATTCCCCATGCACAAATAACGAATGGTCGTTCTTTACTCCTCCATTTTCTCGAACTCCATCTCTCTCTCTCGCAGATTGTATTTCGAAGAGATTGCGTAATACATTTCTAAGAGCTGCGCTTCCGTAGGCGGGTGGTTTTCCTTGCAAAACTGAAGCATTTCCAACATTGCCATTTCGTCCCAAAGCCCTAAAACTATTTCGACTATTATTCCCTTGTTGCAACCAATTGCTGCTAAATATTCGGTCAATAACATTTGATTGTCCGTCAAAATTCTCGCCATTTTTTATTCCCTCCAATAAATCTAATAGTGAATCTCTTTCCTTTATACCTTTAACATTATCACTTGCGTACAAAAGCGTAGGATTTTCAAAATCATCGGTACTGTATATAGCAAAAACAGACCTATTACCAACCCTGGTAAATAACCAATTTGCACCGTCTGTCACCTTGTTTTTACTACGCTTGATATCATGCTTTATTATCTGATTTAAATTTTCCATTTCCGCACTCGATAAATTGGTATGCCACTTATCTGTATTATACTGCATATTGTTGCCATTGTCAACTGCAAACACAACACCGTCCCTCAGCTTAAACGCTTCCGGTAAGTTATTTCTACGTTCCTCTGCTGTCATATCAATACGGCTTGCGGCATCTCTCGCCTCAATCTCGCCTGCGGTATTGCGGTACAGCTCTGCAAATACAACGAATATTCTTGAAAAAATCTGACTTTTTGACAACCTCAACTGACCAAAGTGTATGTAAAACTTTATTTTTTTGATATATAATAGACTTAAAGAATGAAGAACGGAGGGATATTTTATGAAAAAAATGATTTCATGCATATTGAGCATAGCAATGCTGGTTCCGACAATACCGGTAAGGGCGGCGGACTTTGCCGCAGGCACATTCACGCATCAGAATGTGGTTGGCTCGCAGACCTGCTATGCAAATGATACGGCTGAAAAAGCAATAACTGAGATTCCGGATGTGATTCAGGGGATGCGTATAAATCAGCCTGTATTCCGAGCATATATGGGTAGTGCAAATGTTGCCTATACGGTTAATCAGATGCTCAAGGACGGAACAATTTTAAGGTCTGAGGAAATTACGGCAAATGCTGACGGAGCTGTGGAATTCAAGCACGTTCGCAACTGTGAAATGATTGAAATTCTTTCGGGTGATGTAGTTGTTGAATCACTTGATGTAGAAGCGGAGTATGTTAACGGTGTTACAATCACATCTGCACCGATGTCGTATCAGATATATCAGCGTGATGAATTTGATACGGCTGAAATTACAATCAAGGGAAAGGTTTCGGGAGCAACAGGCGTGAGTGTTGAGATTGCCGGTTCAAGTGAGGACGTGACAATTGAAAACAACGAATTTACATATACAACAGCACTCGGAACAGGACTTTATGACATTACTGTATCATCAGACCTCGGTACCGTTGCGGTATATGAGCAGGTTGGAGTAGGTGACGTATGGGTTGCGGCAGGTCAGTCGAATATGACGGACATGGGTGCATTGACAGACGGATTTACTCCTGATACTCAGGATCCGGTAAATGAAAATATGCATATCATTTATGCAGAGGACTGTACATGGCATAAGATGAGCCATCCGGCAGGCGAGGGACGCTTCTTCAAGTCAGGTACAAGAACGTCACCGGTGACAAGCTTTGCCCGTGAAATATCGGAATACACAGGCGTTCCGGTGGGTATTGTTCAGTCATCGGTGGGCGGTACAAATATTTATCAGTGGGTAAGCGGAGTAAGAGATTCGGACGCTAACAGCGGCTATCTCTTTAATGCTTTAAAGGCGTGCTTTGATAAGATGCCATCTGCAAAGGTTAAGGGTATATTGTGGTATCAGGGCTGTAATGATGCGATAAATGAGAATTACGCATATAACTACAAGAACCTTCAGCAGAAGATGTTTGATGAAATGCGTGCATTCTTTGGTGAGGATACACCGATAATTACAACACAACTTAATGACGCAAATCAGGACAGCAATTCCTCGCAGGGCTATTATGATGCGTGGTCATTTGTAAAGGATGTTCAGAGACAGAATGAAAGCTTATATGAAAATGTATATGTGGTGGGGACAGGAGAGTTAGAGTTAGGGGACACGATTCATAACAGTGCAGCGGCAAATGTAAAGCTTGGTAATAAGTGGGCAAAGGTGGCTCGTAATGTTGTCTATGGTGATGAAGCTGTCAATTTCAGACAGCCCACAATTGATAACGCAAAGGTGACAGGCACAAATGAAATCACACTTACATTTAAGGATACAGACGGCTTGGCAAAGGCAACAGGTACAAAGCGTATCGGTATCACAAATGTAAGCGGCGGCGGATATAAGATAGCACTTGGTGATTTAACAAAGGAATTTGTTGTCCGCAAGGGCGGAAATCGGGTTATGACCGCTTCGAATACCGGCAAGGGTACAACGCTTACTGTTACAAGTGCAGAAATCGTTGACAACACAAAGGTTGTTCTTACTACAGAGGAGGAGCTTTCCGGAGTTGTTGCGGTGGATTGCATGTACGGAAAGCGATTCGCTCCGACTCTTGTTGATGCAGAAACTAAAGAGAGTGTTCTGTCATTCTACAATGTAGTGGCAGAATACGAAAATGCAATGGAGATTACTCCGGCAGTTGAGGTTAGTGCCATAGATACAGCAGACTTGAATTCAATCACAAATACTGCATCAGACAGCACAATGTATGTGAATTACTACCGTTCATCATCGGATATGATTTCACAGGCTTTGATTAAGTTTGAATTGCCGGATATTGATTTATCGAAAATTGCTTCGGCAAAGCTTGCGGTATATACAACAGATATCGAGAAGGACAGAAACGGAAACGTTACAATTTCGAAAATAACAACTGATTGGGATAACAGTGCAGTCTATGGAAATCCGGACTATGCAGCTATCACTAAGGCTGAAATCAGAAAGATAAGCACAAATACAGCAGGAATATTCCCGGTAGGAAACTACTCATCAATTGATATTACAGACTATATCAAATCATATACAGGCAAAATAATGGGCATAGGCATTGCTTCGGATTATCCGTCGGTTGCAACGCTTGCGGGCGTGAACAGTGAAAATCCACCTAAGCTCATAATTCAGCCGGGTAAGGCGGTTGAGCTTACATATACAGCAGACGGTGCGGCTTGTAAGAACGTTGAGGTAACAATTGAGGGCGTTGGTGCAACAGAGTATGCGGCGACTGCATTTGTTACAGATGAAAACGGTAAAATCAATGTAAATCTCACAGAGGGAGAGTACAGAGCAACTACTAAGACTACAATCGGCGCTTATATGGAGTCATCGAATAAGTTCACTGTTATAGAGGATGTAAACGAGAGCTACACATTAGTTGTAAACACAGCAACTCCTGTACCGACAGCAGAGCCTACTCCGATTCCGGATGTGTTAGTATATACCTTTGGTGATGAGTACAATCTCATTAAGGATTTCAATACCTCAGCACTTGAGGAAACTGCAATAGGTGATACCGGCTTTAAGGTATCGACAACTACATCAAACTACAACAATGTTGTTGTAAGAGATAAGTCGAGCGAAAATGTCGGATATTTCCCGTACGGCAACGGACTTGCTGAAAACGGATATTATCTGTTTATAGGTGCAGGCGGCAACAGTTCAATGGGTGCAACACTGGTATTACCCAATACCGTTGAAACGGGCAAGTATATCAGAATTACCTATGCAAAGCCGAAAGCTACGAATAACGGAAGTACAGAAAGAAGCTCAGGTAATACGGCAAACAGAATAAAAATCGGAACAAATACAATTGATTTACAGAATGACTGCGAGTTTGACGAGTGGTACACAACTACTGTGCAGGTAAGTGAGGATATATCAGAAATCGACTTTTCACTCGGTAAGTGGAGTGCAATTGCAATAGCACGGTTTGAGATTTGTGACAGTGCAGACACTATGGAATTTGCCTCGGAGATAACAGAAAAGTATATTACACCGGATAATCAGACATTGCAATACAGTGCAAAGGTGTATAAGAGTATAACAACCTTATCAGACAGTGACGCTATCATTTCAAGGGGCAGTGTTGATGAGAGTGCAAAGGCACAATATTCGGTAAACGGATATGACGGTGTAAGCATTGATGAAAACGGCGTACTCACAATCACAAATGCAGCTGCTCCGGGAACGGTTACAATAAGTGCGGTATATGACGGATCTACAAAGAGCATAACACTTACATTAAAGGCACTTGGTAATGCAGATGCAGTTGAGATTTTTGGTGATGAGGTAATAAGAAAAGGCGAAAGCAAGAAATACATTGCAATGCCGTTGGCAGATTTAACTGTTCTTCCGGAACGTGATACAAAGTGGGAAATCGTGGGCGATGCAAACGGTGCTGTGGTTGCGGCTGACGGTACGTTGACAGCAGGAGAAGCAGGAAATATAATCTTAAAGGCAACTCTTGTTGTTGCAGGTGTACAGACAAGCGAAGTGGCACAGGAATTTGTGGTGACGGTAAGAGATGAAAATGCAGAGTTAAGTCCTTACACGATTAACGGAATACTGCTCGCGAACGGTGAAACTGACATCACAAAAGCAAGCGGAATTGACAGTCTTATTATTGAAAAGTCAGCAGAGGCTGACGGTGATTACATAGCAGCGGTTAAGGTGTTTGATGCTAAGAATAAGCTTATCACTCAAAAAGCGGTTAAATTAAGCGGACTTGTTGACGGAGTGCAGAGTGTTGACGCTGATATGGAGCTTAAGGAATCGGCATTTATAAAGGTATATGTTGTACAGTGTGATGAAGAATCGGTTACGGTTGTGAAATGTGATGAGGATAATACAGTAGCTATGATTACGGCAAAGTATGAGGGTGAAAGACTTGTTAAGGTTGCATCCGAGGAGGTGCAGTTAAAGAGCGGCGAAAACATATTTGATATTGATTCAGATACAAAGCTGATGTTCTGGGACAGTGTTACAGGTATGAAGCCGATGGCACAGGCTGTAACAGAGACGCAAAGCACACAAAACGTTGTATCGGACGAGGTGGTTATAATCAGAAACGGTGAATATGCAAATGTTCCTCTTGTGGCAGACTGGATAACGGGTGCAAAATCGGGACTTGGTATGGGTGCAGGAATTATATCTCCTGATACAGTACCGTACGGAATTGATCCGGAGCTGGTTGACGTGGCTACTCTTAATGTAAGCTATACATATGACGACAGCTATCCGATGCCTGCAACGGACAATGCTCTCTGGTACAAGACAGGTGCATATCTCGCATCATCAAGCGGTGCAAACAACAGCATCTATGCCCGTGACGGTGCAGACTGGGAGCAAAAGGCACTTCCGATAGGCAACGGTTATATGGGCGGTATGCTTTTCGGATTACCTGATAAGGACCAGATTCAGATTAACGAAGAAACCTTCTGGGCAGCTGGCTACCGAGGTACTCAGACAGAGGTGGGTTCAAATACTGTAAATAAGAACATGAGTGAGGGCATCAACGGCTATATGAGCGTCGGCAATATCTTTGTTGATTTCAATATTCCCAAGGGTGCAAAGGTAAATAACTATTACCGTGACTTAAATCTTGATGAATCGGTTGCGCATGTTCAGTATGAGTATGGCGGAGTGAAATATAACCGTGAATACTTTGCATCATACCCAAAAGAGGTGCTTGTATTCAGATATACGGCTGACGAGCTTAATTTTGACGTAAAGCCCGTATCAATGCATCCTGGTGAGGTTACGGTTAATGACGGTGAAATCACAATTGTTGGTAAATTAAAGGATTCTGAGCCGTATTCATCGGGTGGAAAAGCTGCATGGAATCAGGAATCAGACCTTGAATATTGCACAAAGATTAAGGTTATAGCCGATGACGGTACAGTTACGGACGGCTATAATACAGTAAACATATCAGGTAGCACAGGCGTTACAATCATAGTTGCGGCGGCTACAGACTATGACGCTGACCAATTCGTATTAAATGCTGACGGCAGCGTTGATATGACAAAGACTCCGTACAAGAGCGAAAGAGGAGTTGCGGCGGCGATTGATAAGGCTACTGCAAGAATTAACGGTGCAGCTGTAATGAGCTATGACGAGTTAAAGGCAGAGCATATTGCCGACTACAAGTCACAGTTCGATACAGTTAAGTTCTCATTAACAGATGAGAATGAAATCTGTCAGATTCCGACAGATGAGCTGCAGGCATCCTATGGAAAGGTTGTAGGCACAACAGAGGTTGACGGTGTGACAAAGGTATCGTATGACAGCAGTGCATATGCAAAGCTCGACAAGCATCTGGAGGAATTACACTACAATTATGCACGCTATATGATGATTTCATCATCACGCTCGACTACAATGCCGGCTACATTACAGGGTAAGTGGTGCCAGAGTGTTGCAGAAATATGGGGCTCGTGCTATTGTATAAATATTAATATGGAAATGAATTATTGGTTTGCAGGCGGTGCTAATCTCACGGATAGCGGCAAGTCGCTTGTGAAGTGGTTCAATTCACAGATTCCCTCAGGTCGTGTGACGGCTAAGAATATGTATAAGGTTACACCGAAGTCATACTCATTTGCAAACGGTAAGATAACATTTACAGACTCCGCAGCGGATGAGGACGATGTATTTATCATGCATACAAAGCAGGCAATTATGGGTACAACGGATATGACAGGTTCGACCAATATCCAGTCACCGGGTAACACAGCATGGCTTATGTATAACCTCTGGGATTTATACTTAACAAGCGGAGATAAAGAGCTGCTTGAAAATGAGCTGTATCCGATAATGAGAAAGACTGCGAATTTCTATACGCAGTATCTTTACACTAACATGAGAAAGACAACAACAGATACAGCGAAGTATCCGGACGGATATTACTATACCACATGGGCAGGTCGCTCGCCTGAGCAGGGACCGACTCATGAGGGTATCAAGTACGATTTACAGCTTGTTGCAGGAATGTATGACTATACGATTGCAGCAGCAGAGCTTTTGGGAGTTGACAGTGATAAGGTCAGTGCATGGAAAGAAATCAGAAACCATCTTGAAATTCCGGTTGAGCTTGGCGATGACGGACAAATCAAGGAATGGGCAGAGGAAACAACCTACAATACCGATGCAAGCGGTAATGCATTAGGAGATCCTGTTCACAGACATATTTCACATCTTGTAGGTCTCTATCCGGGAACACTTATAAACCGTGATACACCTGAGCTGTTAGAGGGTGCAAAGATTGTCCTTGAAAAGCGAGGCGACGATTCGACAGGCTGGTCATGCTCGAATAAATTCCTGCTTTGGGCAAGGGCATTAGACGGCGACAAGGCGCTTGAATTATTCCGTTATCAGCTTGCAAAAAAGACGTATTCAAATCTCTTTGATACACATGCTCCGTTCCAGATTGACGGTAACTTTGGTTCAGCAGCAGGTGTTATGGAGCTTCTGATGCAGTCGCATACAGGCGACATCTACATTCTTCCGGCACTGCCGACAGCGTGGGAGTGCGGTGAGATTTCAGGCATCAAGGCTAAGAATGGTGCAACAGTTGCAATTAAGTGGGCTGACGGCAAGGCGACTGAAATAAAGATTGTTCCCGCAATTGACGGTGATATCACAATCGGCTACGAAAAGGATAATGCACTTACACTTGACGGAGCGGATGTGGTATTTACAAACAACGAATACACAATCCCAAATGCAAAAGCAGGTACGGAGTATGTGCTTGTAAGTAAATAATTTGAAAAAAGTGCTGTTTTGTGGTTGGCAAAACGGCACTTTTGTAGTATAATAAGGATATAAGGAGGCGGAGTAAATGCAGGAATATTTAAATAAAATAAATCAAGTTATAAAAAACGGAAAATACAAGGATACATGGGAATCCTTGCAGTGCTACCATGTGCCGCAATGGTACGAAAGAGCGAAGTTCGGTATATTCATTCACTGGGGTGTGTATTCCGTTCCGGCGTTTGGCAGTGAATGGTATTCAAGAAATATGTACATACAGGGCTCAAAAGAATATGAGCATCATATAAAGACTTACGGTGCCCACAAGGATTTTGGGTACAAGGATTTTATTCCGATGTTTAAGGCAGAAAACTATAATCCGTCAGAATGGGTTGAGCTGTTTAAAAAGGCGGGAGCAGAGTATGTTATGCCTGTTGCGGAGCATCATGACGGATTTCAGATGTATGACAGCGATATATCTCAATGGAATGCGGCAAAAATGGGTCCCAAGCGTGATGTATTCGGTGAGCTTGTCGCAGAGTGCCAAAAGGCGGGACTTGTTAACTGTGCTTCAAGTCACAGAGTTGAGCATTGGTTTTTTATGGGACACGGCAAGGAGTTTGATTCGGACATAAAAGATCCGATGCAGCGTGGTGATTTCTATTGGCCTGCTATGAAAGAGGCAGATCACTTTGATTCGTTCTCGGAGCCGACACCGACAGAGGAGTTTTTAAACGACTGGCTTATCCGTTGCTGTGAGCTGGTCGATAAATACAGACCTAAGGTTGTATATTTCGATTGGTGGATTCACCATAACAGTGTGAAGCCGTATCTGAGAAAATTTGTCGCCTATTATTACAACCGTGCCGAGGAATGGGGTGAAGAGGTTGTAATAAATTATAAGCATGACGCATTGGCATTCGGTACAGGTGTGGTGGATATTGAGCGTGGACAGTTTGCGGACGCAAAGCCCTATATATGGCAGACGGATACAGCGGTTGCAAAAAATTCATGGTGCTATACCGAGGGGAATGCCTACAAGACTGCCACACAGATTGTCTGCGATTTAGTTGATATAGTGAGCAAAAACGGCAGATTACTGCTTAATATCGGACCGAAAGCTGACGGTACAATTCCTGAGGAGGATAAAAATATCCTGCTTGAAATCGGTGAGTGGCTGAAAGTTAATGGCGAAGCAATTTACGGAGCTAAGCAGTGGAGAAAATCCGGCGAGGGACCGACAAAGGTTGTCGAGGGTCAGTTTGCAGATTCGGAGGCGAAAAGTTTCACATCTGAAGATATTCGATTTACGGTGAATAACGGATGTATATATGCAATTTGCTTGAACATGAACGGCAGTGACAGTGTTTGCATAAAATCGTTATCGGAAACAGAGGATGCACATAAGCCGGATTTCAGCGGAATTATCAAATCGGTTGAAATGCTTGGAGGTAACGAAACGCCCGAATGGACGAGGGATAATGAGGGCTTGAAGATTAAAACAGGCATGATAAATGCAGATAAGCCGATTGTATTTAAGATTGCGGTTGATTGATATGAAAAATACCTACTATCATAAAAAATAGTAGGTATTTTTGATTATTCCGGTAATACTTGTTCACACAAGACGAGAGCCTTGTATTATTCAATATCCTTTAATTTTTTCATTATAGCATTGGTGCGTGTACCCTCCAATTTCTCCAAATCGCGGCAAAGCATGTCTGCATGCTTACGGGCGGCTTCTAATACATCACCAAACCTCTCAAATTCAGCCTTTACTCCGGCAAGCGTTTTCCATACCTCGCTTGCTTTTTGTTCGACAGCAAGAGTGTTGAAGCCGAGCAGTAACGCATTCAGAATCGCTGCCATTGTTGACGGGCCTGCAATTGTAACGTTGTATTTCTTTTGAAGAGCCTCAACCATTCCACGATTGACGGCTTCATTGTACAGCCCCTCAAACGGCAAAAACATAATTGCAAAATCCGTAGTGTAGGGAGGAGATATGTACTTGTTATAAATATCAGCTGCCTCTTTTGTCAGCTGCTGTGTGAGAGCTTTTGCACAGTCATCAATATCATCGATATCGCCGCTTTCGTATGCATCGCAAAGATTGTGATACAGCGTACCCGGAAACTTTGAGTCAATCGGCAGATATACCGGCATGTCCTCCGTCCCCGGAAGCTTTATTGCAAACTCCACCACATTACGGCTGTGCGGAATGGGACGACAGTTTTCGACATATTGCGATGGTGCAAGGATTTCGGTAAGTATTGATTTCAACTGCAATTCACCGAGTATTCCCCGGGTCTTGACGTTTGAAAGGATTTTCTTCAGGTCGCCTACGTCATTGGAAAGGGCATGTATTTCTCCTATAGAACGGTGCATCTGCTCAAGACGCATTGAAACATTTTCGTTCATGTGCTTCATTTCTTTATTTATCTCTGAAAGCCGTTCGCTCTGCATCTTGCCTATGCTTTTCTGATTATCGCCGATAAGCGTCCCCACAGATTGCAAATCGTTTTTAGGATTTACACGCAGAAAAATAGAAATAAATGATAAAATAATAAGCACGATAAGTAGAATTAAAATAAGTGTATCCATATGCTTCCTCCGAATTTATGTTCTGAATTAATTATAACATAAAAACAAAAGTTTGTCAACGGCGGTTTTCAGGCGGTGTGTACTGTCAGTGACTTGCTGCTGTGTTTTGGCATTCTGAAGGGCTGCCCTGACGGACAGCCCTTTTTTATGATTAGTTATTGCACATGCAAACGATAACGATGATGATGAGAACCCAAAGGATCATATCAAAGTCGAAATTGCAGCCGCGTGAGCATGAATCATAGTTGTTATTGCAACAATCTCCCATTTTTCTGGCGCCTCCTTTCCTTGAGGTTAGTATATATTATGAAATTTAAAAAAAATTGTGAATAGCACTTGAAATTTTTTATTAAATGTAGTACAATATAATGTATGTATAATAAAATTGCTCATAGAGCAATAATTTTTAAGGAGGTGCAAGGATGGATAAGGCTAAAATTGACAGAATAAACGCTCTTGCTAAGAAAGTAAAAGAGGGCGGCACCCTTACTCCGGAGGAGTTGGAAGAGCGTGATGCTCTTCGAAAGGAGTATCTTGCATCAATAAGAGCCAATTTTAAGGCTACTTTAGATTCAATTGAGATTAAGAATTAACAACAAAGGAGCGATATAACATGGCACTTGTTATACCTGAAGGCTATAAGCCGGTCCTTAGCGGACGAAGAACGGAAAGAGCGATTAAATTTGCCAGAGATACATTTCAGCATGAGATAGTAACAGCACTTAATTTACAGAGAATTTCAGCTCCGCTGTTTGTAGAGCCGGAAACAGGTCTTAATGATAATTTAAGCGGTGTGGAGCGTCCGGTAAGCTTTGATGTACCTTGCCTTGGCGGAAAGGTAATTGAAATAGTTCATTCATTGGCTAAGTGGAAGCGTATGACCCTGGGCAGATATGAGTTCCCGATTGGTGAGGGCTTATATACGGATATGAATGCCATCAGACGTGATGAGGATGTGGATAACCTCCATTCAATGTATGTTGACCAGTGGGACTGGGAGGCTGTTATTGCAAAGGAGTCGAGAGATATCCATACTTTAAAGAACTTTGTAAGACGTATTTATGCCGTATTAAAGTCAACAATGATTCGCTTAAAGGCAAAGTATCCTGAGCTTACAGACTTTTTCCCGGAGGAAATTACATTTGTTACCTCACAGGAGTTAGAGGATATGTATCCCGGCTGCACTCCCAAAGAGAGAGAATATAATATTGTAAAAGAGAAAAAAGCAGTGTTCCTGTTGAATATCGGCGAGAAGCTTGCTTCAGGTGAGCCGCATGATAACAGAGCACCGGACTATGATGACTGGTCGTTGAACGGTGATATCTTAATGTACTATCCGGTACTTGACTGTTGCTTTGAGCTTTCAAGCATGGGTATCAGAGTTGATGAGGATTCGTTGAGGGAACAGGTTGAAAAGGCAGGCTGCACAGAGCGTCTGGAGCTTGACTATCACAAAATGATATTAAACAAGGAGCTTCCATATACAATAGGCGGCGGTATAGGTCAGTCAAGATTATGTATGTTTATGCTCGGAAAGGCACATATCGGTGAGGTCCAGTCATCAGTATGGCCCCAAGAGATGAGAAAGCTTTGTAAGGAAAATAACATAGAGTTAATGTAAGCACATGAAAAATAAGCTTCGCATCTTACCATTTTGCGGAACTCGGAGTGTCAACATACGCCGTCGCTCCTTAAAATGGCAATCTGCTTCGCTTCTTTTCCATGTAAGTGTTTGAGACACAAGTAAGAATGGAGAAAAAAATGAAAACAACAATCAAATCATTATACAGAAACACCGCAGACCACGGTAACAAGGAAGTTACAATTTCAGGCTGGGTGAGAACTATTAGAGTATCAAAGAACTTTGGTTTTATTGAAATAAATGACGGAAGCTTTTTCAAGAGCTTACAGATTGTAATCGAGCCGGAAAAGCTTGATAACTACACAGCAGTATCAAAGCTCAACGTAGGTGCAGCGATTACTGCAACAGGTATTCTGGAGCTTACTCCGGAGGCAAAGCAGCCGTTTGAGCTTAAGGCTGATAATATCGTAATCGACGGCGAGTCAACACCGGATTATCCGCTTCAGAAGAAGCGTCATTCATTTGAGTATTTAAGAACAATTGCTCATTTAAGACCGAGAACAAATACATTCTCGGCAGTATTCAGAGTACGTTCATTAATTGCATACGCAATTCATCAGTTCTTCCAGGAGCGAGGTTTTGTGTATGTTCACACTCCGATTATTACAGGAAGCGACTGCGAGGGTGCAGGTGAGATGTTCAGAGTAACAACTCTTGACCCGGATAATCTTCCGTTAAATGAGGACGGAACAGTTGACTATTCAAAGGATTTCTTTGGTAAGTCAACAAATCTTACAGTTTCGGGACAGTTAAATGTTGAGACATACTGTATGGCTTTCAGAAATGTATATACATTCGGTCCGACATTCCGTGCAGAAAACTCAAATACAACAAGACATGCGGCAGAGTTCTGGATGATTGAGCCGGAAATTGCGTTTGCTGATTTAAAGGACGATATGGAATTAGCGGAGGATATGTTAAAGTATATCATTAACTTCTGTTTAGAGAATGCTCCGGAGGAAATGGAATTCTTTAATAACTTTGTTGACAAGGGCTTGCTTGAGAGATTAAATAATGTAGTATCAAACGATTTTGCACATGTAACATATACAGAGGCAATTGAGATTTTATCAAAGAACAATGCAGAGTTTGACTATCCGGTAGAGTGGGGCAGTGATTTACAGACAGAGCATGAGAGATACCTTACAGAGGTACATTTCAAGCGTCCGGTTATCGTAACAGATTATCCGAAAGAGATCAAGGCGTTCTATATGAAGCTTAACGAGGATAACAAGACGGTTGCAGCTATGGATATTCTTGTTCCGGGTATCGGTGAGATTATCGGCGGCAGCCAGAGAGAGGAAAACTATGACGTTCTCGTTAACCGTATGAATGAGTTAGGCTTAGAGCCGGAGGATTATTCATGGTATCTTGATTTAAGAAAGTACGGTACAAATAAGCACGCAGGCTTCGGTCTTGGTTTTGAAAGAGCTGTAATGTATATCACAGGTATGTCAAATATCCGTGACGTATTACCGTTCCCGAGAACAGTAGGTACAGCAGAATTTTAATGTACGGCACGAAAAATAAGCTTCGCATCTTACCATTTTGCGGAACTCGGAGTATCAGCATACACCGTCGTTCATTAAAACGGTAACCTGCTCGCTTCTTTTCCGTGCGGATAGTGAGAGGACAGACAATGAACGGATTTTTAAATTTCGTGATGGTTGCACTTATCATTTTCTTCTTGTTTAAAATGGTAGGTGTGCTTGCCGGAGTAATTGCGATTCTGGCAGTGCTTGCGTTTGCGGTATATGCATATATTCCTACATACTACGCTTCAAAAGGAAATGCGGCATTTAATGCCGGTGATTTCAAGGGTGCTGTTGAGGGATATAAGAAGTGCATGGAGCATCGTCCTAAGCTTAATCACAGAATCAATTATGCATACATGCTTATGCGAATCGGTGAGTTTGAAGAGGCTGAAAAGGTGCTTGATTTTATACTGAGATTCCGTACAGTGAAGCCTGAAATGAGAAATGCGGCACGTCAGCACAGATGCATGGTGTATTACAAGCAGGGCAGGCTTGACGAGGCAATAGAGGACGCACAGACAGCATATGACGATGGCTACAGAACATCGGCAATGCGTGCAACGCTCGGATTTTTCAAGCTTTTACAGGCTCCGGAATCACAGGAAACCTTTGATTTCTGTGCAGATGCATATGAGTATGATGAGGACAGCCGTGATATAAAGGATAATATGCTGCTTGCGTATTATCACAGAGGTGAGTATGAAAAGGCAAAGGAGATTTCGGACAAGGTAATGGAAGAAAATCCGCAGTTTGTTGAGGCATATTATCACGGTGCAATGGTCGAGGAAAAGCTTGGCAATTATAAGAAAGCAAAGGAATACCTCGAAAAGACAGTCGATTGCCGCTGGTCGGATATGACAACAGTAACAAAGGACGAGGTTGCTGCGTTCTTAAAGGAAATTGAAAAGAAGATATGAGTTAAAAGCCGTCGTAAGACGGCTTTTTGTGTGCGAATAATAGGTTGACAATATCCTATAATTGATATATAATATTAGTAATAAAATTAACGGGAGGTAATGAAAATGACAATTGATACAGAAACGATTGCAACAATGACAGAAGCAAATCAAAACTTTTCTAAGGTGGCAAGAGTTGCAGAGAAAAAAGGTCAGGCGGTAATATTTAAGAATAACAAGCCCAAATTTTTACTGATTGATGTAGATTCAAATTCGTATTTTGAGATTACAGATGATGAAAAAATTGATATAGCGGCAAAGCGGGTTATGGAAAGATTTAAACCTGCATTTATGGAGTTGGCAAAATGATAAAAATTAATAAAGATAAGGTACTTCTCCTGCACCAGATGATTGCACAGGAAACAG
This sequence comes from Clostridia bacterium, assembly GCA_045542415.1. Lineage (GTDB taxonomy): Bacteria > Bacillota > Clostridia > UBA1381 > UBA1381 > UMGS1958. Next base: position 20,069 of record JAZQKZ010000046.1, read on the forward strand.
GCGGTGCTGTCGGTGTGCGTGATATCGGACTTGTTGAAAGTGCATTGAATAATGCGTATGCTACATTTGGTGGAGAAGAATTGTATAAAACAAAGGAAGAAAAGGCGGCAAGTCTGGGATTTTCCTTGATATCAAATCATGCTTTTGTTGATGGAAACAAGAGAATCGGAGTGTATGTTATGCTGACATTTTTAGAGGCTGAGGGAATAAAGATGGATTGCAGCAATGAAGATGTTGTGAATTTGGGACTTTCTGTTGCCTCCGGTGTAATGAAGTATGATGAGATTTTGTCCTGGATAAAAAAATTCAAGAAAGGAGCGAAACAATGAACCCATTAGCTGACAGAATACGTCCGACGTCAGTCGATGACGTGGTGGGACAGGAGCATCTGATAGGCGAAGGCAAGCTGCTTCGCTCTATTATCGAGCGTAATGAAATCCCTAATATGATTTTTTACGGACCAAGCGGAGTGGGCAAAACTACTGTTGCAAACATCATTGCATCACGCACAGGTAAGGCGCTTCGCCGCCTTAATGCAACAAATGCATCGGTCAGTGATATTAAGGATATTGTTGCATCTCTTGATTCATTTCTTGCCCCTAACGGTGTACTGCTGTACCTGGACGAGATTCAGCATTTCAATAAAAAACAGCAACAGTCTCTGCTTGAGTTCATGGAGAACGGTAAAATTACGCTGATTGCAAGCACTACCGAAAATCCGTACTTCTATGTGTATAATGCAGTGCTTTCGAGGAGCGTGGTGTTTGAGTTCTTGCCAATCTCGCCTGACGATATTGAAAAAGCACTTCGCCGTGCGGCAAAGTTACTTTGTGAAAATGAATACAAGGATTATAACGTCACAATCACTGATGAAGCATTTTTGCATATGGCAAACTCATGCAACGGTGACGTGAGAAAATCGCTTAATTTTCTTGAGGTTGCATTCATTGCCGCTGTACCCGATAAGGATATGAATATAACAATCGGAATTGATGAGGCGGTGCAGTCGAGTCAGAAAAAGGCACTTCGCTATGATAAGGACGGAGACAGTCATTACGATATTTTAAGTGCATTCCAGAAATCAATACGAGGCTCTGATCCGGATGCGGCGGTGCATTACCTTGCAAGGCTTGTGTGTGCAGGGGATTTACAGAGTATTTGCAGGCGCTTGCTTGTAATTGCGGCAGAGGATATAGGTCTTGCATATCCACAGGCGATAACCGTGACAAAATCCTGCGTTGATGCGGCATTGCAGCTTGGATTTCCGGAGGCGAGGATTCCGCTTGCAGAGGCGGTGATTCTTCTTGCAACCGCACCCAAATCCAACAGTGCAATATGTGCGATTGATGCCGCAATTGCCGACATTGAAAATAGGGACACAGGCGATATTCCACCTCATTTAAAGGATAGCCATTACGGCGGTGCGAAAAAGCTCGGTCATGGTACAGACTACAAATATCCGCACTCGTACCCGATGCACTATGTCAGACAGCAGTATCTGCCCGATAATATCCGTGATGCGGTGTATTACGAATATGGAGATAACAAGCAGGAAATGGCGGCAAAACAGTATTGGGAAAGAATAATGAATAATACAGATAAATAATGGAAAAATTAACAGTATTGCTCCTCTTTACATAAAATGTAAAGGGGAGTTTTTATGTCAAAAGGAAAAATATGTCTTTTATTATCGGCTTTTGTATATGGAATTGTACCGGTTTTTGCAAAATTTGCATATCAGGGCGGAACTAACAGCTATACATTAACGTTTTTGCGTGCAGCGCTTACGCTACCGGTTCTTTTTGCTGTAATCAGGATATCCGGACGTGATTTTAAGGTGGATCGTGACAGGATATGGAAAATAATAATTTTAGGAACAATTGGTGCGGCGGCTCCGATTGTATGTCTCTATATTTCATATGACTATATAAATGTGGGTCTTGCAAGTACACTGCATTTTATATATCCGCTTATTACCGTCATTGCAGGTGCTTTTATTTACCGTGAAAAAATAAAGCTTACAACGCTCGGTGCGGTTATATTGGTGACTCTGGGGGTAATGCTGTTTGCGGATGTAGAGGGCGGCGGTGAGGTTGTAGGTGTAATATTTGCATTGCTGTCAGGTATATTTTACAGCTTCTTTGTAATCTATATTGAGCGTTCGGGGCTGGATGAAATGGATTATCTGACACTCACATTTTATATGCTTGTTATAATGAGCATTGCAACATTTGTTTTTGCGTGGGTGATGGGCGGACTTGACTTTGATATGAATCCATCAGCATGGGTTAACTCAATAGGTATATCACTTATGGTAACGTTTATTGCATTGCCTATGTTTCAGCTTGGTGTGCGTTTTTCGGGTCCGTCAACAGCAGGGATAATGTCGGGGCTTGAGCCGGTAGTAAGCATTGCGGCGGGTGCGGCGTTTCTGGGCGAAACTGTGGGTGCGGTTCAGCTTGTCGGAGCATTGCTGATTTTTGCCGGTCTTGGGCTTTGTAAAAGCGTATAGAACTGCTGAAAATATGCGTGAAAAATATTAAAATATCTTAAAGAACGCTGAATTTGGAACTTTTTTGAAATAACCTCTTGATTATTTTTCTGAAATATGAGATAATAGAATAGGATTAAAATAGGAGGATTGTACGCATGAGAAGGGCCGATACAACAATCGCATATGTGGAACCGTTTTCGCCGGCTGCCAATGCCGGGGTTTTAGCAGGGGATGTACTGCTTAAAATTAACGGCTGCGATTTTTATGATATACTCGAATACCGTTATCTTACCGCTGAATATGAGGTGGAGCTTGAAATAAAAAAGATAAATGGTGAAATCATAACCGTTACAATTACAAACGATTATGAGGATCTGGGTATTGAGTTTAAAGAGGAACTGATTGATGAGGCACAATCCTGCCGTAATAAGTGTATTTTCTGTTTTATAGATCAGCTTCCAAAGGGGATGCGTGATACTGTATATTTCAAAGACGATGATACACGTCTGTCATTTTTACAGGGTAACTATGTAACGCTTACCAATATGTCGGATGAGGAGATTGACCGTCTGATAAAAATGCGTGTTTCGCCTATTAATGTCAGCGTGCATGCTACTAATCCGGAGCTTCGATGTAAAATGCTCAACAACCGTTTTGCAGGCAAATGCTATGACATCATGAAGAAGTTTGCAAAGAACGGAATCATGATGAACTGTCAGATAGTGCTGTGCCCCGGAATAAATGACGGAGCAGAGCTTGACAGGACAATCAATGACCTTGCCTCACTTTATCCGTATGTCAACAGCGTGAGTGCAGTGCCTGTGGGACTGACACGCTACCGTGAGGGCTTGTATCCGCTTGTGCCATATACAAAGGAAACAGCGGCACAGGTTATTGCACAGGTGAGTGAGCATCAGGAGCGTTTGATGAAAGAGATAGATACACGTCTTATCTATCTTTCGGATGAATTTTATATAAAGGCACAGCAGCCAATGCCGGACTCGGATGAGTATGAGGGATTTCCGCAGATTGAAAACGGTGTAGGTCTTGTTGCAAGTATGCAGGAGGAATTTGATGCGGCATTACGTCTGGTTGAGAAAAAGGAATATGCCCGTAAGTCTGTAATTCTTGTGACGGGTGAGATTACAGGTGAGTTTATTTCTTCGCTCGCAAAGCGGCTGCAAGATGCTACCGGGATAGATATCCGGGTATATCCGATAAAAAATAATTTCTTTGGCGGAGAGGTAAATGTTTCCGGACTTGTTGTAGGCTCGGATATAATAGACCGGCTTAAAGATGTTGAAAAGGCAGAGGTGCTTATAATACCTCAGTCAATGCTTCGTGATGACGATGAGATTTTTCTTGATGATACTACCGTTGCAGAGGTCGAGGAAGCTTTGGGAATGAAAGTTATATCGGTAATAAATGACGGATATGAATTTATAGAGAAAATAATTGATGAAGAATTGTTGTAATATGACAGGGGTTTTTATTCCTGTGGAGGCAGAGAGGAGAAACAAATGAAACCGACAGTTGCTATTGTGGGAAGACCTAATGTAGGAAAATCCACATTATTTAATAAAATAACAGGACAGCGTATAAGTATTGTTGAGGATACGCCGGGAGTAACAAGAGACAGAATATATGCGGAGGCATCGTGGCTGGATAAGCATTTTACGCTTATTGATACAGGCGGTATTGAGCCGGCTTCAAAGGATGAAATTTTAAGTCAGATGAGACGTCAGGCACAGCTTGCAATAGAGATGGCAGATGTAGTTGTGCTTATGACAAATGTCCGTGACGGAGTTACGGCAAACGACCAGGATGTTGCTGCAATGCTGTTAAAAGCACAGAAGAAAATAGTTCTCGCAGTAAATAAGGTAGATAACATAGGTGATCCGCCGTTTGAATTTTATGAGTTCTATAACCTTGGTCTTGGCGACCCGATTGCAATTTCATCAACACACGGATTGGGTGTAGGTGATTTGTTGGACGAGGTTACAAAAAAGTTTCCGGAGGATGCAGATACATCAGAGGATGAGGATGAGATTAAGGTTGCTGTAATCGGAAAACCGAATGCAGGTAAGTCGTCGCTTATAAATAAGATTTTGGGTGAGGAGAGAGTGATCGTTTCAAACATCGCAGGAACAACAAGAGATGCAATCGACTCACATTATGAAAAGGACGGGGACAAGTTCCTGTTTATCGACACAGCAGGTATGAGAAAACGCGGCAAGATTGATGAAAATGTTGAGCGCTACAGCGTAGTGCGTTCGCTTGCGGCGGTTGACAGAAGTGATGTATGTATCATAATGATTGATGCGTCAGAGGGTATTACAGAGCAGGATACAAAGGTGGCAGGCTATGCTCATGAACAGGGTAAAGCATGTATTTTTGCAATCAATAAGTGGGATCTTGTCGTAAAGGATGATAAGACAATGAAGAACTTTACGGACAGAGTTCGTGAAGAATTTGCATTCATGTCATATGCCGAGATTGTATTCATCAGTGCAAAGACGGGACTGAGAGTAGCTAAGATGCTCGAAATGATCAAAGAAGTAAACGAGCAGCATAAGCGAAGAATTACAACAGGTATGCTTAATGACGTAATTAACGAGGCGGTAGCAAAGCAGCAGCCTCCGTCAGATAAGGGAAGACGTTTAAAGGTTTACTACGGTACCCAGGTAGGTATTGCTCCGCCGACATTTGTGATTTTTGCAAATTCAAAGGAGCTGTTCCATTATTCATATCTCAGGTTTATTGAAAATCAGGTGAGAGATAACTTTGGATTCAAGGGAACTCCAATTAATTTCATTATCCGCGAGAAGGGAGAAAAGAACAAATGATGATTTTAGCAGTGATTGCAGTGGCGGTTGCGGCATACCTTATAGGTTCGGTTAATTCGTCAATACTCATATCAAAGGCTATAAGCGGTAAGGATATAAGAGAAAGTGGGTCGGGAAATGCAGGAGCAACGAACATGCTCCGTACTCATGGTAAAAAGATGGGTGTGCTGACGCTTTTAATAGATGTGTTAAAGGGAATAGTTGCTGTTCTGATTGCCAATATAGCAGCGGATAAGTTGGGAAGTACAGAAATACTTCCGCTTAACTACATAGCGGCAGTATGCGTTATGTTGGGTCATAATTATCCGGTATTCTTTGGCTTTAAGGGCGGCAAGGGTGTTGCAACTTCGCTTGGAGCAGTATATATGCTTGACTGGAAAATAGCACTGCTTCTGACAGTACTGGGTATAGGTACAATGGCAATTACAAAGTATGTATCATTTGGCTCTGTTTTATCGGGCATTGCATTTATAGTGGGTGATACAGTAAATATGCTTGTGACGGGTACATTTGGTATAGTGAGATTCATTTGCTCGGTAATTCTCGGCGGAATGCTCGTGTTCAGACACAAGGACAATATCAAAAGATTACTTAACGGAACAGAAAATAAATTAGGTCAGAAAAAATAAGGAGACTGCTATGAATATATCGGTAATAGGAAGCGGCGGCTGGGGAACGGCTGTTGCAGTAATGCTGGCAAATAAGGGATATGACGTAAAGCTTTGGTCATGGATTCAGGAGGAAACGGACAGACTGTGTGCGGACAGAGAGAATAAGGAGTTTTTACCCGGCATTGCATTTCCGGATAATATCACTTGCTCACATGATGCCAAGTTCTGTGTTGAGGGTGCGGACCTCATAATTACGGCGGCACCGTCGCCGGCTACGCGTACAACTGCAAAGACCATTGCACCGTACGTTAAAGAGGGACAGAAAATCATAAATATTTCCAAGGGTCTTGAAAAGGGCAGCTTAAAGCGGCTTTCAGAGGTCTATAGGGAGGAAATTCCGCAGGCGGATATTTCGGTTATGAGTGGTCCGTCGCATGCAGAGGAGGTTTCAAAGGGACTTCCGACAATGAATGTCGTTGCATCAAAAACGCCTGAAACCGCAAGATTTATCCAGGATGTTCTTATGAGCGACAATTTCCGTATATATACAAGTACAGATATCATTGGTGTAGAGCTTGGCGGTGCATTGAAAAATGTAATCGCATTGTGTGCCGGAATTTCTGACGGTATGGGCTACGGCGATAATACAAAGGCAGCACTTATGACACGAGGTATTGCGGAAATATCAAGACTGGGTGAGGCTATGGGTGCAAATATTGAGACCTTTGGCGGATTAAGCGGAATTGGTGATCTGATTGTTACATGCACAAGCATGCACTCAAGAAACAGACGTGCCGGAATTTTAATCGGACAGGGATATTCACTTGAAGAAACACTTGAAAAGGTACATATGGTTGTTGAGGGAGTGAACACTGCAACAGCTGCATATGAGCTTGGCAAGAGATATGGTGTGGAAATGCCTGTTACAGAGCAGGCGTACAGGATTTTATTTGAGGGAGCATCAGTGAAGGATGCTGCACTCAATCTGATGACCCGTGAAAAGAAAGGCGAATAAATGAATATAGTAGTTATTGGCGGCGGTAAGGTCGGAAGAAAGCTTGTTGAAGATTTTACCCGTGAGGGGGACAGTGTAGTTATCATTGACGAAAATCCGGAGCTGATAGAGCAGATGCAGGATACATATGATGTAAGAGGCATTGTAGGAAGCGGTACGGATGTAGAGGTGTTAAAGGAATCGGGCATCCGTAATTGCAGCCTTGTTATTTGTGTGACCGATAAAGACGAGATAAACGCACTTTGCGGAATTATAGCCAAAAAGCTTGGAGCAAAGGCATGTGTTGCAAGAATAAGAAACAGGCAATATTTCAAGCAGATAGGCTTTATGCGTAACGAGCTGGGACTTAACATGATAGTTAATCCCGACTTGTATGCGGCAAATGAAATATCGAGAATGCTCCGTTTCCCTGCTGCGATAAAAACAGAGACGTTTGCAAGGGGAAGAGTAGAGCTTGCGGAGTTCAAGCTTCCTGAGGAGCTTAAGGACAAGCCGATTTATGAGATTTATAAAAAATATAAGGTGAAAATTCTTGTATGTGCCGTTGCAAGGGGAGATGAAGTAATTATCCCGAATGGTGAATTTGTACTTCGTGAGGGAGATAAAATTCATGTAACTGCATCTCATGCCGAGATGGCGAAGTTTATGAAGCTTGCCATTCCGGAAAATCCGCATATAAAAACAGTAATGATTGTAGGCGGAGGAAGGATTTCATATTATCTTGCAAACCAGCTTATTGAAAGCGGTATGAGGGTGAAAATAATTGAAAATAACCGTGAAAGATGTCAGGAACTGTCTGAATATATCCCGAAATCGGATATTATTTTCGGAGATGGAACCGATCAGGAGCTTTTAAATGAAGAGGGTATAGATTCTGTGGATTCATTTGTTTCGCTTACGGGTATTGATGAGGAAAATATTGTTATATCCATGTATGCGAGAATGAAAAAGGTTGATAAGGTAATCACAAAAATCAACCGTATTCCGTTCGCCCAGATGCTTGATGCAACGGGAATTGACAGTGTTGTGACTCCTAAGGACATAACTGCAAATATAATTGTCGGTTATGCAAGAGCGCTTAATGAGGTTGATGCTGAACCGGAGGTGGTTTCGCTTTATCGTATTATCGGAAATAAAGCGGAGGCAGTTGAGTTTAAGGTTTCAAAGGAATCTGAGCTGACCTCTGTGCCGTTAAAGGAACTGAAATTAAAGAAAAATATGCTGATTGCGGCGATTGTAAGCAATAACAAAACAATTATTCCGGGCGGAGATTCGACAATTGAAGTGGGAGATACCGTAATGGTTGTAACAACACAGCAGCTCAGACGTATTACGGATGTTCTTGCATAAAGGAGGAGCCTTATGAATTACAGAATGATTATGGCTCTTATGGGAAAAATTATGCTCATAGGTGCAGCACTGATGATGGCACCGCTGACAGTATCAGTTATATATAATGACGGTGTATTGTTGCCGTTTATATATTCGATTGCGATTTTTCTTGTATTGGGTCTTGCCGGAATTGCAGTGCGTCCGAAAAAAAAGGAAATATATGCAAGAGAGGGTATGGTTCTTGTATCGCTTACCTGGATTATATATTCAATTGTAGGCGGCCTGCCGTTCTATTTCTCGGGAGAAATACCGAGCATTGTGGATTGTGTGTTTGAAACGGCATCGGGCTTTACGACTACAGGCTCGAGTATTTTAACTGATGTTGAGTCGATGAGCAAAAGCTTGCTGTTCTGGCGAAGCTTTACGCACTGGATAGGCGGCATGGGAGTGCTTGTGTTTGTAACTGCGATTTTTACGGACAAGAACGCACGGACCAATCATATTATGCGTGCGGAAATGCCTGGCCCGACGCTGGGAAAGATAGCGGCAAAATGGCAGTTTTCAATACGCATTTTATATGCTATATATATCGGAATGACGCTGATAATGTTTATACTTCTGCTTTTTGGGGGTATGAGTGTATTTGACAGTCTCGTTCATACCTTTGGTACGGCGGGTACAGGTGGATTTGGTATAAAGAGTACATCGATAGGCTATTATAACAGTGCGTATATTGATTATGTAATCAGTATATTTATGATACTGTTTGCTGTGAATTTCAATATCTATTATTTGCTGTTGGTAAGACAGTTTGCACCGGTAAAGGAAAACAGTGAACTGAAAGCATATGTACTGATAGTAACTGCATCTACTGTACTTATAATGTTAAATATTCTGTCCATATATGAAACTCCGCTTAATGCACTTAGATATTCTCTGTTTCAGGTAGCGTCAATTATCTCAACCACCGGCTATGCAACAACGGACTTTTGTCAGTGGCCGATGTTTTCACAGATGATATTGCTGCTGTTGATGTTCTCAGGCGGCTGTGCCGGTTCGACTGCAGGAGGAATAAAGGTTATAAGAATAAGCATTATATGGAAGTGTGCAGTGAATGAAATAAAGAAGGCTTTAAGTCCGAGAAGTGTGCTGGCGGTCAAAAATGACGGCAAGCCGCTGGATTCGGTTGTAGTGAACGGCGTTATGGGATATATGATGGTATATCTTGTAATTATGGCTGCCTCGCTTCTGGTGGTAAGTCTTGATGATTTTGATTTTGTAACAACCTTTACAGCGATAGTAACAACTTTGAATAATGTCGGTCCGGGCTTGGGTGCTGTGGGTCCGGCAGGTGGTTTTTCGGAGTTTTCGGTTTTATCAAAGCTTGTCATGACGTTTGATATGCTGGCAGGCAGGCTTGAATTGTTTGCAATGCTTGCACTTTTTTCGCCTAAAGTATGGAGAAGATAAATTTAAATGCGGTTTTCGCTTTGTTGCGAAAACCGCATTTTTTAGTTAAGTTCGAGAATTGCCTGCATTGCCAGACTTACAGCCGAAATACCGACCCAACAGCAGAATCCCATAAAGATAGGCTTTGAGCCGGTTTTTATAAGCTTTATGATGTTGGTATTAAGTCCTATAGCAGACATTGCAAGTACTATAAAAAATTTTGACAATGTTTTAAACGGTGCAAAGACCGAAGCATCAACGCCGAATGATGTGCAGACGGTGGTAAGTATTGAAGCAAGAACAAAGTATAATATAAAGAAAGGGAAAATTTTCTTTAATGAAAAAGAACTTTCTGAAATTTTTTCACGGCGTGTACGGATAAATGCAAGACAGAGGGTGATAGGAATAATAGCGAGTGTTCTTGTCAGTTTTACTACTGTTGCTGTATCCAGTGTATTTGAGCCGTGAATTCCGTCCCACGCTGAAGCGGCAGCTGTGACAGATGAAGTGTCATTTATTGCAGTTCCGGCAAATAATCCGAAACCGTAGTCTGAAAGTCCTATTATACCTCCCAAAGTAGGGAATATTAATGCAGCAATTACGTTAAAAAGGAAAATGACCGAAATGGCTTGTGCAATCTCGGAATCATCCGCATCAATTACAGGGGCAGTTGCAGCGATTGCACTTCCGCCGCAGATGCACGAGCCGACACCGATGAGAGTAGATATGTTTGACGGCATCTTTAATAGCTTGTATATCACAAAGGCAATAACGAGTGCGGTTGTGATGGTGGAAATGATAATTGGCAGCGAATTTTTGCCGGTTTCAAATACAACAGATAAATTCATACCGAACCCCAAAAGGATAACTGCATACTGAAGTATCTTTTTTGAAGTAAAAGCAATTCCGGGTTGAAGCTTTGATTTATCCTTGATAAATAATGTCACAATCATACCGAGAATAATAGCAAATACGGGAGAGCCGACTATCGGAATGAGTTTTCCTAAAATCCACGCAGGGATAGCAATGATAAGGCATAACAAGAAGCCCGGATAGTTGTTTTTTATAAAATTCATGGTAAAATCCTCCTTTTTGTTAATTATATCATAAAAGCAAAATCGTGTAGGTTTTGCAACACATCGATACAATAATTACATCTAACAAAATCCGCAGGGATTTTTTCTTTGATTGTAATTATTATATCACATTATAAAAAAGTATGCAATTTCATTTTTATTACAAAAAAAACGACGAAAAAGGTGTTGCGTAAATACAACACCTTATCTATAAAATTTTCAGTTCATTCTGTATTCTTCTTTCATATATCCGCTAAGCTCGCTCAGCTTCAGTGGAAATCTGATATATCCTTTGGCAAAATATGAAAGAGTGTATGGCTGGAAAAAAATTACCAGAAAATTATCCTCAAAGTAAAAATCATATTCATGCTTGGGTGTTATCTGAGGAATTTCCCAAAGCTCATTATATGTATCGGGATTTTCGGTGACAAGCTCGGTTATCATTCGGTTAAGCGTTTCCTTGTATCCCTCGTCTGAAAAAATGTCCGAAAGATAAATCCGTTTGCTTTGGTTAAGGTCATAAGTCCTCGGGTAGAGCATATAACTGCCGTGAGCACCGCCGGTATATACATAATGTTCTTCAACAATGCTCAAAATACCGTTGCTGTTGTTTTTGACCTCCTGGGTGATTTCAAGCACACATTTATTTCCCATTCTCAGCTCTTCGCGGCTTTCGGAAACCATAGTATCAAAGGATACCAAGGCTCCGTCAATGTCTGCTGCGATTTCTGAATTGACCTGTGCTGTGAATTCTTTGTCGGGAATGCCGGATATTTCAAAGCCGCTTACTGAAATGTCTGCAAGGTCGCTCTGATAGCTTGATTCAGTGATTTTTATATCCGCACTGCCTTTGGGCATGCACCCGCAGAACAAGGATAGTATCAGAACGGGTATCAGTAAAAATTTCATAAGCATCCTATAATATAATACAGATAAGACCGTTGCTGCCTTCGTTTATTATCCGTTCAAGCGTTTCACGCATTTTTAAACGTGACTCGTCGGGCATCCGTGAAAGCTTGTTGTGCAGACCTTCGTTTACAAGCTCGTAAAGTGACTTCCCGAATATATTTGACTCCCATATTTTGGACGGATCGTTTTCAAATTCAGACAGGAGGTAGTGGACAAGCTCTTCGCTTTGTTTTTCTGTGCCTACTATGGGGCTGACCTCCGTTTCGATATCGGCACGCATCATATGTATGGACGGTGCAGAAGCACGGAGCTTGACACCGAAGCGGCCGCCTTGCTTGACTATCTTAGGCTCTGCAAGGGTAAGCTCGTCTGTAGCGGGAGAGACTATACCGTAACCGTTTTCGCGAACCTCATGCAATGCATATGAAATACGGTCGTATTCTTTCTTTACGCAAGCAAGCTCGTTTAACAATTGCATAAGCTCCTTTTCACCGCTCACGCTGAAGCCGGTATTTTCACTTATCACCTTGAAAAACAAGTCCTGCGGAAAATCAAGGTGCATATTAACGGTGCCGTCGCCCAAATCCATGCTTCTGATAAAGGAATGGCTTACAAATTCACATTCACCAAGATTGTCGCACAGCCTGCGTGCGTCACGAATACAGCACACATCTGAAATGTGATTAATTACCGAGTCATACAGAGAAACTTTGAGACTGTGTTCTTTTTCGAGTGAGTCAACCCATTCAGGAATGCTTATGGAGACCTCCTTTAACGGGAACTCAAAGAGAACCGTCTCGATAATTCTGTGAATATCATCAGCGTTAAGCATTTCGCAGTTTACGGCAATGACGGGTACTTTGTGCTGTGACTCAAGCTCACGGCACAGTGAAAGTGCAGGTGCAGAGCTTGGGGCGGCGGAGTTCATCAGAATTACAAAAGGCTTTTTAATTGCCTTAAGCTCGGATATAACTCTTGTTTCAGCATCAACATAATCACGTCTGGGTATATCGCTGAAGCTTCCGTCTGTAGTGATTACAAGTCCGATTGTAGAATGCTCAGTGATCACTCGCCTTGTTCCGATTTCGGCGGCTTCGTTAAACGGTATCGGAGTATCCGACCAGGGCGTTGATACCATTCTCGGATTGCCGTCCTCCGTGTAACCCATTGAGCTATCGACTATGTAGCCTACACAGTCAATCATTCTAACCTTGAGTCGGGCGTTGTCGCCGAGTGAAATTGTGACAGCCTCGTTAGGGATAAATTTCGGCTCGGTAGTCATTATTGTGCGTCCGGCAGCGGACTGGGGCAGCTCGTCACGGGTACGCTCCTGTCCATATACATTCTCAATATTCGGTATAACAAGCTGTTCCATGAATTTTTTTATAAAAGTGGATTTTCCTGTACGGACAGGTCCCACAACCCCGATATAAACATCGCCTCCGTTGCGGCGGGAGATGTCCTTGTATATATTGTATTCCGACAATGCTTTTGTCCTCCTTTTGTCAGGTTAGTACAGTATATGCAAAAGCGGACGTGAGTATGAATGAAAAATTTTAAACGATGTGTTGATTAAATAATGTATTGCAATTTGTAAATTGATATGATATAATAACCATAAAGAAATTCATTCGGAATGGGGATCTTAAAAAATAATAAAACCGGGTGAATGACTTTTTGAAAGGAGGTTCAAATAAAAATGGAATTTTTAGTGCTTTGGCTTGTTGGTGTTGTTGTATTTGCAGTACTTGAAGCTGTGACATATCAGATGATATGTATATGGTTTTCGATAGGTGCAATAGGTGCATTTCTTACAGCATATGCAGGTTTGGGTCTGGATTTTCAGCTTGGTGTATTCCTGGCGTTGTCTGTCATTGCGTTGATTGCGCTGCGTCCGTTGTCGGTGCGTTTTCTTAAAAAAGGCATAACAAAGACAAATGTAGATGCAATTATCGGAATGGATGTATATATTACCCGTAAAGTGAATAACATCACTGCTGAGGGTGAGGGAAAGATAAAAGGTATGACATGGACTGTGCGTAGTGAGACGGATTCGGTGACATTTGAGCCGGAGGAGGTTGCAACGGTGGTTCGTGTTGAGGGAGTAAAGCTTATAGTAAAGAAAAAGGAGAACTGATTATGGTATATTTAGTGATATTGTTATTATTCATTTGTGTAGTTATAATTGCCAATATAAAAATTGTGCCGCAGGCTAATGCGTATATTGTAGAGCGTCTTGGTGCATATCATCAGACATGGGGAACAGGTCTTCATATCAAGATTCCGTTTATCGACAGAATTGCAAAGAAGGTCAGCTTAAAGGAGCAGGTTGTTGATTTTCCGCCGCAGCCGGTTATCACGAAGGATAATGTATCGGTATCGATAAATACTGTGACATATTTCCAGGTGACAGATCCGAAGCTTCTTGCATACGGAATTGACAGACCGATGATGGCGATTGAAAATCTGACAGCTACAACATTAAGAAACCTCGTAGGTTCACTTGAGCTTGATGAAACACTTACATCAAGAGATACTATTAATGTTGAAATGCGTGCTATTCTTGATGAAGCAACAGATGCATGGGGAATTAAAATTAACAGAGTGGAGTTAAAGGATATAGACCCGCCGAGAGAAATACAGGATGCAATGGAGCGTCAGATGAAAGCGGAGCGTGAAAAGCGTGAGCAGATATTAAAGGCAGAGGGTGAAAAGAGAGCAAGCATCCTTAATGCCGAGGGTGAAAAGGAAAGTGCGATTCTTCGTGCCGATGCAAAGAAAGAAGCGGCAATCCGTGAAGCGGAGGGTCAGGCGCAGGCTATTCTTACAGTTCAGACTGCTGTTGCTGAGGGTATAAGAAAAATTAATGAGGCAAATCCGTCGCAGGCTTATCTTACAATGAAGTCACTGGAAAGCTTTGAAAAGGCGGCAGACGGTAAGGCTACAAAGATTATTATTCCCTCAGAAATACAAGGACTTGCAGGGCTTGTTTCGTCCTTAAAGGAAATTTCGGATAACTAAACAGATTGATCCACCGGTTTTTGCCGGTGGATTTTTTGTATTGGACATGCGTCTGTCGGTGTGCTTTGATATTATATATGTAGGGTTAATTGACAATTAAAATGATTTTTGTTATAATCAAGTAAAAATAAATGGAGGATGACAGGGATGAATGTATCGGATAAGCTGGAGAGAACTCTTGCGATTTTTTTCAGAGCAGTGCGTGGTGAGGATTTGTCGGTGAAAAAGCTGGCAGGAGAATATGAGGTTTCCACAAAGACTATTGCAAGGGATATCAATGACCTGAAAGCGTTCTTGATGGATAATCGGGAAATGCTTGGGTATGCGGAGCTGCGATATATTCAACAGCAAAGGGTGTATAGACTTTCGATTGACGAATTTTTAAACGATAAAGAACTGCTTGCGGCGGTAAAAATATTGGTTGCAAGCAGAGCGCTCAAGCGTGATGATATGCTGTCTCTTATTGGTAAAATAAGAAGCTTTTCCTCGCCTGAGGACAGAAAGCTACTTGAGCATATGCTTGAAAAGGAGCTGTATTATTACAGTGAGGTCGGATCGGACGTTCCGCATGTATCTGACAGACTGTGGCAGATATCAAAAGCTATTGAGTTAAAGAAAGAGATAACGATTACATATTATCGGATGAACAGATCGGAGCTTGTGAGAAGAATAGTCCCGGCGTCGGTGATGTTCAGTGAATACTATTTTTACCTTATAGCATTTCATAAGAATGAAGACGGTGAAATGGAGGAGCGTTTTTATAGAATAGACCGGATTAAGAATGTTGTTGAGCATCGGGATATAACAATGAAAGAATGTAAATTCAATGAGGGCGAGCTGCGAAAGGTTAATCAGTTCATGTTTCCGGGTAAAAAGAGACGCATAGTCTTTGAATTTACGGGTCCGTCGGTACAGGCAGTTCTTGACAGGCTTCCGACCGCAAAGCTGATTGATGTCAGAGCAGGAGTGAATATTATAGAAGCGTATGTATATGGTGAGGGGATAAAAATGTGGCTGCTTTCGCAAGGTGATTGGGTAAAGGTACTTGAACCGTCCGAGCTGGCAGAAGAGTTGTGTTCAACTGCTGAGAGAATTGTAGAAAAATATAAAATTAATTAATAAAAAAATTCAGACGGACACATGGTTGTCCGTCTGATTTGCTATAATGAGGTTAATCAAGATCGCGGAGTTGGAGAGAAGCTTTCAACAATTTGAAAATTTCCTGCTTCTCTTCGATAGAACGGTTTATCAGGAGGGTTGAAATTTGGTCGATTACAGCATCGCCTGATGAATCGTATTCGTGATCTGAGAAAAACTCAGGCAGCGATAATCTGAACACTCCGCAAAGCTTTTCTATGGTAACGATAGTGGGATTCTTCTCACCGCGTTCAAGCTGACCGAGAAAAGCCGGAGTGATATTCGCTGCTAAAGCAGTTTGCTCCTGCGACAGATGTGCCTGTAAGCGCAATTCGCGCAGTCGCTTTGGAATATTGTATCTCATAGTTTTCACCCACTTATATTCTATAGTATATGATATAGATTTGCAAACTACTATAGTATTTAATTATATATAAATTATAGTTAGTGAATTAGCACAAAGCACAGGTTGGTAATTTGTTGACAATACACAAGAATATTATTGATATATTGACTTTTGTGTGTAATATTGCTATAATTTTATTTAAATAAATATATAACAGGAGGTTAAAATGTCAGTTTTACCAATGTATAAAACTTGCCCCGGATGCGGAAAAGCATATAAATATAATCCGAGCGTAGGAGACTTCGGAATGATATGTCCGTATTGTATGGGGCTGAAAAGCACAAAAAGAAGTGAAAATAAGGAGGATAAAATAATGGAAGATTATGTAACAGAAAATACGGAATCGGAAAATAAGATTGACAGAATCAGGGAGATAATTAAAAACTCCAATCTGTTGGATCAGGATAAGGCTCAGATTCTGCATAATATATTGCAGATGGAGAATCAGAAAATTAATATTCTTATAACAGGTGCTACCGGCTGCGGAAAAAGCTCAACAATAAACGCATTGTTCGGAACAGAGGTGGCAAAGGTAGGCTGCACTCCGGATCCGGAAACGATGGAGATTGAAAAATATGAGCTTAATAATCTTGTGTTATGGGACAGTCCGGGACTTGGAGACGGAAAAGAAGCGGATACCCGTCATGCGAAAAATATAATTAAAAAGCTTAATGACCGTGATGAGGACGGAAATCTGTTGATTGACCTTGTTTTAGTGATACTTGACGGAAAAACAAGGGATTTAGGTACATCGTATCAGTTGATAAATGAAGTGATAATTCCAAATCTCGGCGAGGAAAAGGAAAACAGAATTCTTGTCGCAATCAATCAGGCAGATGCTGCTATGTCAGGACGTTATTGGAACTTTGAGGAAAATAAGCCTGAACCTAAATTGGTTGAGTTTTTGGATGAAAAGGTTGAATCTGTAAAGAAGAGAGTACAAGAAGCTACGGGTGTTTCGGTAGAACCGATTTATTACTGTGCAGGATTTAAAGAGGAGGGCGTAGCACAGGATCCTCCGTATAATTTGTCAAAGCTTCTTTATTATATAGTAAGATGCACGCCAAAAAAGAAGCGTCTTATTTATGTCAACAACCTTAATCAGGAGCCGGAAGTATGGAAAGATAATGATGACTTAAAGGATTATCAGAAAGAGGTTGAAAATAGCTTCTTAGATTGTGTAGTAGATGGCGTTGAAAAGGGTGCAGAAGTTGGCGGCAGGATCGGATCCTTTTTTGGCGAGGCGGGTGAAAAGGCAGGAAGAGTTGTCGGCGGTGTGGTTGGCGGAGTCATAGAAGCAGGTAAGTATATACTTGGAGGTCTGAGTTCGCTGTTGCCTTGGTAATATAAAGTATGAATTACAGTAAATACAGAGAAAATGATGTAAGGGATAAATTATATCTGATGGGTGTAACGCCATTAGATGTAATGATTACAGGCGTAACAGGTGCAGGAAAATCCACAACACTTAATGCCATTCTTGAGAAAACGGTTGCAAAAGTTGGGGACGGAGTTGCTCCGGAAACAATGAAGCTTGCTTCTTACAGTCTTAATGAGAGTATAAGATTATGGGATACACCGGGGCTTGGAGACGGAATCCGGCAGGATGAAATTCATTCAAAAAAGATGATTGATTTGCTGCACAAAACCTATAGCATAAATAATCAGGAATACGGCTTTATAGATATGGCTATCATTGTTATAGAGGGTTCAAGAAGAGATATGGGTACTACATACAAGCTTTTAAATGAAGTAATTGCTCCCAATATCTCAGGTGACAGGATTCTTGTGATAATCAATAAGGCTGATATGGCATTGAGTGGGAGAAACTGGAACAGCGATGAAAATATCCCCGGAGAGGCTTTGAAAAAGTTTTTGGACGAGCAGGCTCAATCTATACAAAGACGAGTGAGGGAGGCAACCGGAGTAGAGATAAGAAAACCGGTGTATTATTCCGCGCAATACCAATATAATATAGAAGGATTTCTTGATTTCATAATTGATAATATTCCAAAGAGAAGACGAAGTCTGTAAAGAAAGCGTTAGAGCCTTATAAGACCGGAGAGATGTGTATGCATCTCTCTTTTTATATAAAAAGAGACAGTGGAAAACACTGTCTCAATATATTATTCGTGGTTAACAGGCTCCGAAACGGAAGAATCCTGATTAATCAATTTTGCGGCGCCCGGAATATCTACCCTTTCGATTGCATCAAGAATAGCCATTGCCTTTTTACATCCGTCATCAACCCATTCGTCAAAAACTGCTTCTGAACCAAGATTAAAATCGAATTTCATAATAAATCACCTCAATTTGGGATTTATACGGGAATTATACACCCATATATGTATATTATAACATATAAAATTATAAAATGCAAGTACTAAATTAAAAAATGTAAAAAACAGGACTTTGTGATTTTGTTGTGGGATAAATGCGGCATAAAATATGAGGAAATGAAATGTGATAACAGACTGCACAAAAATAAGAATGAAAGTAAAAATTATTTGTGATTTTTTGTTTTTGAAAAGGTATTGACTTTTTTTGGGGGGTATGTTATTATATAGAAGTTGTCACGAGAGAACAGGTCATAAGACCTGGTGATAAAACTTTTTGAAAAAACTTTAAAAAAGTACTTGACAAACAGTTTTTGATGTGATATACTAAATAAGCTGTCGAAATGAGGACAGCGAAAAACAATGCGTTAGCTTAGTGCTAATTGTAAAATTGAAAAATGGACGTCCATATGTCTTGCGACATATTCCCGTCGTTTTCAATGTACAAGATTGCACAGGCTAAGCAATCTTGTACATTGAAAAA
>JAZQKZ010000047.1:0-29277 GCA_045542415.1 Clostridia bacterium
TTTTGCTATAACCCCTACTGGCTTTTCTGCCTACAGCAGCAGAAAAGTCAGCAAAAGAGTGCCGTTAAAGAGGGGACGCCCCTCCCTCTTTAAAATCTCCCGCTGCGCTTTACCAAAAGATTCAATCAATTAAAACGAGGCTAAACCATTTGCTGACGTAGGTACTCTTTTGAATTAAAAAGCAAAGCTTACTCAAAAAAGCAAGCAAATTTCCACCTACACATTTCAATTGCAGCCTTTGGCTGCCGAGACGCTTGATAAGGGGGTTTTTAAAGGGGGAACGCCTTTAACAGCATTCTTTTGGTTCGTTTTCTGTTGCTGCGGACAGAAAATGAACTGGGGTATAGCAAAATAAGCAATTATATAAAAGCATCGAGGGGCAAAGCCCCATAGCGTTGTTTGAATAAGTGCTAACAAATCGCATAAACCATAATTTATTTTAAAAAATTCAATCAATTTCATTATATCAAAACAAATTTTCAAATATTACCTGTTTAATAAATTAATTTACGGAAAACATAAGAGTGTGTAAAGGAGATGATAACATGAATAAACTTTCACTTATACTCATTATAGTAGGTGCGATAAACTGGCTTTTGGTCGGTCTTTTCAGCTTCGACATTGTTGCCTGGATTTTCGGCGGTCAGACGGCTCTTCTCTCACGCATTATTTATGTAATAATCGGACTTGCCGGACTCTGGTGCATCGGTCTGCTGTTTAATGACCGAAAAGAAGTTGCCCACGCACGGACAGACTAAAAAAAGCTGTTGCTAAACGCAACAGCTTTTTATCAGTCCTCTCTGTTTCCCTTGATATCAAATTTACGCATGATTTTTTTACGCTCCTGCACTGCATACTGTGCATAGTAGCGGTGGGTTACTTCTATATTCTTATGTCCCATCAGCTCCGCTACCATCTTTATGTCAATTCCGTCTGCAATCATATTACATGCAAATGTTCTTCTAAGTGCATGCGGATGCATTCTGTCGGGATCTGTTATACCTGCCATAAGACAGTACTTGTGCATTGTCTTTTCAACACCCTGTGGGCTGAGTCTTGTACCGTTCCGGTTAAGAAATAATGCATTCTTATCCTTTGCATTTTTCATCTCAAGCCGCTGCTTCATATATTCAAACATTTCGTTCTCTACCTGCACCGGCATAAATACCTCCTGCTGGTCGCCGCCCTTTCGGGTTACAATAAATGAAGAGGTGTCAAAATCAACATCATTGATATTGAGATTTACAAGCTCACTCACTCGGCAGCCTGTACCAAGATACGCAGTAAAAAGTGCAACATCACGCTGCTTTCGCTTTTCGTATTCCGTCAGGTCTCGGCCTTCAAGATATTTTTCACCGTTATAAAGACAGTCCAGAAAATTCACCGTATCATTCGAGGTCATCGGACGCTTCATCTTCTGATGAATTTTCTTGAAATCAATCTTTTCCGACTCATTACGGCTTATCAGGTCATGCTTGTAGAGATAACTGAACAGACCTCTTATTCCCGACATTTTACGGTTTATTCCGTATTCGGAATTGGTGCGTATTCTTTTTATTATCTTGCCCGACGGACTTATACTTTCTGTTTCATATTCACGCAGATACGCCTGGAATTTCATAAAATCACGGGCATTAAGCTGATCCATATGCTCAACTGTAAAATCCTCAAGGTTTTCCACATCACGGAACTTAAAAAGCTGCAAATACTGTAAAAATATCTTTATATCAAGGCTGTAGCCAATCTGAGTGTTGACACTCTCACCGCTGTATGCAGTTTCTATATAATCGAACACAAAATCCGGAAGCTTTGACAAGAAATTCATCAGCTTCATATGCTTACTCATTCTTCTTCACCAACCTTTTTCTCCAGGAGTACCATCTCAACGCCCTTTATCCCGTTAAAATCGCAGGGTACAATTCCTGCTTCATCATATCCCAGCTTCTTATACATAGCTCTTGCACGGCTGTTTCTTGCATTGGTATCTATCCTCAGATACGGGCAGTTATGCGAAAGTGCATATTCCTCATAAAAGCTTATAAATTCTTTTCCATATCCTTTTTGGGATGTTTTTGGAGATATTACCAGTGTATGCAATACCATAACCTTATCCTCCGGAACTTCATACCTCCAGCTTCCGTATTTATATTCCTCCACCTGCACCTGATTGATTACCGCCGCACCGACAATTTCTCCCTCTGCCTCACCGACAAATAAATCACCGCGTTCAAGTGCCGCCTCCGCTGTTGCACGGGTCGGATAAACCTCCCTTATCCAGCCGATTGTCACTTCGCCCTTTTCCTCTGCTGTATGTATGTCTGAATAAATCTGTGCTATCGCATCAATATCCTGCTCTGTTGCTTTTCTGATTAACATTTTTTCTTCCTTTTCATAACCGTTCAAAACAGGGATGCCGCATTTGCTCTGCCGCATCCCTTATTTATCAGTATTTCTCGTTCATGCGTCTTTCAAACTCGGCATAATCCGTATCGTCATCATATACCGACGAATCTGTTTCCGAGAACTTTTTCGAACGGTTTTTAAAATCCTCATGCTCCTTTTCCGCAGCATCAATTGTACTGATTCCCGCATTGTACCAGTTCTCTATTATCTTGTCCATATACTGGAACGTCATTTTTCCGATTGCCATAATACAGTATTCATAAGCAAGTGCAACCATTTCCACGCTCATTTTATACTTGTCAAGCCACTTGCTCATATATGTCTCCTCGGTCTTTGACAGCTTTCTGTCTGTAATCCCGAAAAGCTTTCTCAACTCATAGACTGCCTTGTTCATCTGCGTTTCGTCACGCATGTATGCCTCCGCCGCACTTATGTCACGGATATTCTTTTCATGCCATGCAATTGCTACCTTTTCTATATAACGCATGTCACGCTTATCCTTTGAAATGCAGTATTCAAGAAGCATCATTATAAGCTCCGCACTGAAGCCAAGCTCGTCATAGAACCAATAGAGCGTTCTTATGTCCGAGTCGGAGAGTGTCTTGCCGAGAAGATCCTCCGCTACACTTGTTATCTCCGAGAGAACCTTGTCCGATAACGGGTTTTCCTTTATCTGCGATGCACTTTTCTTTGTTCTTGCCGGGTCAGGTGTCTCAGACGGAGCCGGAGTATATTCCGTATCCGCCGCAACGGCTGTATTTCCCATCACAACAGTCTCGCCGTCAGACGAAAGCACTCCCTTTTCCTGCCAATACTCTATAGCGTTTATAACATCGCTTTCAAGCAGATTAAGCTTTTTCGCAATTATTCTCGGCTCTGCACTTTCGCCCTTTACCGCCATATTGAGTATGTATAAATACACCTTGATGTATTCTCCGTTGGCATTGGGCATTAAATTTTCAATAAAATCCGACTCTATGGGAATAAAATTGAAATTAAATCTGAAATTAAACATTGTTTTCTCCGTTTTCTTACCAAAATAATATAATTTTTTTCGCACAACTATTGACAAATACTGTGATTTGTGATAGTATTATATACTGTAGTAGTATCCGCTTTTTGCGGACACTCCCCCTATGATATAAACTTAATTTATATTATGTATTATATCACGGTAATATTCAAATTGCAAGTGTTTTTATAACGGTACGGCATAAAATACCCATCACGGTATTTTAAGCTTCGCAGGAGTCAAGTCAATTGCGAAGCGGAGCATACGCTCTTTGCCCTCCGTTGGATGACTTAATTTAATGAAGAGGTGATTTATTAAATGTTGCATGCGGTAGAAGCAGGAAAAAACATACGTCTTTCCTACTCGAAAATCAACGAGCCACTTTCAATGCCGAACCTTATTGATGTTCAGAAGAACTCATACCGTTGGTTCCTTGAAGAGGGTCTCAAGGAGGTATTTCACGATATTTCTCCGATTACAGATCATGCTGAAAAGCTTAAGCTTGAATTCCTTGATTATGAGCTTGACTACGATACGAAGTACAGCGTTGAGGAATGTAAGGAGAGAGATGCGAAGTATGCCGCTCCTTTAAGAGTAAAGGTAAGACTTACAAACAATGAAACCGGTGAAATGAAGGATCAGACACTGTTCATGGGCGATTTCCCGCTTATGACAGATCAGGGTACTTTCATTATTAACGGTGCTGAAAGAGTTATTGTCAGCCAGCTCGTACGTTCACCGGGTATATATTACGATTTTACAAGAGACAAGACAGGTAAGCCGTTATATACCTCACAGGTTATCCCCTACAGAGGTGCATGGCTGGAGTACGAAACAGAATCAAACGATGTTTTCTCGGTAAGAATTGACCGTACAAGAAAGCTCCCGGTTACTGTTTTATTAAGAGCATTGGGTCTCGGCTCAAATGCCGATATCATTTCTTTATTTGGTGAGGACAAGAGATTAAAGGCTACCTTTGAAAAGGATACAACAACAACCAGAGATGAGGGTCTTTTGGAAATCTATAAGAGACTTCGTCCGGGTGAATTAGCTAACGTTGACAGTGCAGAATCACTTCTTTATAATATGTTCTTCGATCCCAAGAGATATGACCTTGCGAGAGTGGGACGTTATAAGTTTGATAAGAAGCTTGCTATTTCAGCAAGAATTAAGAATAAGAGACTCGCAGAGGATGTAGTTGATCCGAGAACAGGCGAGGTTCTCGCTTCAAAGGGTGATTATATTTCACTTGAAAAGGCAGAGGAAATAGAAAGAGCCGGCGTAAACACAGTATATCTCGAAATTGAGGAGCAGATTGTCAAGGTATTCTCAAATGATATGGTATATTTCAATGAGTACTGCGACGTTGACGTTGAGGTTCCGTATGAAAAGGTACGCCGTGCAGTGCTTATGGAAATCCTTGAGGAGGCAGATAACCAGAACGAGCTTCCGAGAGATGAGTATATCCGTGAGCAGGTTGGATTCCGTTTCGACGAGCTTTGCCCCAAGCATATCACAATTGATGATATTTTCGCATCAATCAACTACGTTATCTGCTTAGCTAACGGCACAGGCTCAATTGACGATATCGACCACTTGGGTAACAGACGCTTACGCTGCGTAGGTGAGCTTTTACAGAACCAGTTCCGTATCGGTCTTTCGAGAATGGAGAGAACTGTTCGTGAGAGAATGTCTGTTCAGGAAATGGAAATCATCACACCGACTTCACTTATAAATATAAGACCTATCGTTGCAACCATCAATGAGTTCTTCGGTTCATCACAGCTTTCACAGTTCATGGACCAGCCGAATCCGCTTGCAGAGCTTCGTCACAAGAGAAGAATTTCAGCATTGGGTCCGGGCGGTCTCTCAAGAGAGAGAGCAGGCTTCGAGGTCAGAGACGTACACTATTCACACTACGGAAGAATGTGTCCGATCGAGACTCCGGAAGGTCCGAACATCGGTCTTATCACATCGCTTGCAACCTTTGCAAGAATTGACGAATACGGCTTCGTTGAGGCTCCGTACCGTAAGGTTGACAAGGCAACAGGCTGCGTAACTGACGAAATCGTTTATATGACAGCTGATGTTGAGGATGATTACATCATCGCACAGGCTAACGAGCCGCTTGATGAAGAGGGTCACTTCCTTGACAAGAAGGTATCTGCACGTTTCCGTGATGAGATACTTGAAGTACCGGGCGAAAAGATTGACTACATGGACGTATCACCGCGTCAGCTCGTATCGGTTGTAACAGCTTGTATCCCGTTCCTTGAGAACGACGATGCTAACCGTGCGCTCATGGGTTCAAACATGCAGTGTCAGGCAGTTCCGCTTTTAACTACAGATTCACCGATTGTCGGTACAGGTATCGAGCATAAGGTGGCACATGACTCAGGAAGTGCTGTTCTTGCAAAAGAGGACGGTTATGTTGAAAAGGTTGATTCAGACACAATTATTATAAGAGGCGAAAGCGGTACACAGCATAAGCACGAGCTTATCAAGTTTACACGCTCGAACCAGAGTACATGTATAAACCAGAAGCCTATCGTAGTACAGGGCGAAAAGGTAAAGAGGGGCGATATCATCGCTGACGGTCCGGCTATGGATAACGGTGAGCTTGCATTGGGTAAGAACATCCTTATCGGCTTCATGACATGGGAAGGCTATAACTACGAGGACGCTGTTCTTCTTAGTGAAGAGCTTGTTAAGAATGACGTATTCACTTCAATTCATATGGAAGAGTATGAGTGTGAAGCAAGAGATACAAAGTTAGGTGCCGAGGAAATCACAAGAGATATCCCGAATGTATCAGAGGATGCATTAAAGGATCTTGACGAGAACGGTATTATCAGAATTGGTGCAGAGGTTCATGCAGGTGATATCCTTGTAGGTAAGGTTACACCTAAGGGTGAGACTGAGCTTACAGCCGAGGAAAGACTTTTAAGAGCAATCTTCGGTGAGAAGGCAAGAGAGGTAAGAGATACCTCATTAAGAGTACCGCACGGTGAAAGCGGTATTATCGTAGATGTAAAGATATTCAGAAAGGACAATCCGCGTGATGAATTGAAGCCGGGTGTTAACCAGTCGGTAGTCTGCTACATCGCTCAGAAGCGTAAGATCAGCGTCGGCGATAAGATGGCGGGTCGTCACGGTAACAAGGGTGTCGTTTCAAGAGTTCTTCCGCAGGAGGATATGCCGTTCTTAGAGGACGGAACTCCGCTTCAGATCGTGCTTAACCCGTTGGGTGTACCGTCACGAATGAATATCGGTCAGGTGCTTGAGATGCACTTGGGCTATGCTTACAGATGCCTGAGCTTAAAGACAAGAGAAGAGCTTGAGAGCATTACAGTAGATGACAATTTCAGACAGCAGCTTTTAACAGCCAAGGATGCTGCACGTCCGGGCAGATTTATAAAGATCGGTACTTCGGTATTTGACGGTGCTCAGGATGAGGATATCCAGATGGCATTCGAGGCGGCAGGTCTTGATAAGACCTTCAAGTCAACAGTATATGACGGCAGAACAGGTGAGAAGTTTGATAACCCGGTTACAGTCGGAATCATGTACTACCTGAAGCTGCACCATCTTGTAGATGATAAGATTCACGCACGTTCAACAGGTCCGTACTCACTCGTTACACAGCAGCCGCTCGGTGGTAAGGCACAGTTCGGCGGACAGCGTTTCGGTGAGATGGAGGTTTGGGCACTTGAAGCTTACGGTGCTGCATACACATTACAGGAAATCCTTACTGTTAAGTCAGACGATATTGTAGGACGTGTAAAGACCTATGAGGCAATTGTTAAGGGCGAGAACATTCCTAAGTCAGGTATTCCGGAGTCATTCAAGGTACTTGTCAAGGAGCTTCAGTCGCTTGCACTTGACATCAGAATCCTTGACCATCAGTCACAGCAGATTGACCTTGATACTTTCTTTGACGATGATTCGGATGAGCCGTCAAATGACTACATGAAGGGCCGCGAATACAGCAAGGAAGACTTTAAGGACAGCATGATGTCAGAAACAGATGAAATTGACTCAGATCTTTCGGATGAATCTGACGATTATCTCCCGGTTGACGATTCTGTAGAGGATTTTGACAACTTTGAAGATAACGCCGACGATTTCGAATAATGTGTTTGCATTGATACGGAGGTTTTTAAATGGTAGAATTCAACAGCTTTGAATCAATAAAAATCGGTCTTGCTTCACCGGAGACTATATTAAGCTGGTCTTTCGGTGAGGTAACAAAGCCGGAAACAATAAATTACCGTACGTTAAAGCCCGAAAAGGACGGTCTGTTCTGTGAAAAGATTTTCGGACCGACAAAGGACTGGGAGTGTAACTGCGGTAAGTACAAGAAAATAAGCCACAAGGGTATCACATGTGACCGTTGCGGCGTTGAAGTAACAAAATCAAAGGTAAGACGTGAGAGAATGGGTCACATTACTCTCGCGACACCTGTTTCACATATCTGGTATTCCAAGGGAGTACCCTCATCAATGGGACTCATCCTTGATATTTCGCCCCGTCAGCTTGAGAAGGTATTATACTTCGCAGCGTATATCGTAACTGATCCGGGCATCACAGAGTTTGCATTAAATCAGGTTCTCTCGGAGAAAGAGTATAGCGAAGCAAGAGAGAAGTACGGAAATGCATTCTCAGCCGGCATGGGTGCAGAGGCAATCAAGACTCTTCTTGAAAAGATTAATCTTGATGAGCTTTCAAAGGAGCTTCGTGCAGAGCTTGAGCGCACTCAGGGTCAGAAAAAAGGTAAGATTATCAAGAGACTTGAGATAGTTGAAGCGTTCCGCACATCAAAGAACCGTCCCGAATGGATGGTTATGACAGTTCTTCCGATTATTCCGCCGGAGTTAAGACCGATGGTTCAGTTGGACGGCGGCCGCTTTGCTACATCAGACTTAAATGACCTTTACAGACGTGTAATCAACAGAAATAACCGTCTTATGAAGCTCATGGAATTAAAGGCTCCGGACATTATCATCAGAAATGAGAAGAGAATGCTCCAGGAGGCAGTTGATGCTCTTATCAGTAACGGAAAACGCGGACGTGTAGTAACAGGACCGGGTAACAGACCGTTAAAGTCACTTTCAGACATGCTCAAGGGTAAGCAGGGTCGTTTCAGACAGAACCTTTTGGGTAAGCGAGTTGACTATTCGGGACGTTCGGTTATCGTAGTAGGTCCGGAAATGAAGATTTATCAGTGCGGTCTTCCTAAGGAAATGGCAATCGAGCTGTTTAAGCCGTTCGTAATGAAGGAGCTTGTTGCAAGAGGACTTGCACCGAATATCAAGAGTGCAAAGAGAAAGGTTGAAAGAGCGAAGCCGGAGGTCTGGGATGTCCTTGAGGACGTAATTAAGGAGCATCCGGTATTACTCAACCGTGCCCCCACACTTCACCGTCTCGGTATTCAGGCATGCGAGCCTAAGCTGGTTGAGGGCAGAGCCTTAAAGCTTCATCCGCTTGTATGTACAGCGTATAATGCCGACTTCGACGGTGACCAGATGGCTATCCATGTGCCGTTATCACCGGAGGCTCAGGCAGAGGCACGCTTCTTAATGCTCAGTGCGAACAACCTCTTAAAGCCGCAGGACGGTCATCCGGTAGCAGTTCCGACACAGGATATGATCTTAGGTTCATACTACCTTACACTTGCCAAGGAGCATTATGACTGGATTGCAAACGAAATCTGCACTGACGAGGCAAAGCTTGCTTACATGACAGAGCTGATTTTAAACGACGAGGTCGAGGATGCGCTTGAGATTTATGACGAGCAGGAGCCGATTAAGAGCTTTACATCTGTAAAGGATGCATTTGAATACTTAATCACGCTTCCTAAGGTATTAAAGAACGAAACAAAGATTCCGGTTAATCCGGTAACACTCACGCTTCCGGAAAAGAGTGTTCAGATAAGTGCAAAGAAGCTCTTCACTCTTGCAAAGAAGCTTACAATCAAGAAATATACAACAACCGATGAGGCACTTCTTGCATATTCAAACCACGAGTGTACTCTCCACGAAAAGATTGCCGTACAGGTGACAAAGGTTATCAACGGTGTTGAAAGAACAAAGCTTGTTGAAACAACAGCAGGCCGTATCATCTTCAACAACAACATTCCGCAGGATTTAGGCTTTGTTGACCGTGAGGATCCGGAGAAGACATTTGACTTTGAAATAGACTTCATCGTTGAGAAGAAGCAGTTAGGAAAGATTATCGACAGATGTATCAGAGTACACGGTACATCAACAACAGCCGACATGCTTGACAAGATCAAGGAAACAGGCTATAAGCACTCAACTCTTGCAGCTATCACTGTTGCGGTATCAGACATCGAGGTACCTGAGACAAAGAGAGAAATGCTTGCAGAGGCAGAGGCAGAAATCGAGAAGATTACAGAGCTTTACCGTTACGGTATTCTTACAGAGCAGGATCGTTATGAGCAGGTTATCAAGGTATGGGGTGCAACATCAGAAAAGGTTGCAAATGCCATGCTCGACAATCTCGGTGAGTTCAACCCGATATTCATGATGGCTGACTCAGGTGCGCGAGGCTCAAAGAACCAGATCAGACAGCTTGCAGCGATGCGAGGACTTATGGCGGATACTCAGGGTAGAACAGTCGAAATTCCGATTCGTGCTAACTTCCGAGAGGGTCTTAACGTACTTGAGTACTTCATTTCATCACACGGTGCAAGAAAGGGATTAACAGATACAGCGTTAAGAACTGCCGACTCAGGTTATCTTACACGTCGTCTCGTTGACGTATCGCAGGATGTTATCGTAAGAGAAATTGACTGTGGAACAACAGAGGGCGAATGGGTAACAGAAATTAACGAGGGTAAGGAGAATATCGAGCCGTTACTCGACAGAATCATCGGCCGTGTACTCCTTGAGGATATTGTAAATCCGGAAACAGGCGAGGTTATCGTAGCTGTTAAGGACGATACAAACGACCCGTCAGCAAACATCATCTCAGACAGAGACGCAGAAAAAGCAATCAAGGCAGGCGTTAAGAAGGTTAAGATCAGAAACGTACTCAACTGTTGTGCAAAGGGCGTATGTGCTAAGTGTTACGGACGTAACCTTGCAACAGGTAACCTTGTAAATGTCGGTGAAGCAGTAGGTATCATTGCGGCACAGTCAATCGGTGAGCCGGGTACACAGCTTACAATGAGAACCTTCCATGCCGGCGGTGTTGCTTCAGGAAGCGATATCACACAGGGTCTTCCGCGTATCGAGGAGTTGTTTGAGGCGAGACGTCCTAAGGGTCTTGCTATCATCTCAGAGATTGCAGGTACAGTCAGCGTAAGCGATACAAAGACAAGACGTGAGGTTATCATAAAGAATGATGAGCTTGGCGAAGCTAAGAACTACATCATTCCGTACGGTGCAAGCATCAAGGTTAAGGACGGCGAATATGTTGAAAAGGGCGGCGAGCTTACAGTAGGTTCAGTTAACCCGAACGATATATTACGAATCAACGGACCGGGTGCGGTTCAGAAGTACATCACTCGTGAGGTACAGAAGACATACCGTATGCAGGGTGTTGACATCAATGACAAGCACGTTGAGGTTATCACACGTCAGATGCTCAGAAAGGTTAAGGTTGAGGATCCGGGCGATACAGAGCTTCTTATCGGTTCAACAATCGATAAGTTTGAGTTTGATAAGGCAAACAAGGAAGCAGAAGCCAAGGGCGGAGCTCCTGCCACATCATCAGCTGTACTCTTAGGTATCACAAAGGCAGCACTTGCTACAGACTCATTCCTTTCAGCGGCTTCGTTCCAGGAGACAACAAAGGTTCTTACAGACGCAGCCATCAAGGGCAAGATCGATCCGCTTCAGGGTCTCAAGGAGAATGTTATTATCGGTAAGCTTATCCCGGCAGGTACGGGTATGGCGATATACAAGGATATTAACATCACTATCGACGGCGAAGAGGTAAAGAACGATCAGATTAACTGATGATAAAGGGGGATGCAAAGGCATCCCCCCTTTTTTGCGTGGATTGGTTTATACTTGTCCGTACTCCAACCCATAATCAACATAATAACGACCTTTTCGTTTGTATGACAACTCACCCCAAACCATTGACAAGCATGATAAAATATGCTACAATTTTGTTAAGAATACGAATTTTTACGGGAGCATAGGTTATGGCATTTTCAAGCATTATATTTTTGTTTTATTTCCTTGCGGCGGTGCTTTTGGTTTATTATATAGTACCGAAAAAGGCAAAGAATGCCGTTCTTTTTGCCGCAAGCCTGTTGTTCTGTGCGTGGGACAGCCTTATATATGCGGCTATCCTGCTTTTTAGTGTTGCCTTTAACTATGCAAGCGGTCTTATTATCGGTAAAAACCGCAAAAAATGGCAGCTCGCAATTAATATAACGGTTAATATAGTGCTTCTTGTCTGCTTGCGGTATCTCAATCTGCTCAGTGACATTCCGGCTGCACCGTTCGGAGCTATCAGTTATACAGGCAGTACTCTTGCATATCTCGCTATATCCTTTTATACGCTCCGCGCGCTTTCATATACAATCGACCTTTGTCGGGGTACAACAGCAATCCAACATAGCTTTATTAATTTCGGACTCTACCTTTCGATGTTTCCGCTTACTCCGGCAGGACCCGTTGTTCGCTATAACGACGTGGCACGTCAGCTTATAAACCGACGCTCAACCGGTACACTCTTCCTTGACGGAGCATCACGCTTCAGTGCCGGACTGTGTAAAAAGGTTATCATTGCAGACAGCCTGCGACCGTTATGGACACTTATAAGCGGCTATGACCTCACCGGACTTTCCGCTTCATATGCATGGCTCGGAATAATTACATATGCACTTTGGATATACTTTGCATTTTCCGGATACTCGGACATGGCATTGGGACTGTCAAAAATGTTCGGCTTTAAGTTTGACGAAAACTTCCGCTATCCCTATGCCGCAAAAAGCATAGGAATGTTCGGCAACCGATGGAATATAAGCCTTTCGGCATGGTTCAAGGAATATATCTACTTTCCGGAGCTGTGGTGGCTGAGCATCCCCGTCCTGTGGTCACTTATCGGTCTGTGGCACGGCGGAAGTATTAATTTCATATTATGGGGACTGTATCTTGGTGTGTTCATTGTACTTGAGAAGCTGTTCCTGAAAAAGATACTCAAAAAAACAGGCTTCATCGCAAATATCTACACACTTTTTGTTGTCACAATCGGCTGGTTACTTTTTGCGTTCCCCGATTTATCCGATGCAATGACATATCTTGGTGCAATGTTTAACGGCTATAACGGCTGGGGAGAACAGGATTTTATGTATAACCTTACATCATACCTGCCGACACTTATAATAGCCGCAGTTATCGCATCGGGACTTCCCAAAAGGCTTTGTGACTGGCTGATTTCGGAAAAGGCGGAGCTTATAAAATACATATCAGCACTGATCGGATTTTTAATCTGTGTCGCATACATTTTATCGGGGGTGGTACAGTGAAGAAATCAACAAAAACGCTAATCTCGCTTATTTCAATCGTTACGCTCGCAGGTGCTTCCGTATGCAATGCGGTGCATACCGTCCGTGAAAAGCAACGCTATGACGCTGAAATTGGCGATACCTATGAGGCATACAGTGCCGAAGAATGGGCAAGACGCTTTTTCATGTGGCGTGACGGTGCGGCATCACTTCACACCTCATCTCTTTATCTGCTCGGCAAAAACGGGCAAAACGGTGTTCATTTCGCTTCAGGTGCATCGCTCATTGAGCGTCCCGACCCGTACAACGAAAAGCTTACCGACAAGAGCATTGCGGAAATTGCCGAATTTGCAAACAGCAATGATTTTAATGTATATCTTGCAGTTATTCCACCCGCATTTGAAATATACCGTGACAAGCTCGGAGCATATACCTATGACGACCGTGTTGCACGGATATATGAACGACTGCATATCAGCTTTGACTATACAAGGGTGCATTTATGCGACCCGTGCGAAGCACTTGAAAGACAGAAGAACAAGTATATATACTACCGCACAGACCCGCATCTGACCTCGCTCGGCAGCTATTATGTATATCGCGAGCTTGGGGATTTGCTTGGCTTTGATGCGGAAAGGGAGACAAGCTTTGACCGTGAGGCAGTTACGGACGATTTTAAGGGTGAGCTTTATAACAAGGCACCGCTGCTCTTTACAAAGGCGGATAACGTTGAAAAATTTATCCTGCCCGGCTCTACGGACCAGACTCTTGAATATCCGTATCAGGAAACAACCTATGACAGTATATATGATGAAAGCCGCAAGGATTATTATACCTTCCCGACAGACGATCATATTCCGTCAGTTATTCATTCAAACTGCGGCACGGGCAAAGTGCTTGCAGTTATAAGAGCTGATTTTGACGGAAATGCCATAGTACCGTTTCTTGCCAATCATTACAGTGAAATATATCTTGACCCCGACCTGCAGTATATCCGTGACAACGGCATAACCGACATTCTCATACTGTGTGGTGCGGAGTCCGTTAATTCGGGGCATGTCAGCCCTGTACGATAAAGGAGGTAATATGAAAAAGACAGTTGCAACAATGCTTTGTGCCGCTATGCTTTCCACAACCTGTGCATATGCAAAGGACTTTATTCGCGGCGGTGACATAACCGAGCTTACTTATATAGAGGAGCTTGGTGGCAAATACTATGACCAAAACGGTGTTGAGCGTGACGCTCTTGAAATCCTTGCCGAAAACGGCATGAATATGGCACGAATCCGACTTTCAAACAATCCCGGTAAGGGCAGAGGCGACGGAACCTATTATCTTCCCGACGGATATCAGAACGAGGAGGACTGCTTAGAGCTTGCAAGACGTGCCAGGGATGCCGGCATGGGAATACAATTTACATTTAACTATTCGGATTATTGGTCAAACGGTACCCGCCAGATTATCCCGTCAGACTGGGTGGCACAGATAAAAGCGGAAAAGGGCTATGATATTTCAGACCCGACGTTCTTAAAATCCATGACATCTGCACAACGCAGTGAAATCATCACGCTGCTTGAAAAGATAGTATATGACTATACCTTTGATATAATGACAAAGCTCAAGGCACAGGACACAGTACCGGATTATGTTTCATTAGGTAACGAAATCAACGGCGGACTCCTGTTCCCGTTTGCAAATATGTATGCGGCAAGCATGAGTGCCGACCGTTTTGAGCTTATATTTGAGAACATTACGTCAAACGACATAAGCTGTCCGGAGGACAGGGCATCACTTGCACGTTTTGTCAACGCCGGCTACGATGCCGTCAAGGCAGTATCCCCCGAAAGCCAGGTAGTTATCCACCTTGCAGACGCTCCCAATGATGCATTTACATGGACGCTCGGTGAAATTAACAAGGCAGGGGCAAAATTTGATGTAATCGGTGCCTCGTATTATCCGTCATGGTCGGGTAAAAAGATAGAGGATTTTGTAGCTTTTGCAAATTCAATAACAAAGACATATAAAAAGGATATACTTGTCATGGAAACAGGCTTCAACTGGAATGCTGTTACAACAGACGGCTATCCCGGTCAGCTCACCGACATTGAGGCATACAAGAATATTTTCCCGCCGACTCAGGAGGGACACTACGGTTATATGAGCGCCCTGTTCAAGGGGTTGCGCTCGATAGAGAATGACCGCTGTATCGGCTCGCTCTACTGGGATCCGCTGATGATTCATGTTGATGACGGAACAGGCAAAAGTCTCTCGGGCTGGGCATATCTTGAAGAGGATGACAGAGTTTTAAAAAATGTAGTTGAAAACACAACTCTCTTTGATTTTGACGGCAAGGCAATAAAGAGCCTTGATGCTTTCCGTGAGGACATGGAATCAAATACGGTAATGGTAATCAAGCCGACCTATGACGCTGACGGTAGGCTGGTAGATGTTGAAATCAAGAGAACAGATGCCCGCGACAGCGACAGCGTAAAAGATGGCGACTTTGTCTGGAACCACAAGAAAATCAAAGCATTCGGAATGAAAGGTAAAGGAAAAAAATAATGTACTATAAAATGAAAATTGCGGGACTTGAGCGCGAGCTTGAAATGTTTCCCTTAAACGAAAATTTACAGATAGCGGCGTTTATTATGTTTAACGACGTTGAAATGACAAAGAAATGTGCAGCCGAGCTGTTAAGCAAGGCACCGGAATATGACGTGATGATTACGGCAGAATCAAAAAGCATTCCGCTTACCTACGAGATGTCAGCTCAGTCACAAAAGCCCTATGTCGTTGCCCGTAAGCGTGAAAAGGTATATATGAAAAAGGTGCTTTCAACAGATGTCGATTCAATTACCACACGCGGAATGCAGACACTGTGTATCGGCGAAAATGACGTTGAGATGATAAAGGGCAAAAGAGTGCTTATCGTTGATGATGTAATAAGCACAGGCGGCTCACTCCTGTCGATTGAAGAGCTTGTAAATAAGGCAGGCGGCAGCGTTGTGGCAAGAATGGCAGTTCTTGCGGAGGGAGATGCGGCGAAAAGAGACGATATAATATTCCTCGAACCGCTTCCGCTGTTTGACAAGGATGGCAACGCTTTATGATAAAAACCAATTACAAGCATACAATTTATGCCTGTTATCTTGGATATATAACTCAAGCGGTGATAAACAATTTTGCACCGCTTTTGTTTTTGATTTTCCATGATACCTTCGGCATTGAGCTGAGTAAAATAACGCTGATTATAACAGTAAACTTCCTTGTCCAGCTGATTGTTGACTTCCTGGCGGCATATTTCGTTGACAAAGTAGGTTACCGCAAATGCATAGTTGCCGCACACATTTTTTCTGCCGCAGGCATTGGTGCAATGGCAATTGCTCCGTTTCTTACACAACCCTTTACGGGGCTGCTCCTTTCAACCCTCATTTACGCTATTGGCGGTGGTCTTATAGAGGTGTTGGTAAGTCCTATTGTTGAGGCATGTCCTACCGATAACAAGGCATCACTAATGAGTCTCCTGCATTCATTCTATTGCTGGGGTACGCTTGCCGTTGCAGCCCTGTCCACACTTTTTTTACATATTTTCGGCAATAACTGCTGGAGGGTACTTGCTCTGCTCTGGGCGGCTATCCCGCTTTTTAATGCACTGTATTTCACGGCTGTACCGATAGCACCGCTTATAAAGGACGGAACGGGAATGAGTACATCAGAGCTGTTTAAAAGCAGGATATTCTGGCTTTTTGCCGTTCTTATGCTGTGTGCCGGTGCAAGTGAGCAGGCAATGAGCCAATGGGCATCTGCATTTGCCGAAAAAGGGCTTGGGATATCCAAAACAGCAGGTGATCTTGCCGGAATATGTGTGTTTTCACTGCTCATGGGTGCGGCAAGAGTTTTCTATTCAAAAATCAGCGAAAAGGTGGATTTGGTACCGTTTTTAAAAGGCTCTTCACTTTTGTGCATTACGGCATACCTTGTCACCTCGCTTGCAAGTACTCCTATGCTTTCGCTTGTCGGCTGTGCGCTATGCGGATTGTCTGTGGGTATAATGTGGCCGGGTATATTCTCAATCGCCTCGGCAAAATGTCCCACAGGCGGAACTGCAATGTTTGCATTACTTGCCCTTGCAGGTGATCTGGGCTGTTCGGCAGGCCCTACCGTAACAGGATTTATTTCCGGTGCCGCAGGTGACAATCTCAAAGCCGGTCTTGGCGTAGCGGTTGTATTTCCTGTACTTTTGCTTATATGTACTTCCGTATTAAAGCGTATCAGGAATTGATAATGAAACAGGCTCTCCCTCCGGGAGGGTCTTTTTTCTATGCCGCTATTGACAAAATACACATAATATGCTAAAATAATACTACAAATAGTATTCATTATACATATACATTTCACAAAAGGAGATAAAACATAATGGAAAATGAAAACAACAACAGCTATATTGAAACGTTTGTAAAAAAGCTTACGAATGATAAGTTCAGACTATCAGCATTTATACTTGGCATCGTTTCTGCAATATGCTCGTTCATATTTATGGCAGAAATGAGCTTAAGTATAATACCGTTGCTTTTTACACTCTTTATACTTGCAGCAGCAATAGCTAACGTAATCTACAGCATAGATGTGGAAAACAAAAACAAGTATAAAAATGACCTTGTTATGGGCGGAATCGCACTTACTCTGCTTGGCTGTATTTTAAGAACAGTACAGCTTGGCACTTACTTCTCGGTTCAGTATTTTATTGCATACATGCTATTTGGCGTGGCATTTATAATGCTTGCATTAAAATTCGGTAAGAATCAGGGCAAGAACAAGACAATCATTATCTTCCTTGCTATATTGGCGGCGTATGATATAATTGAGTTTATCATGGCGAAAAACGGCTATATAAAAGGCTTTTTCTGGAAGCTGTATCATATTTCGGAAGCCACCTTGTTTATTGACTACATAATGATTCTGATGATGAACGGAGAGGATGCACCGCAGCTTGGTGACTCGGTTAAAAAATATGTTAATCAGATTCCCACAATGAAAATCTGTATCATTCTTCTTGCGTTTATCTCTGCCATTTCATTTGCAATCGGTCTGGTTAAGAACCTTAACTACAAGAGCAGTACTACAGTAACAAGTACAGTAACGGAAACAGCCGTACAGGCAACCGCAACTCCCGCACCGGTTAACAAGGCAAAGGGTACAGTCAGCGGCGGCAACACAGCTTCGCAGGATGCCGCAACGAATGCAACAACACAGGCGGCACCGGCAGTAATAACAAC
The DNA here is from genome assembly GCA_045542415.1 of Clostridia bacterium. Taxonomy (GTDB): domain Bacteria; phylum Bacillota; class Clostridia; order UBA1381; family UBA1381; genus UMGS1958. Next base: position 18,179 of record JAZQKZ010000047.1, read on the forward strand.
TGCTGCTCCGGCGGCAACACCCGTTCCCCTTGCACCGGGACAGACAATCACAACAGCAAATTATGAGTTCACCTTAAACAACGTTAAGTTCTCATATGATGTCAAGCCCGACAATCCGCCCAGCTACTATAATCATTATGTGGCAGACAGCGGACAGGTATATCTCTATGTAAATGCAAACGTAAAGAATTTACAGAAGCAGTCGCTTGAATGTGATGAAATCTATTCGGTAACAGCTACATACGATTCAGGCTATACCTATGAAAGCTTTAACATAGTTACAGATACAGACGGTGATTTCACTTATGCAAGCATCACCTCACTTGACCCCCTCCAGACACTCGGAGTACACTGCTTGATCGACTGTCCGCAGGAGGTTGAAACCTCAGGAAAACCGCTGACATTGACATTCAATTTCAATGACGGTTCAAAATACTCGTACACAGTACGATAACACACAAAAAGAAAGGAAACAACAATCATGAAGAGAATTTTATCAACAACACTTGCAATTGCATCATTATGCGCTCTTACAGCCTGCGGCGGTGGCAGTGCAGATTCAACAGTAACATCAACAGTATCACAGCCGACAGCTGTTCCGACTGCTGTTCCCACAGCTGCTGAGGCGGTTGCAGTAGGTAACACAATCACAGTTGACTTTGCAGAAATCACAGTAGCAGAGGCGGCTATCGCAAATGATATCAAGACAAAAATAAAGACAGGTAACGTAACATACACAAGCGGTCCGGATGCATCAGATACAACCGAGTTCGTATATCTTCGCGGAACAATCAAGAACACATCAACCTCACAGATTGATGATGACTATATTAAGGGAAATGTAGTTATCAACGGCTATACATATGATATTGACAGCGTAAACATCATTGATTCAAAGGGAAGCTCGGCATTTTCGCTCGATCCGCTTGTAACTTATACATACACACTTTATGCAGAAGTTCCGAACGAGCTTGCAACGGCACCGCAGTCATGCGTTGTAAACTTCGGCTTCGACGAGAATTTTGCATGGGCATCGGGTAAGGAAGTTGACGAATTACCGTACTACTATTCACTCAAGCTTTATTAATTTGAAAATAATATAAAAACGGCATTCTGCGAATGCCGTTTTTATGACCTCAGCATAGAAAGGAAAACAACATGAAAAAATTAATTTCTCTTTTATGTACTGCCGCAATGCTTAGTGCTTCAGCTCCGGCTGTTGTCGCAGCAGATAATATTTCGGTAGTTCTTGACGGTACAAAGCTCAGCTTTGATGTGCCGCCCCAGATTATAAATGACCGTACTATGGTACCGCTTCGTGCAATATTCGAGGCACTTGGTGCAACGGTTGCATGGCATCAGTCAACACGCACCGTTTCATCGGACAAGGGCTTAACAAGCGTCAGCCTTACAATTGACAGTTCAAGAATGACGGTAAACGGTAAGACAGTATATCTTGATTCACCTGCATGTATAGTTGATGACCGTACACTTGTACCGGTAAGAGCAATTTCGGAGGCATACGGTGCAGAGGTTGAATGGGACGGTGCAACAAAAACCGTAACTATAACCTCCGCTGAAAAAAGAAAAGGTACGCTTAACAACCCGTATCTTCCGGACGACGTAGCAAAAGCTGCTTATCATAAATATTCTATTTATGATCCGATAGACATTGAAATCACCTGTACCGATGTCATCAGAGGCGATGCCGGAGACCAGCTTGCAACACGGGAAAGCTCTATTAACAGAAAAGACAACTCTTCACAGGAATGGGTATTCTTTAAATTTGATATTACAAATCTTTCATCATCGCAGACCTTAAAGGCTACTGACCTTGTATATGATGATAAATTTTATACAGCAGACGGAAAGAAGCTTGATCCGTATGACACAGCCGGTATTTACGGAGAGAATGAAAAATATAATGTTTATGACTGCGATCTTGCTCCGGGGCAGGGCGGAACTGTACTTTACGGTATTCTCGTTGATAAGGGTATTGATGATTTCCTCCTTGGCATATCTACAAATGAGGGTGACGATACAGTATGGATGCTGTGTAACGATGACAGTAATACAGAAAGCGAGGCAACGCAGGATTTCACGGCAATTGAGCTTGATTATGACTACGGCCCGCTTGATTTTATAAACTATTACACCACCGGCAAATATTGGGATTCAAATTGTGTATCCTCACTTGTGTTTACTGATTATACCCCGTATGAAGACCGTTATGATTTTGAATATCACATAAAGGGAGAAACAGACGATGATAATGACCGGACTTACATCGATATTTATTTCTATAACAAGAGGGGAACAAAAATAGGCGAAGAAACTCTTTTATATGAGTTCGGAAGCAGCAGGTATGATGTTATCGACGAAGTATCGATTGACAGAGAGCTTCTTGAAGAGGCGGATTATATAGAATTCTATTCATCCAAGGGTACAAAAGCCAATTCCAACGGTTACGTTGAGGACGAGGAAGAAGATGAAGATGACGACCGTGATAGCAGCAGTGATGTGATAGATACAGCTGCAACCGGAGATCTCAAAAAGCTTGTAGAATATATCGTTGAAAACGGTAAAACAGTATCCTCAACAGCTGTCAAGCTTGAAAACACCACGAATAATAACGGTATTACATATAAGACAAGCATAATTTATCACACTGATGACGATTTACTTACTTTCAGCGTAACTGCTAAAAACGGAGATAATTTAGTGGGTGTAGGCTTTGATTACAAGATGAGTAAGCCTGATGCAACAAAGCCGCTTTCGGTCACTCTTCTGCTCGGACTCGGTTCAGCAACCTGTACAGCTGATTTTGATATAGACGAGTTCAGTGCCGGAGATGAGCTTGAGTTTGAGGTTAAAAATATAGGTGAGACAATAGAAAATGCAGAGGATACAGCAAATTCAGCCGTTACGGTAGCAGTAGATTTATGGGATGAGCTTGTCGGCGAGGCAGGACTGTCCTTATCGGATATAGGCTTCGATTCATACTAATAAAAAAAGGGCATATGCCCTTTTTTTATTAGTTTTCTTTTCCCATATTACGCAATGCAAACTCAATGCACTGGTTAAGCAGTTCATTTCTGCTGATATCTGTCTCCTGTGCCACTGCATCAACCTCCGCTAATACAGATGATTTTATTCTGATTGATATAACCTCTTTTTCCGTTTTCCTTGGCATAAATTTCTCCATTGTGTAATTCTCCTTTACTGATATGACTTTTTATTTACGCATTTTGCAATATACCTTTAACAGTTCATATAAAATCTTTATTTCCTCAAACTCCAGGCTCTCAACCATACGGCTTATGTCCTGTGTCTTTTCCGGTTCGTCACCACGCTTTGGAGTAAGTCCGAAAAGGTAATCGATTGAAATGTCAAGCTCTTTTCCTATGTTATATAACGTATTAACCGCAGGTGCTTTTCTTCCGGCTTCAATCTCCCATAAAAAATTTCTCGAAATGCCGACCTTTTCGGAAAATTTTTCAAGCGTAAGCTTATTATTTGTCCGGGCTGTTTTTATTCTTTCTCCCATTCTTGCTAAATCCATAAAATCACCTCAAATATATTTTATAACAATCAGCCATATAAACAATCAGCTGTCTGTTAGAAAAATTATACAAATATCTTGCAATCAGATGTAAATTATGATATAATATAACCATTCAGATAGAAAATTTTTATTCAGGAGAATGAGCCAACAGAAAGGAAGACAGTTTATGAAAAAGAAAATTTTATGTACTGCTTTATCAACAGCAATGCTTATGGCATCTGTTCCGTCAATAGCAGCAGACGATATTAAGGTAGTTCTTGACGGAACAGCACTCAGCTTTGATGTGCCGCCGCAGATTATCAATGACCGCACAATGGTACCGCTTCGTGCGATATTTGAGGCACTCGGTGCAAGCGTTGACTGGGATCAGGCAACACAGACCGTCACATCGGAAAAGGACGGCACAACAATAAGCCTTACAATCAACAGTGCAACCATGACAGTTAATGGCTCATCAGTTACACTTGATTCACCGGCATGTATAGTTGACGACCGTACACTTGTACCGGTAAGAGCAATTTCCGAGGCATACGGTACAACAGTGGGCTGGGACGGTGACACAAGAACCGTAACACTCACTACACAGACACCGGCAACTCCGGAGCCGACAGCAACCCCGGAGCCGACAGCAACTCCGGAGCCCGAAAAGACACCGTTTGAAAAGCTTAAAACCGTTCTGCTTGAAAAGGGCGGAAAGAACAGTAACGGCGGCTATGCCTTAGGTACCAGCGGAAAAGAGCTTGGTCTTGACAGCAACTTTTTTGTAAATTTCTACTATACTCCCAAGACAGATGAAATTGGTGCGAGCTATATTTTAAACGAAACTTCTTCAGGTAAGACATCTCAGATTTCCGTAAATTTGACTATTAATGAGGATGATGACGTAGAAGCAGAGTTCAGTCTGATTATGGTGGGCGGAAGAAGTCCGGTCAAGGTTGATTTTGAAGGATATTTTTCAAGCTCAACAGGTAAGTTCATAGAAACCGACCGAGCTGACGGTTCAGCGGAAACAGATTCAGACTATGAATATCTTATGACAGCAGTAAAAATTATAAATAAAGCAGGCGAGCTTCTTGACTTAGGTGTAACACTTGATGAATTTGGTATAAAGCTTGATTAACTATAACAGGGGATGCATAACGCATCCCCTGTTATTACATTTCATAATATAAAAAAACAGAGGATGCCTCAGGCATCCTCCAAAATCTCACGTCTTATTACCTTCATAACACCGTTATCGTCATTCGACGGAGCAATATACTTACACACTCTCTTTAAATCCGGGTGTGCATTTTCCATTGCATAGCTCTCGCCGCATTCTTTCATCATGTCATAGTCGTTCATAAAATCCCCGAATGCCATGCACTCCTCATATTTTATCCCAAGCTTTTCCTGCAACGTGCGGATTGCACTGCCCTTGGTGACACCCTTTTTCATAACGTCAAGCCAGTCACATCCCGACACTAAAACATTGTGACTATCGTAATAGTCACGAAGCAGAGGATAGCAATGCTGCTCCGAGCCTTGCTTGTCAAACACTGCAATTTTAAATATGTTATCCTCACAAGCCGCCGCAGCGACATCCTCAACACATTTATATTTTATATAATACGGCAGAACGTGATGTAAAATCTCCTCATTGTTCTCCTCACCGTATGCACTCTTTTCACCACACACCACTAAAAACAAATCCGGCTCATTTATAAGAGTACCGATAATTTTTACACAGCTTTCATCGTCAAGCGGATCGCATACAAGCTTGTTTCCCTTATCGTCATACACCACCGCACCATTTTCCGCTATTATATAAATCTTGTCACGGATATACTCAAACTGCTTGTTGAGACTGTCATACTGTCGCCCTGACGAGATTGCAAAAATAACGCCCTTTTTCTCAAGTGCTTCAAGCACCTCAAGGAAATCCGGCGGCAGCTGCTTATTTGAATCAAGCAGAGTTCCGTCCATATCGCAGGCAATGAATTTTATCATAAATATCTCTCCATTTCAAATTCTACCTTTTGATTATACCGCAACCTGCCGGAGTTGTCAACAAAAAAGAACGTGCATTTCACACGTTCTCTGCCTTTTCTTTTTTCTGATGTCTTATATTTATCTTTATTTCCGTACCCCAGTCAAGCTCGTTCTCGCTCATATCCGCATCAATTCCGTTTTTCCGCACGATATCCAAAGCACGCAAAACCGTATTTTTGAAAAACCTCTCGTCCGTCGGCGTGCCTTTAAGCTTATGCACACGCTTGCGGTTCTCTTTCATAGCCTTTATCATCTGACGGCTCTGCTTCTCGTCCAGTCCGCCCAGACAGATTTTTTCAACCGCTTCAACCTGCTTTTTGGGGTCTCGCAGCTGCAATACCGCCGCAATATGCTTGTCTGAAAGATTGTATTCACGGATAAGCTTCTGTGCAAAAATCGGCAGCTCTCTGAACCTTAAATACAGAGAAACCTCTGCAAGACCGATTCCAAGCTCCGAGGCAAGCTCCTCACGGCTGAATTTATAGTTATGTACCAATGACGCACAGCTCGCCGCACGCTCTGTAAATAAAAGCGTATCGCGTGACATATTTTCCGATAATGCCATTAACGCGGATTTTCGCTCGTCTGCCGAGGCAATCACAGCCGGAATTTCCGTAAACCCTGCCATTTCACAGGCACGAAACCGCCGCTCTCCTGCAATCAGCTCATATTCACCGCCGCCTGCCGGGCGTACCGTTACCGGATGAATCAGTCCGTATTTTTTTATCGACTCGCATAAATGCTGCATTCGTTTTTCATCAAAATATTTGCGTGGCTGTGCCGCACACGGAACAACCAGCTTCATGGGAATCAAAGCCGACTTAGGCTTACTCTTATGTTTCATCTTAACCTCCGGAAAAAACCTTTAAAAGGATTAAAAAATGCTTTATCACTCAATTCACTCCGTTTTTCGCCCTCAGGGCGGCGGCCGGTATGTCAAACGCACGGCATACCGACCGCAACTCGGTGGTGGAAGGTGTAAGACATAGGGGGTAGGCGGTGCCTTGGGAAACACTGCTTTAATGTATCTGTCTTACAAGTACAATTATAGCAATAGCCTGACAAAAAGTAAAGGAAAACCGTATTTCAGGTTTTCCCATAAATTTACTTATATCTTCTATTTTCGCAAATTATAGCATTGTTCGATAGACATTTTTGCCGCAATTCCCGGTTTTCTGGGGAATTTCATTGGAGTCTGTCGCACTTTTTTTACAATAATTATCTTATGGTGCAAATCAGAATGAGGAATATCCGCCTCATACACTTTCTCAACCTCACCGCCGAGAATTGTTATTGCACGTCTCGCCGCGTCAAGCTCCTCATTTGCAAGCGGACCCTTTAAAGCAAGAAATCTGCCGCCCTCTTTAAGAAATGGAATACACCATTCGCTAAGCGTTGTCATATTCGCCACCGCCCTTGACACTACCGTATCAAACTTGGCACGATAGCTGCGGTTCATACCGCCATCCTCTGCACGCGAATGAACAAAGGTCACACCGTCAAGACCAAGCTCCTCACACACCGCCTTTAAGAAATTAATTCTCTTGTTAAGCGAATCAAGCAATGTCAACTCAATTTCGGGCTTCATGATTTTAAGCACCAGACCCGGAAAGCCTGCACCCGTACCGACATCAATCACCTTTTTTCCGATATTTCCCGTACAAAGTGCGCTGATACTGTCAAGAAAATGCTTTACGGCAATCCCCTCCGTATCGGTAATTGCGGTAAGATTCATTTTTTCGTTCCATTCAACAAGCAAAGCAGCATACTTTTCAAGCTGAACAAGCTGTGCTTCGGATATATCAATACCAAGCTCCGCACATCCGGTTGTTAATATTTCACGCATCATCCTAAAATTCTCTCAATCATCTGAGCAAGCTCCTGTGCCTTCTTTGAGATATACTCCTGATCCTTACCCTCAATCATAACTCTTACAAGCGGCTCCGTTCCTGACGGTCTTATAAGCACACGTCCCTCACCTGCAAACTCCGCCTCAAGTGCCGCACACGCTGCTGCGATTTCGGGGTTCTCCATATAGCTGTCCTTGTTTTCAAGCTTTACCTTTGCATTGCAAAGTACCTGCGGCAATACATCAACAATCTTAGCCGCCTCCGATGCTTTCATGCCTGTTTTCTTCAACACCGCAAGCAGCTGCAATGCACTTACAAGGCCGTCACCTGTGGTATTGTGGTCAAGGAATATGATATGTCCCGACTGCTCACCGCCGATATTATAGCCCTTGTCAAGCATCTCCTCAAGAACATAACGGTCTCCAACCTTTGTTTTGGGGATATTGATTCCGAGGCTATCGCCTGCAATGAATAAGCCAAGGTTACTCATAACCGTTGCAACAAGTGTATCCTGCTTTAAGGTACCGTTTTCTTTCATGTACCTGGCACAAATCATCATAATCTTGTCGCCGTCGATAAGCTCACCGTTTTCATCAACTGCAAGCATTCTGTCAGCATCGCCGTCAAATGCAAGACCGATATCCGCACCGATTGACTTTACATACGCCTGTAAGCTCTCCATATGAGTTGAGCCGCAGTTCGCATTGATGTTTACACCGTCGGGTGTGTTATGTATTGCTTCAACATTTGCACCAAGCTTGTTCAATGCCTTGAATGCAGTCTGATAGCTTGCACCGTTTGCACAGTCAATGGCAACCTTTATACCGTCAAGACGTGTATCTATTGTTGAGCATGCAAATGCAACATAATCCTCTACTGCATTGTGGTTGGCACTTACATAACCCACCTTACCGTGAGTAGGAAGCTCACCAAGCTCCTTTTCGCCTAAAAGATATTCCTCTATTTCTTCTTCAATTTCGTCTGAAAGCTTGTAGCCCTCGCTGTTGAAGAACTTAATTCCGTTATATTCGCACGGATTATGCGAAGCCGAAATAACAACACCTGCATCTGCCTTGTAATAGCGTGTAAGATACGCTACCGCCGGTGTCGGAACAACGCCAAGCGGAATAACCTTAACACCCACCGAGCAGAGACCTGCCGTTAAAGCCGCCTCAAGCATATCACCTGATTTTCTTGTATCTTTACCTATAATAACCCTCGGACGTCTGCCCTCAGCCTGCTTTGTAAGTACATATGCACCGCACTGGCCTGTTCTGAATGCCAGGTCGGGAGTAAGCTCCTTATTTGCAATTCCCCGGATACCGTCTGTACCGAATAATCTTCCCATAATAACCTCCGTTAATATCTCTCTATATAAGAAAATTTATACTTTTATTATATATCACACCGTTGTTTTTGTCAAGCCGTTTGACTCCAAAACGGCAGTTCATGTCAGCTTGTTGGCATTTCATGCTGTATATATTGCATTTTGGTCGCTTATGTGATATTCTTAATATATAAAAGACAGGGGAGTGACAAAGCATGAAAAGGCTTATATTTATTGTATCCGTAATTTTACTCATGGGTATATATCCCGTACAGGCACAGGAGAATACATATGATATCTATACATACACAGTATCTGACGGCAAGGCAACAATAATTGATGTTGATGAAAACGCAGTCGGTGAAATTGTAATTCCGTCGATGCTTGACGGGTACCCGGTTACTGAAATAGGCTATATGTCATTTCAGTCATGCGGGGGAATTACCGCAGTGACAATCCCTGATGGAGTAAATCGTATAAATGCGTATGCGTTCAACTGCTGTATAACACTCAGTGAGGTTAAAATCCCCGACAGTGTTACCGAAATCGGCTCGTGGGCATTTGCCTCCACTGCTATAGAAAGCATAACACTCCCCGACAGAGTAAGCATTATCGAAAGCAGTCTTTTCCGGGGTTCAAAATTAAAAGAGGTTGAATTTAAGGGCGAAATTGTCCGTATATGGGACAGTGCGTTTTACGGGTGCGAAAATTTAAAGGAGTTTACAATTCCTAAAACAGTAACCGATATCCAAGACGACGTATTCGGAAACTGCTTTGCACTTGAAAATATTTTTGTCGAGGAGGGTAACCCCAACTACTCCTCAATTGACGGTCATCTTTTTGACAAGGAGCAAACCACGCTCATCCGTTACGTTTTAGGCAAAAACGAAGAAAGCTATAGTGTCCCCGACAGTGTGGTTCATATAGGCGAGAGGGCGTTTGTAAACGCACAGTTAAAGGATATTATAATGGGCAATAATGTAAAAACCATAGGTAAGGAAGCGTTTGTCGGCTGTACTTTTACAAGCTTTATAATTCCCGACGGTATTGTTGAAATAGGTGAAGACGCATTTAAGTGGTGCATGAAGCTTACCGATATAACAATACCTACGTCCGTTACAACGGTTAAGGCACACGCCTTTTATGACTGCAAGGCAATTGAGAATGTGTATATAAGCGACCTTGCGACATGGTGCGGTATCAGCTTTGAGGAGTACGATTCCAATCCGCTTTGCTTTGCAAAAAATCTGTATGTCAACGGTACTCCGGTTGAGTCGCTCATAATTCCAACCGGTGTGACATACATAGGCGCTCACACATTTCCCGATATCAGCTTAGAGAAAATAGTTATTCCGGGTACGGTTAAAGTCATTGATTCAAGTGCTTTTTCGGGCTGTGAGGCAGAGGAAATAGTGCTTGGCTACGGAATAGAAAAAATCGGCAAGAATGCGTTTAGCTATAATATGACTTTGACTGAGCTGACAATTCCCGGAAGCGTTAAAATTATAGAAGACTCAGCCTTTAGCAGCTGCCGCTATCTGGAAAATGCTGTGCTTTGTGACGGTGTAGTATATATAAATAAAAATGCGTTCCGTGACTGCTGTAGTATGAAAACCATAACAATCCCCGACAGTGTTAAAGAAATTAAAGAAAGTGCATTTGACTATTGCTCCGAGCTTGAAACAGTTTATTTCAACGGAACAAAAACAGCGTGGGACAAGATAAAAATCGGTGAAAAAAATACATATCTTACCGAAGCAAATATAATTTACGGAAAAACAGAGGATCCGCAACCCGACGAATCACGTTCTTTTGATATAGAAGTAAACGGCAGCAATATCATTATAAAATCACAAAACTGCGAGGATATCGACAGCGGAACAGTGATACTTGCACTTTACGGCGAGGGCGGGCGGCTGATAAGGTCATATACTGCCGATTTCAGTGAAGAGGTTACATTCAAGGATGTGGAGCTTGGCGGCACGACAAGGGTTATGCTATGGAGCAGTATCGGTGAAATGATGCCGATGGTGATTAATTAAATTATGATTTAGCGGTGTGTTGGTTAGCACTTAACCATACGACATTTGAGGGGACTTTGTCCCCTTGCAGACTTTGGTATGATTTGATTTTTTGCTATAACCCCTACTGACTTTTCTGCCTACAGCAGCAGAAAAGTCAGCAAAAGAATGCCGTTAAAGAGGGGCCGCCCCTCCCTCTTTAAAATCTCCCGCTGCGCTTTACCAAAAGATTTAGTCAATTAAAACGAGGCCAAACCATTTGCTAGCGTAGGTACTCTTTTGAATTAAAATACAAAGCTTACTCA
>JAZQKZ010000048.1:0-134137 GCA_045542415.1 Clostridia bacterium
CTATAACCCCTACTGGCTTTTCTGCCTACAGCAGCAGAAAAGTCAGCAAAAGAGTGCCGTTAAAGAGGGGACGCCCCTCCCTCTTTAAAATCTCCCGCTGCGCTTTACCAAAAGATTCAGTCAAATAAAACGAGGCTAAACCATTTGCTGACGTAGGTACTCTTTTGAATCAAAAGGCAAGGTTTTTTTAAACAATTTTTTACTTCGACTTTTCTGACTTTTTTTGATTGTACGTCAAATTAAGTACCGATATAAGGTCAAGGTAATGGGCAATGGATGCATTTGGTATCGGTTTTCATCCCGACAAGAAAACCACGCATTATACAGTAGTGTAGTGAACCTTGCTCTACACCGCCACGCCATCGACCGAAGACGTAAAACCCCTAAAAAAAGCAAGCAAAATTCCGCCGACACATTTCAATTGCAGCCTTTGGCTGCCGAGACGCTTGATAAGGGGGTTTTTAAAGGGGGAACGTTACGCTACGCCTACGAAGCTACGCTTCTAAGGCTACAACACTTTGTGTTGTTCACTTTAACAGCATTCTTTTGGTTCGTTTTCTGTTGCTGAGGTATGGTTGCATAGCCGAGCAGTGTAGCGAAGCGAAACGACCAGGCACAAGAAAATGAACTGGGGGATAGCAAAATAAGCAATTATATAAAAGCATCGAGGGGCAAAGCCCCATAGCGTTGTTTGAACAAGTGCTAACAAGACCGATAAACCACAATTTACCCTAATAATACCACAAATAATCATAAATTTCAATACCTACGAAAAATATCGGATAATAGGGGAAAAAAATATATAAAAAGGATTGAAAAAATTACCAAAAAGATGTATAATAGAAACATAAATATAAAAAAACGGAGGACTATAAAAATGGGCTATATGGATACTTATAATGAATGGCTTGCATCACCGGTTGTAGATGAGGCTTCAAAAGCAGAGCTTCTTTCCATCGCAAATGATGAAAAGGAAATTGAGGAGCGCTTTTACAGAGGTCTTGAATTTGGTACGGCAGGCATGAGAGGTGTTATCGGTGCAGGTACAAATAAAATTAATATATATAATGTACGTCAGGCAAGCTATGGCGTGAGCGTATATGTTAATAATAACGGTAAGGCAGCAGCTGAAAAGGGCGTGCTTATCGGCTATGATACCCGTAACTTCTCAAGAGAGTTTGCAGAAGAAACTGCTAAGGTTCTTGCTCATGAGGGTATTAAGGTTTATCTTTTTGATACAGTACACTCTGTTCCGGAGGTTTCTTTCGGTATCAGAGAGCTTGGTTGTGCGGCAGGTGTTATGATTACTGCATCACATAATCCCAAGGAGTATAACGGATACAAGGTATATGGCCCGGACGGCGGTCAGCTTCCTCCGGAGGCAGTTCAGACTGTTATTGATGCTATGGACTCGGTTGGTATATTTGATGTGAAATATGCAAGCCTTGACTCGGAGCTTATCGAGGTTGTAGGTCCGGAGCTTAACGAGAAGTTTTTACAGACTGTACAGACACAGCAGCAGAATCCTGAGGCAGTAACAGCAGTTGCAGATACATTCAAGCTTATTTATACACCGTTTCACGGAACAGGCTCACGTCCGATAAAGGAGATTTTAAAGAGAATAGGCTTTAAGAACGTGCTTGTTGTTAAGGAGCAGGATACAGAGGACGGCAATTTCCCGACAGTTGCATCGCCGAATCCGGAGAATAAGGAAGGCTTTACAATTGCAATCGAAATGGCAAAGGCTAATGACGTTGACGTTATTATCGGTACAGATCCGGACTGCGACAGAGTAGGTATTGTAGTGCGTGATGCACAGGGCGAGTACAGAACATTAACAGGTAACCAGACAGGTGCTTTACTTGTTGATTATATACTCCGTTCAAAGCAAGAAAAGGGAATCCTGCCGGATAACGGTATGGTAATAAAGACAATCGTTACAACAGAGCTTGCCGCAGCGATTGCAAAGTCATACGGCTGTGAATGTATGAGCCTTTTAACAGGCTTCAAGTACATCGGTGAGAAGATGACTGACTTTGCCGAAAAGGGTACATTCACATATCTCATCGGTTTTGAGGAGAGCTATGGCTATCTTGTAGGTAACCACGCAAGAGATAAGGACGGCGTTGTTGCGTCAATGCTCATTGCAGAAATGGCGGCATATTATGCAACAAAGGGCAAGTCATTATATGAAGCACTTCAGGATATTTACAAGGAGCATGGCGTGTATGCTGAAAAGACAGTTTCATTCACAATGCCGGGCAAGGACGGTATGGAGAAAATGGCAGCACTCCTGTCAGGTCTGAGAACTAATCCGCCAAAGACAGCAAACGGAATGGATATTGTTAAATATACAGACTATAAGGAGCAGACAGTAATGCTTGTTGACGGAACAGAGCTTCCTAAGGCAAACGTGCTTCGCTATGATTTATCGGACGGAAAATCATATTTCATTGTAAGACCGTCAGGAACAGAGCCTAAGATTAAGATTTATCTGGGTTCAAATGCAGAGACCTTTGATGCGGCAATGGAAACAGTAGATGCAATTTTAGCAGATATGTGCGGTCAGTTAGGGTTATGATAGTTTTAAGAGGGTGTTGTGTCAACACCCTCTTGTTTTTTTGTGTGGGTTATAAATTGTGGTTAAGTGCTAACAAATCTCATAAACCATAATTTATATTTACAACTCACATTAAATATGATATAATAAAACCATCAAATAAACACGAAAGGAACGAAAAAAATATGAAAAAATTTATCACTCTTGCAATTACTGCCGCAATGCTGCTGCAAACAACTGCATTTGCAACAGAGCTTGTTGATGAGCTTGAGGCAGGCGATTCTATAAAGGTCGCGGATTATTCGGAAAGTGCCGCTGCTACACAGGCACTTATCGACGCACGTCCTGATGTTCAGCGTCAGCTTGAAAACCTTGACAGGGGACTTGTTGCCGTTACTCTTGACGGCTATACCTTTGTTTCGTGGAGATGGCTCGGAACGGAAAGCAGTGAGGTTACATATAATTTATACCGTAACGGTGTAAAGGTAAATGCCATGCCGCTTAATGTCACAAATTACACTGACATCAATGCAAAGCCGGGAGATAAGTACAGCGTTGCTCCGATTATAAACGGCGTTGAGGGCGAGAAGTGCGAAGAAATACCCGCATGGGAAAATAAATATCTCGATGTGAAAATCGAAAGACCGGAAAATAACAGCGTAAACGGTGAGGAATATTCATATTCCGCAGGTGACGCTTCAATTGCCGACCTTGACGGTGACGGTGATTATGAAATTATATTGAAATGGGATCCGTCAAATGCAAAGGATGCCGCTTCAGGCGGCTTTACCGGCGAGTGTATCATTGATGCATATAAGCTTGACGGTACAAGAATGTGGAGAATAAATATGGGTCCGAATATCCGTGCCGGCGCACACGATACACAGTTCATGGTGTATGACTTTGACGGCGACGGAAAGGCAGAAATGGTATGCCGTACAGCAGACGGAACAATCGCAGGTGACGGCAGCGTTATAGGTGATGGTGATAAAAACTGGGCAATTCTCAATGACGGTAAAAACCTTGCAGGTCCGTTATACCTCACAGCATTCAACGGTGAGGACGGCTCAGTGATTGATACGGTACCGTATGAGCCGCAGACAAAGGGAACAGGCTATGACTGCAGCGATTGGGGCGATACCTACGGCAACCGCTCGGAGCGTTACCTTGCAGGTATAGGCTCGCTTGACGGAAAGACAACAAGCTTTGTTTTCTGTCGCGGCTATTATTCAGGTCCGGAGGGTCCGTTAGGCGGACGTACAGTTATTGCAGCATTTAATCTTGTTAACGGCAAGATTGAAAAGCAGTGGGTTTACGATTCAAAGGAGAACGGAAATCAGCATCTCGGACAGGGTAATCACTCAATGTCACTTGCAGACGTTGACTATGACGGCTGTGACGAAATAATTTACGGTGCTTTAAATATTGATAATGACGGTACTGTTATGTATTCAACAGGTCTGGGTCACGGCGACGCACAGCATGTCGGCGACATTGACCCGACACGTCCGGGACTTGAGGTGTATTCATGTCACGAGAGTAAGGAATGTGAATATACATTTGAGCTTCGTGACGCAAGAACGGGCGAGATTCTTGTAGGCGCGCAGAAGCACGGCATAGATAACGGACGTGCGGCAGCAGGCGACATTGACCCGACATATATCGGCGACGAGTGCTGGAGTGCGGCAGGTGTGCTTCATAGTGCAACCGGTGAGGTTATCTCACGCAAGTACTCAATGGCGGCGAACTTCCTTAACTGGTGGGACGGCGATTTAGGACGTGAGGTACAGAATGATATTTATATCGAGAAGTGGAACAGCGAATTACAGAGAACCGAGGTTATATTCACAGCATCGGGTACAAACTGCGTAAACGGTACAAAGGCTACTCCGTCACTTACTGCCGATATGCTTGGCGACTGGCGTGAGGAGGTAATTTACCCGGTTAAGGATCAGAGTGCGTTAAGAATTTTCACAACAACCACTCCGACAGGCTACAGAATCCCGACTCTTATGTCAGACCCGCAGTACCGCAACCACGTTGCATTGCAGAATACCTGCTACAATCAGCCGACACATTTAAGCTATTACTTAGGCTATGACACTAAAACAGTTCCCGTTCCGCAGATGTATGTTGTGGATAACGGCGTTGAGGTAAAAAATCCGGATTTAGCGAAGAAGTCATACGATATTAACGACCTCTATTTCGGTGAGGATATTAAGCTCGTTATCGACTGCCCGACTGCTTTAATCAACGGCATTCCGACAAGAGTTGACAATGATAATACGGCGGTAGTTCCATACATCAGTGCAGAGGACAGAACTCTCGTTCCGATAAGATTTATCTCAGAAGCACTTGGTGCAGAGGTAGCCTGGGATGAGGCTACACAGACTGTAACTATAACAGAGGGCGACTCAAAGATAGAAATGGTAATCGGTGACAGAGGCTGCAGGATTAACGGCGTTGAGGCACTGATAGAGACTGCACCGATAATAAAAAATGACAGAACTATGGTACCGCTTCGTGCAGTAGCCGAGACATTAAGAAAGCAGGTTTACTGGAATGACGGACTTATCGTTATAGGTGATATTGAGTGTGCTTTAGACGATGCAGCAGCTAAGGCAGTTAAGGAAAGCATCACATCAGCACCGGTTCCGGAGCATGTTGAAATTATCGCTATAAACGGTGTTGGTGAGAAGTACTATGATAATCAGTTAGATGTATTCAGTGCAGTTGCAACGGGCAATGACGGCAACCTTGACGTAGGTGCGGTTGACCTTGACATGGCAACAAGGTGGTCAAACTGGGGACCGAGTACGCTCATACTTGATTTAGGCTCAGCACAGACAGTAACAGGTGTATCAATTGCGTGCTGGAAAGGCAATGAGAGAATTTATCCGTTCACAATTGAGTATTCGTTAGACGGAAACACATGGACGCAGGCTTTGGGCAAGAGTCAGAATACAGGTGAGAGTGCAGAGTTTGAGAAGTTTATGTTCCCGCAGGCGGTTGAGGCGAGATACATCCGCTACAGCGGCGACGGTGCGACAGATCCGAAGAAGAATTACTGTCACATAAGTGAGATTGCTATTTTAGGTGAATAAGTGTAAAAGAGGATGTTTCGTTTGAAACATCCTCTTTATCATTCAATTCCTACCGCCTTTTTAGCAAGAGCATCTGCCATGTCGTTGTATTTATCTCCTGAATGTCCCTTTACCTTGACAAATGAAATATCAACAAATTCTTTCATGGAATTATAATAATCACGGTATGCAATTGTTCCCGGTTTATTGACCTTCCACTCGCCCTTACACCATTTTGCGATGCCCTCATAATCATAAAAAATCTGTAGCTTTTTTATTCCATGCTCCTTGCAGTAGTGCATAGCAAACATTGACCCCATGATTTCGCCTGCAACGTTACGCATTTCGGCAAGCTCTTCATCATTGTAGCCCCTTGAAAATGTGCGTGCCATTTGGTTATGGAATATAACCGCACCAAATCCGAATGCTTTTGTTTTTACATTGTAGCTGCCGTCAACATATGCAACAGCACAGCTATCGGGTATGCTGTGTAAATCCGTTATTGGCTTTACTTCTTCCTCGCCCAGATATGCCTTTGCTTCTTCAAGAGTTGCAAATCCTTTGTATTGAGCGCCTTTGAAGCCTGTTATGCTTTTTTTGCATTCATCCCATGAATTAAGTATTCCTGTAGTGCGGCCGTTTTTTACCGCATAAAATTTCTTTGCTGCCATAAAAACCTCATAAAAAGGGACGTTTAAAAACGCCCCCTTAAATTAATTCTTTTAAATCTGCCATGCAGTTCTTACAGATGATTTTATCCTTGAACCGAGTTATGTTTAAGGTGTTGTCACAGAATATGCATGACGGTGAAAACTTTTTCAAAATAATTTTGTCGTTTTCAGTGTAAATTTCAACCTCGTCCTTTTCTGCGATGTCAAATTGCCGTCTTAACTCCGCAGGAAGTACGATTCTACCGAGATTGTCCAGTTTACGGACCATTCCCATAGACTTCATTTTTGTATTCCCCCTATTCATTTATATATCTGATTTTACCATAATAGCAAAAAATTGTCAATATAAAAATGAAAAATAAGCAGAAAACTTGACGTTGTTGTAGTATTTTTGTCAGGTTAAGCCAATATCGGGCGGTAAAATAAATGTTACAGCAACAAAGCACATCTTAAAATTACAGCCGTGTTTTTAACCGAGCGGAGCAGCATGTTTTCGCTCTCAACCAACAGCTCAATTCCCTTGACACAGCGTGCAAGGTCTATATTTTTGCTTAAATTCCGAAGCTGGGGAAGCTTGTCGGAATTTATAACCTTTTCCTCGCAATGGCAGTGAAGAATGGAAATATCACGGATGAATGAAATCCACATATTCACAATTTCCCGTGCCTTGTCGCTGTTGTCACGGATAAAGTCCGCTGCCTTGAATGCGTCACTCGGATTTGTTGAAATAAGGTGTGCAAGCTCGCTTAGTGCCTTTGTGCGAAGCTCCTCAAATTCCGTATCGGCAATGATTTTATCCACCATGCCCGGAATGCCCTCGCAATAGCGTGAAAGAAACTCTGCACGAGGCAGGTCGTCGGGATATTTTTCAGATATATATTTCCGTATTATATCGCCCGGTACGGGATTGAAGCTGATGATTGCCGAGCGTGATGTAATGGTAGGCAAAAGCATTGATGCAGAGGGGATAATTATTATAAAAACAACATATTCAGGCGGCTCTTCAAGAGTTTTTAAAAGAGCGTTCTGTGCCTCCACAGTCATATTTTCGCCGTCAGGGATTATAAACACCTTTTTTTTGGTTCCGTAAGGCTTTTTTACTGCATCCGCACTGACTCTTCTTGCAGCGTCAACACCTATGGTTTTCCTGGGCTTACCGTCCGCACCCTTATCATGCTCTACGGTTATAATATCGGGGTTTGTACCGGCAAGAGCCTCGGTGCAGGCATGGCACGAGCCGCAGGGTGAAGACAGGGTATTTTCGCAAACAAGTGCATTGGCAAAAAGCTTTGCACTTTCCAGCTTATACATACCCTCCACGCCCTCAAAGATATAAGCGTGAGAGGTATTTGAATTGCGGACGTTATTAATAAGTGTCTGCATTGTTTTTTCATGAAAGGTAGTGTAGTTAAACATAGTTTGTTCCTTTTTTGAATATTATTAGTTGTATTATACCATATTTTTGGGGAGTTGTAAATATAAATTATGGTTTATCTGATTACAAACAAGGAGGACAATATGACATACATATTCTCAGCAATGATAATTATATCCCTCATATGTGCCACTGCAACCGGCAGGCTTGATGCAACCGTAACTGCCGCCTTTGAGGGTGCTGATGCGGCGGTGCAGACTCTGCTGTCAATGGCGGGGGTAATGTGCTTCTGGACAGGATTTTTGAAAATTGCCGAAAATTCAGGTGCGGCAGCGAAAGTGGCAAAGCTGTTATCGCCTTTTGCCAATTGGCTTTTTAAGGGCGAAAATAAAAAAGCAAAGGAATATATTGCAATGAATATGACCGCAAATATTCTCGGAATGGGCAATGCCGCCACGCCTATGGGCATAAAGGCAATGGAAGAGCTTGAAAAAACCAATCCCGACAAGGAAAAACCGTCACGGAGCATGAAAATGCTTGTGGCAATGAATACCGCATCAATTCAGCTTGTTCCTACTACAATACTGTCATTGCGTGCGGCGGCAGGCTCGGCGGATGCTGCGTCGGTAATTCCGTATATCTGGGCTGCATCAGCAGGAGGATTCATCGCCGCAATTGCCGCAGTAAAGCTTTTTCACAGGTAAAGGAGATATGTATGCAATATATAATCCCGTCAATAATTGCCATTACCGTTTTATACGCTCTTAAAACAAAAACCGATATATATACGTCCTTTACGTCAGGTGCGTCCGAGGGACTTAAAATAATCACAGGCATATTCAGTGCAGTTCTGGCAATGATAAGTGCAGTATATATGCTCAGAGCCTCCGGATTTTTTGAGATTCTTTCAGAATTTATATCGCCCGTAACCGAAAAAATCGGATTTCCTGCCGAGGTACTGCCGCTTGCTCTTATCCGCCCGTTTTCCGGCTCCGGCTCGTTGGGCGTGCTGGCTGATATTTTAAATACATACGGTGCCGATACAAAAATCAGTAAAACCGCATCTGTTATTATGGGTTCAACCGAGACAACCTTTTACTGTATATGCGTATATTTTGCAAAGACAAGAGTAAAGCATACCGCCTCAGTTATACCGTATGCCATGATAGGTGATATAGTGGGGTTGATTTTGGCGGTTTTGTTGGTAAATATTTAACAAATTTTTAAATACCCCTTGCAAGATTAAGAGTTTTATACTATAATATAATTATACTATAATGGGTTGATATGTGTTGACCTGAAATTTACCAAAAAGGAGCTAAAAGCTATGTACAACAAGTTAACAGTTGAAGATGTAGAAGTTAAGGGCAAGAGAGTCCTCGTAAGATGCGACTTTAACGTTCCGTTAGACGCAGAGGGCAATATTACAGACGAGAACAGAATTGTAGGTGCTATGCCGACAATCGAGTATCTTGTAAATAACGGCGCAAAGGTTATCCTTTGCTCACACATGGGTAAGCCCAAGGGCGAGCCGGTACCGTCATTATCACTCGCACCGGTTGCAAAGAGATTATCAGAGAAGTTAGGTAAGGAAGTTGTTTTCGCAGCTGACGATAACGTAGTAGGCGAGAACGCAAAGGCAGCAGTTGCAGCTATGAACGAGGGCGACGTAGTTCTTTTAGAGAACACACGTTACAGAAAAGAAGAGACAAAGAACGTTGAGGACTTCTCAAAGGACCTCGCATCACTTGCTGACCTCTTCGTAAACGACGCTTTCGGTACAGCTCACAGAGCACACTGCTCAAACGTAGGTATCACAGAGTTCGTTAAGCCGGCAGTTGCAGGCTACCTCATCGGTAAGGAAATTGATTTCTTAGGAAACGCAGTTAACACACCGGTAAGACCGCTCGTAGCAGTATTAGGCGGTTCAAAGGTATCATCAAAGATTTCAGTTATCGAGAATCTTTTAAAGAAGGTTGACAAGCTCATCATCGGCGGCGGTATGGCATATACATTCTTCGCTGCACAGGGCAAGACAACAGGTACTTCATTACTTGAGCCGGATTACATCGACTATGCTAAGAAGATGTTAGACGAGGCAGGCGACAAGATTGTATTACCGATTGATACAGTAGTTACAGAGGCATTTGATAACGATGCTCCGTCACAGATCGTTGAGGGTAACATTCCGGACGGCTGGATGGGTCTTGATATCGGACCGAAGTCAATTGAGTTATTCAAGGGCGTTTTAGCTGATGCTAAGACAGTTGTATGGAACGGACCGATGGGCGTGTTTGAGATGTCAAACTTCGCAAAGGGTACAAACGAGATTGCTGCATTATTAGCTGATTTAGATGCTACAACAATCATCGGCGGCGGCGACAGTGTTGCAGCTGTTAACCAGGCAGGTCTCGGCGACAAGATGAGCCACATCTCAACAGGCGGCGGCGCATCAATGGAGTTCCTTGAGGGTAAGGAGTTACCGGGTATCGTTGCGTTAAGCGATAAATAAATCTTGCGATTTATTTATCTAAGATAATAGATAATAAATAATAGATAATAGATAATAAATATGGTGATTTTTTGCTTTGCAAAAAATATTTGATCTCTTATCTTTTCGACTAAAAGGAGAAACACAATGGG
The DNA here is from genome assembly GCA_045542415.1 of Clostridia bacterium. Taxonomy (GTDB): domain Bacteria; phylum Bacillota; class Clostridia; order UBA1381; family UBA1381; genus UMGS1958. The sequence goes on from JAZQKZ010000048.1 coordinate 10,333, forward strand.
CAAGTATATAATTGCAGGTAACTGGAAGATGAACAAGCTTCCGTCAGAAACATATGACTATGTTAAAGAAGTTGTTGAAGCAACAAAGGGCGCTGAGTGCGAGGTTGTATGCTGTACTCCGTTCGTTTGCTTAAGCGAGGCAGTTCGTGCCGCTAAGGATACACACGTTAAGATCGGTGCAGAGAACTTACACTTCTGCGACAGCGGTGCTTACACAGGTGAAGTAAGTGCAGATATGCTCGTTGACTTAGGTGTTGAGTACGTTATCATCGGTCACAGCGAGAGACGTGAGTACAATAACGAGACAGACGAGACAGTAAACAAGAAGGTTATCAAGGCTCTTGAAAAGAACCTTGTTCCGGTACTTTGCGTAGGCGAGAGCTTAGAGCAAAGAGAAGCTAACATCACAATGGATCTTATCACAATCCAGATTAAGAAGGCATTTGCAGGCATCGGTGCGGCTGATGCGGCAAAGGTTGTTGTAGCTTACGAGCCGATCTGGGCTATCGGTACAGGCAAGACAGCTACTGATGATCAGGCTGAAGAGGTTTGCGGTGCAATCCGTGAGGTATTGGCTTCATTATACGATGCAGATACAGCAAAGGCTGTTACAATCCAGTACGGCGGCAGCATGAATGCAGGCAACTGTGCAGGTCTTTTGGCAAAGGCAAACATTGACGGCGGTTTGATCGGCGGTGCTTCATTAAAGTCAGCTGATTTTGCTACAATCGTTAAGGCAGCGAAATAAATAAGCGAAAAAGAAATTCCGTTTGGAATTTCTTTTTCTAAGATAATAAAGAATAAAGAATAGATAATAGATAATAAATATGGTGATTTTTTGCTTTGCAAAAAATATTTGATCTCGTATCTTTTCGACTAAAAGGAGAAACACTATGGCAAAGAATCCTGTGGCTTTAATCATCATGGATGGTTATGGCTTAAATGATACGGTTGAGGGTAACGCTATCAAGGCGGCAAAGACTCCCAACCTTGATAAATATTTTGCTTCTTATCCCCACACAACTCTTCAGGCAAGCGGTCTTCATGTAGGACTTCCGGACGGTCAGATGGGTAACAGTGAGGTAGGACATACTAATATCGGTGCCGGAAGAATCGTATATCAGATGCTTGTTAAGATTTCAAAGGATATCGAGGACGGCACAATCAAGTCAAACAAGGCTTTAAAGGATGCAATGGCAAAGGCGAAGGAGTCGGGCAAAAAGCTTCACTTCATCGGTCTTTTATCGGACGGCGGCGTTCACAGCCACAATGAACATCTTTACGGCTTATTGGATATGGCAAAGTCAGAGGGGCTTAGCGAGGTATATATCCACACTTTCCATGACGGACGTGACGTTCCGCCGACATCAGGTGTTGAGTATATGCAGCAGCTTGTTGACAAGACAAAGGAAATCGGTATCGGTAAGGTAGCAACTATTGCAGGTCGTTTCTACGCTATGGACCGTGACAACGCATGGGACAGAGTTGAAAAGGCATATAATGCAATGGTTAAGGGCGAGGGAATTAAGGAAAATGACCCGGTTGAGGCTATCAAGAACTCATACGCAAATGACGTTACAGACGAGTTTATCGTTCCGACAGTACTTGACGAAAACGGTATGATTGAGGACGGCGACAGTGTTGTTATGATTAACTTCCGTCCCGACCGTGCAAGACAGATTACAAGAGCATTTGTTGATCCGGAGTTTAACGGATTTGACAGAGAGTTCATGAGCTTAAACTATGTATGTATGGCTCAGTATGACGCTTCAATGCCTAACGTAACAGTGGCATATCCGCCGGAGCAGCTTACAATGACTTTTGGTGAGTACATGTCAAAGCTCGGCAAGACTCAGTTAAGAATCGCCGAGACACAGAAGTATGCACACGTTACATTCTTCTTCAACGGCGGTGAGGAAAAGCAGTTTGACGGTGAGGACAGAATTTTAATCAAGTCACCGGATGTTGAGACCTTTGATATGAAGCCGGAAATGAGTGCTTACGAGGTATGCGATGCAGTATGCAAGGCAATTGACGAGGATAAGTATGACGTAATCATCTTAAACTATGCAAACTGCGACATGGTAGGACATACAGGTATTTTCGAGGCGGCAGTTGCAGCTGTTGAGGCAGTTGACGAGTGCGTAGGAAAAATGGTGGATAAGCTTCTTGAAAAGGGCGGCAAGGCAATCATTACAGCAGATCACGGTAATGCAGACTGTCTTATCGACCCGGAGACAAAGGATGTATTCACTGCACATACAACAAATCCGGTTCCGATGATTGTAATTGGTCAGGGTGATGTTAAGTTAAGCGAGGGTGCTTTGTGCGACCTTTGTCCGACAATGCTCGATATGATGGAAATCGATCAGCCGGTTGAAATGACAGGTAAGAGCTTAATTGTTAAATAAAATATCACCCCTTGACAATATTGTCAGGGGGTGATATAATATAAACAGAAAAAGGCAAGACTTCAAACAGTCAGCCGCAGATGAAAGTTATGAAATAACCGTGATCTTTGGCGAGGGCACGGTTATTTTGCTTCTACAGCAAATACTATCATGAGTAATATCACATAAATTATTATTTCTAATATTTTTAAAATGAATTTTCTCATTTCGCACCACCTCCAATCCCGACACTCTTGATTTGCACTGTATGTACAGTGTGTCACAATAGTGGATATGAAATGGAGCGGCTAACCGTCTGTTCTTGTCTTACCCTTTTCCGTCCGGATTTACTCCGGCAAATTTTATTTTATAACAGAATTTGACAAAATTCAAGGGAATAATATAAATGTAATATATTTGCAAATAAAAGAATCATAATAGATAAAAACACACCCCTTGACAGTTGTGTCGAGGGGTGTTATAATATCATATAATTAATTTTTATGTGAAAAAAGGAGTAAAAGGATGGAATTAACATCTCCTAAAACAATAAAAAACATAGCCGCACAGTTCGGCTTCACATTTAAAAAAGGATTGGGACAGAACTTTCTCACATCTCAGGCAGTTTTGGAGGATATCGCCGATGCTGCCGGAATAGACGGCGGCGTACTTGAGATAGGTCCCGGCTTCGGCGTGCTTACAAAGGAGCTTTCAAAGCATGCACAAAAGGTTGTGTCTGTCGAAATCGACGAGCGTTTGAATGAGGTTCTGGAATATACTCTTGCGGAATGTGATAATGTAAAAATTATTAATTCAGATGTCATGAAAACTGATTTAAAACAGCTCATAGCTGATGAGTTCGGTGACATGAGTGTAAGTGTTGCGGCAAATCTGCCGTATTATATAACAACACCGATTATAACTCGCCTGCTTGAAGAGCGTCTTGATATTAAAAATATAGTTGTAATGGTACAAAAAGAGGTTGCAGAGCGTATGTGTGCAAGAGAGGGTACAAAGGACTACGGTGCAATCACGCTTTTATGTCGTTATTATACCGAGCCGTCAATCGTGACAACCGTTCCGGCAGGGCTTTTCGTGCCGCCGCCCAAGGTTGACAGTGCAGTTTTAAAAATGCGTGTGCTTGATGAGCCGTCGGTAAAGGTAAAGGATGAGAAGGTATTTTTCAAGACTGTAAAGGCAGCTTTCGGACAGCGTAGAAAAACGCTTATGAACTGTATATCAAATGCGTTCCCGATACCCAAGTCCGAGCTAGAGGTACGCTTTGAAAAAGCCGGAATAGACTCGAGACGTCGGGGTGAGACGCTTTCAATAGAAGAATTTGCACGTCTTGCGGATTGTCTTGTTGAGGGGTAAAAATTTTAGATAGATTATGGTTTGTCGGCGTTGTTGACGCTTGTACGGACGATACATGAGGGAGCAATGCTCCCTTTTTGATTTAACACAACGACCTATTCCACACAAACAACAACCACACTTAAATCATCAAACGCAGACCCGTTCCATTTTGAAATTGCCTTGTCAATAACAGCAGCGGCGGTTGATTGGGCATCCTCTCTTATTTCGCTTTTTACCCATTCACCGAACACCCCCCCGCATTGCGTTACGCCGTCGGTTGCCATTATAAACATATCTCCGCTGTGAATACGGCGAAGCTGCTGCTTTATGTTTATTTCATCAACCATCCCTGCCGGCAGCGACAGCGGAAGAACGGTCTCATATTTGCCGTCATGTATGAAAACTGTTTCGGCACTGCCTATTTTAAACATCCGTGCAACTCCTCCGGCACGGTCGATACACAGCAAATCGATTGAAGCGGTACGCTCACGGTCAAGCTGTAAGCACAGTGCGGAATTGACGGTTTTTATTGCGGTTTCTGCATCAAAGCCGGCTAAAATAAACTCCTTTAAAAGCCGTATAATCGCTTCACTTTCGTTTCTTGCATCATATCCGCAGCCCATGCCGTCGGAAATTATTATAAACGTACGGTAATCGCCCGTTTCAAAAATCTCGACATTATCCCCCGATACACTGCACCCGTCACACGGCACGCCGCACATACCTGTAGTAACGGAAAATACAGGCTTTGTCACGAATTTGGCTATTCCCTCTTTCTCGCTTTCAAACTCCATCTTAACTCCCGTAACGTCGGATATAATCTCCTCAAGACGGTCAATATAAGCACCGCTGTGCAGTCCGAGATACACCTCAAGAATATTCTCGCCCGTTTCAATCACGCTTACCTCAAAAAGCATAATACCCTCCTTGTCAAGCTCGGTAATTATGCTTTCCTCGTAATCGGTTCGGAAATTGATTTTTGTCTCGACTGCCGCCGATACGGAAGCAAGCATGGCAGATATATCGCGGTATTGCTCAGAGGCAAGGTCACGGCTTCTTATCGCTTCACCCCGAAAAAGCTCACGTTCACGGTAAATCTCGTATATATGCAAAAACTCGTTTATAAAATCCGTACTCCTTACACATCCGTCAATTACACATTTCGGGATTTCCTCATTCTTTTCAACAGCATCAAGCAACGTAAGCATACGCTTGTAGGTGGAATTGAAATCACGCTCCCAACAATGCACAGCTGTTGAACAGCCCCGACAGACACGTCTTGCCGTCTCGTCAAACAGGTCGGCGGCATCCGCTTCAAGCCTTTTGATACGCTTGTCCGATAGTGTGCAGAAAACCGCATCAAGAGACGAAAATGCAGAGGAAAGTGCCTGAAGCCTGTCCCTTAAATACAGCCGCACACGCTCGGCGGTATTGAGTCCGTCACAGCTCATTGTACGGGTGAAAAGTCCGTTTATTTTCATATGGAATTTATCCGGTAAGGTTGTAAAAATAACAGCACCGATAACAACGTCAAACGGCTTTATATCAAGGCTTGTCCCGAACTTTGAATAAATAAGTGCGGCGGCGGCACCGCCAAGAAAGCCGACTGCAACGCCGTATTTCCCGAATCCTCTTAAAAGTGAACCGAAAAGTGAGCATAACCCGTAAAAGCCGGCGGAGGATATGCAATGCGGCCCCGACATGGAGCATACAAAGCCAATTCCTATCCCGGCACTTCCTGCACTGCTTAAATTGCAGTGGAACGCAATGCACATCACGATAAATACTGCCGCAACTCCCGACAGCGAAATTCCGATGGGAAGCTCTGCTCCGCTGACACCCGTGATACATACGCCTGCGGTAAGTGCAACGCTTATCAGCTCATCGCGTGCAATGCTTGTCCGTGAGCTGTGGTGTGCGATAAAATCGGTACAGCGGATAAAAACTATGTACATTATTCCCGAAAGAGCCGCTTCAAGAAGAGCTATCACAAGTCCGTAAATACCGCCCGAAAAGCAAAGAGAATGTATTGCACCGCCCATAAATACCGAGCAGGTACATACAACGCTGTCATAGCGTGAGCTGCTGCGTCGGTTAAAGCGTGCAAAGAAGCAAAACAGCAGTGCGGCAATGAGATATTTCATTATAAATAAAGGTGCCTGTGCAGTGAGCAGTCCCATAGCTATGGCAAACAGACCTATATATGCAATACTCTTGTCAAGACAAGCGGCAAAAAACGTAATTCCGAACGGATATATCCCCATGACTGAGGCACGGGAGGCGAGAACGAGCAAAAAGCAGATAAGGATATCGTGCCGCAGCGGTTTTCGCAGATTTATATATGTATTAATTTTCGGCATAAATATACACCCCTCAAAAATGATATTCTTAAACAGTGCTATTATAACAGACACAGCATAAAAAAACTGTCGGAATTTGCGGAGATTACCGTTATTTTCATCGACAGCACGTTTTGACAAAATGTGATAAGTATGTTATAATAAAAAATATTATGGAGGTAGGCTATGAAAAGGATTTTGATTTTTTCGGACAGTCACGGTGATACTGACAGATGTATGGAAATAATAAACAAGTACAGAGGACAGCTTGACATGGTTATCCATGCAGGTGATACCGCAAGGGATGCAGAGGATCTGAGCTATATTTATGATGATATTCCCTTTAAGTATGTAAGGGGAAACAGTGATATTGTCTCCTCCGCAAACGGTGATTTGATAGTACTTTTCGGCGGTATAAAGATATTTGTAACACACGGTCACGGCTACAAGGTGAAGTATGAAATGCACTACAGCACGCTTGTAAAAAAGGCACAGGAGCTTGACGCTGATTTATGTGTGTTCGGGCATACGCATATTCCATACACCGCATTTGAGGGAAAGCTGACGGTTATAAATCCGGGCAGTGTCCGTTATGGAGGAACATATGCCATTGCGGAGATAGAGGAAGGCGAGGTAAAAACGGCGATTCTTAATTATTAAGGGGATATTTTGTCCCCTTTTTTGTTTGATGTGTGTTTGTAAATAGACTATAATTCATCAATGGTGCTTGACAAGTATATAATTCTATGCTATAATTAAAATACAAAAAGGGCAGACCTTAAACGGTTGGCCGCATTTCTTAGTTATATAAAATAACCGTGAACTTTGGCTGGGACACGGTTATTTTGCTTTTATAGCAAAAGCTAACAGAATTATCAATATATAAAACATTATCTCTAACGCTTTTAATACGATTTTCTTCATAGCACCACCTCCAATCAGACACCATTGATTTGCACTGCATGCAGTGTGTCACCATTGTTTCTGTTGTTGTGAGGCAGCCAACCGTCCGATTATCATCGTTTTAAGTCTTACCCTTTTAGCAACCGGATTCCTCCGGCGTTTTTTATTATACAACACGTTCCGACTTTTTTCAACTGCTTCTCTATAATTGTAACATTTATGTAACTTATATTTGCTTGCCAAACCATAATTTACAACCATAAAAAAACACCCCACATCCTCCTGTGCATTTATACATTTTTTCTATTGAAAAAGACAGAATAATATAGTATAATAAAAAACGGAAAACAAGCTAAGGAGGGAATACAATGCGTAAATTCCTTGCAATACTGACAGGAAAAATCCTGATAACAGTCGGAAAAATACTTAAAAAACGGACAACCTCCGCACCCGGAGAATATGCTTTGCGTATATGTCCCGACCTGATAAAAAATATTAATTCATATGTTAAAAAGGGTATTATTGTAACCTGCGGAACAAACGGAAAAACAACAACAAATAACCTTATCTGCTCCGCACTTGAGGGGCTTGGCTATAAGGTTATGTGCAACCGTGTCGGTGCAAACATGACAAGCGGCGTTGCTACTGCATATATAGAAGAGGCGAATTTGTTCGGTAAGACAAAATGCGATTACGCCTGCTTTGAGGTGGATGAGGCATATACTCCGGTAGTGTTTAAGCACTTTATCCCCGATATACTTGTTGTTACAAATCTCTTCCGTGACCAGCTCGACCGCTACGGTGAAACGGCAACAACCTCGGCAAAAATCAAACAGGCAATCTCAATGGCACCGTCAATAAAGCTTGTCTTAAACGGTGATGACCCATTGTGCGTGCAGTTCGGACGTGCTGATAATGCAAAGAGCTATTATTTTGCTACAGAGGAAAAGGTAACCGATACAGAGCCGGCAAAGGAGGGACGCTTCTGCCCGGTATGTAATGCGGAGCTTGACTATGAGTACTATCACTACAGCCAGCTTGGCATGTTCTCATGCCCCGGCTGTGATTTTAAGCGTCCGGCAATTGATTTTAAGGTGAACAATGTAAAGCTCACGCCGCCGGTTGAATTTGATATTAACGGACAAAGAGTTGTGACCAACCAGAAAGGCTTTTATAATATATACAATATGTCGGCGGTATATGGCGTGCTTAACGTTCTCGGAGAGGACAACAGTGATTTTTCAAAGCTCCTTGCGTGCTATAAGCCGCAGACGGGACGGCTACAGGAGTTTAAATTTGAAAATAAATCTGTTATATTAAGCCTGTCAAAGAATCCTGCCGGATTTAATCAGGCGATTGCAACGGTTAATACCGACACACGCAAAAAGGACGTAATTATTGCGGTCAATGACCTTGTCGGTGACGGACGTGATGTGTCATGGCTTTGGGATGTGGAATTTGAGAAGCTTGTAAATGACAGCGTGAACACACTGACGCTTACGGGACGGCGTATGTTTGACCTTGCTCTCAGATTTAAATACAGCGATATAAATGTCGGCAGTGTAACGGATGACATGCATGCGGCACTTGAGGCGGCACTCGCAAGCGACAGCGAAGTTGTTTATGCTATTATCAATTATACGGCAATGTTCCCCACAGAGGAGATTTTAAATAAGATGTTAAAGGAAAAAGGAGGAAATAAGTGATGGAAATTAAAATACTTCATTTATACCCCGACCTTTTGAATCTCTACGGCGACAGGGGAAATATCGAAACAATGAAGCACCGTCTTACATGGCGGGGGATTGATGTGGAGGTAATAAACTGCACTGCAGAAGATACTCCCGACTTCAGCAATGCTGATATTGTATTTTTAGGCGGCGGCTCAGACGTTGATGAAAGGCTTGTGAGCGAAAAGCTTAAGGAGCATAAAGAAGCAATTAAAGAATATATAGAAAACGACGGCGTAATGCTTGCAGTGTGCGGTGGCTTCCCGATGCTCGGCAAAAACGGCGAAACGGGACTGGAGATACTTGATATTTACAGCGAGCCGGTAAAGGACAGACTTATAGGTGATGTTGTGGTTGAGGCGGATTTTATCGGCATGAAAATCACAGGGTTTGAAAATCACGGCGTGAAAACGGATATAAAAGGAAATACACCGCTTGGCAAGGTTTTATACGGAAACGGAAACAGTAAGGAATCGGAAGTCGAGGGAATTATATACAAAAATGTAATCGGCTCCAATCTTCACGGGCCGCTGCTCCCGAAAAATCCGCAGCTGTGTGATTATATACTCACAACGGCATTAAAGCGGAAGTATGCTTCATTTACGGAGCTTGCCGCTATTGATGATGAGCTTGAAATAAAGGCAAATGAATATATTGTCAATAGATATACAAAGTAAATTTTTTATAAACAATGCGGCGTCGCTCTTGACAACGCATTGTTTTTGTTTTAAAATGATAGGCGGATTATTGTGAATTTACCATAACGGAAAGGAAGTGAGAGTATGAAAATAAATCTGAAAGAAACAGGCTATTCAATGATGAGCAGTCCTTTTTTTCTTAAAATGCGTGACAACAAATGGCGTATTGCCAATGTAGTAATCGATATATTCATAATTACGCTGTTCATACTTACTATGACGGTCATTTCCTCGTATAACAGCGATTTTCATCCCGAACAAAAGCTTATCGATTTCGGACAAAGGCTTCAGCACTGCTCAACCTTTGCTATACCTGAACCGAGAGTTAAGGTTGTTATCGACTCAAAAAGTGATGAGATATATTTAAGTGATAACCATGCTTCATTCCCATACAGTGCAAAGGTGTATCCCTTGAATATTGCGGATGAAGTCAGCATTACATGGTCAACCAATAACGATATAATAGCACCGATAAGCGAATCGGGAATTGTCGAGGCATGGGTGCCCGGTGAGGCTCAGATAACCGCATCGGTTGTATATAACGGTGAAGTGTATGAGGATAGGGCATTTTTAAGAGTGGTACAGCCCGTAACGGGGATTTATATGCCTACCACTACCATTAATTTATATAACGGCTCGGCAGGTCAGATGCTCACTGCAGCAGTGTCTCCGGCAAATTCGTCAAATCAGAAAATTTTCTGGCGGTCAAAGGACGAAAAAATCGCAACAGTTACCGAGAACGGCTATGTAAAGCCTGTCGGTATGGGTATGACCGAGATATATGCAATAAGCGAAGAGGGTGCATACAGTGCAAAGTGCTTTGTCAACGTTATAAACTACGCTGTAAAGGTGGAGACGGTCAGCATTTTAAACGAGCAGAAGGACGACTTGCACTTGAAAGAGGGCGAAACGATTGCGGTTGCGGCTTCGGTCGTTCCGACAAATGCAAAGGACAAAACGCTTAAATGGACATCAACCAACCCGGCGGTTGCAACAGTAAGCCAGACCGGTCTTATCCGTGCAATAGCTGAGGGTGAAGTGTTTATAAATGTAGCGTCAAATAACGGTGTGCAGGATATGCTAAAGCTTACCGTTGAGCCGGGCAACAGAAAGGATAATCTTGACCTCTATAAGCCTCCGGCAACCATTTATTATACTGATGCGGTTGACGGTACGGTAAAGTATTCGTACTATCCAGAAACAATAGAGGAGCTTGTTGATTTACAGATGAGCCTCGACCCGCCGCCCAAGATTAACGGCGGAGTACAGCATGCAACCCGTGAAGAGGTGCGTGACCATATGGACCCGACCTGCTACTATACGGGAGCGTATAAGTATCAGTTCTTAGACCTTTCAAGACCTAACGGCGTGGATGCCGATACACTCAATGAATATCTTGAGGGCAAGGGAGTGCTTGAGGGTCAGGCACAGGCGTTTATAGATGCGGCGAACCGCTACGGTCTGTCGGAATTATACCTCGTGGCACATGCAATTCTTGAAACAGGAAACGGCACTTCGGCACTTGCAAGAGGTATTGAAGTAAACGGTACAACCGTATATAACATGTTCGGTATCGGAGCATATGACAACAGTGCGGAATATTCCGGCTCACGCAAGGCATATAATGAGGGCTGGACGAGTGTAGAGGCGGCAATCATAGGCGGTGCCGGCTGGATAAGCGAGTATTATATCAATGCCGGACAGAATACACTGTATAAATTCCTCTGGAATCCGGAAAATCCGGGCGAGCATCAGTATGCAACGGCATGTGACTGGGCAACCTCACAGGCACTAAACCTTGATAAGCTCTTCAAGCTGTTCCCGGATTGTATAAGAACGTATGATGTACCTGTTTTTGCGGGTATGGATATGATAGTATTGGACACACAATGATGAATAAGATAAATTATCAATTGATTTTAGACAAGGAAATAGAGAAGATAAAAGCGTCGGCAAATAAGCCGACGCTGCTTCTGCATGCGTGCTGTGCACCGTGTTCAAGCTATGTTTTAGAATATCTTTCGCAGATTTTTAAGATAACGCTCTATTTCTATAACCCCAACATTTCCCCCGAAAAGGAGTATATATTCCGTCTTGACGAGCTGAAAAGGCTTACAGGCGAAATGCTGCCGGAGTCGGACATTGAGGTTGTAAATGCGGAATATGAGCCGGAGCTGTTTTATGAAATGGCAAAAGGTATGGAGGAGATGAAAGAGGGCGGTGAACGCTGCTTTAAATGCTATGAAATGCGGCTCAAAAAGGCGGCAAGTGCGGCAAAGGACGGCGGATATGACTATTTCACCACCACGCTTTCAATCAGTCCGCACAAGAATGCACAAAAGTTAAATGAAATTGGAAAAATGCTCTCGGACGAATACGGAGTGAGCTATTTGTTCTCAGACTTCAAAAAAAAGGGCGGATATAAGCGTTCATGCGAGCTTTCACAGCAATTCGGACTCTATCGTCAGGACTACTGCGGCTGTGTGTATTCAAAAGCAGAGGCACTTAAGCGAGGTCAAACAGCTCTGTAAACGTAAAGATGTCAGATATTATAAAGTTAAACTAATAACAGCAAAAGGCTATGCGAAAGCATAGCCTTTTTTGTGTGAATATTCAGGAAAAAACTTGCATATAATAAAACAAAAAACATATGGAGGAAATCGTATGAATATTTACATAGTCCGATTAAGGACAATCATTATCGCTGCTGCGGTTTTTCTTGCTTTAATGCTTGCTCTTTTTATTCCCAAAACAGCCACAACCTTTAAATCAGGCAGCGGTAAAAATCTTCCCATTTACAGCGTAGAGCGTGCGGATAATAAAATAGCACTTACATTTGATTGTGCATGGAATGATGACGATATTGAATCAATTCTTGAGACTCTTGAAAAGTACGGTGTTCCGGCGGCGTTTTTTGTAACGGGCGACTGGGCGCAGAAATATCCTGAAGCACTTAAAAAAATACATAATGCAGGGCATATAATAGGCAATCATTCATATAACCATGCTGATTATACAAGGCTTGAAAGTGAGGAGATACAAAAAGATATCGAAAAGGCGGACTCGCTCATCCGTGAGGTGTGCGGTTCGGATACGCTGTATATGCGTATGCCCTCCGGAGCATACAACGATACGGCAATTGCGGCGGCGGAGGATATGGGAAAAGTGTGCGTGCAGTGGTCGGTAGATTCGCTTGATTACAAGGAAAATGCAAATGAGGAAAGTATTCTTGCGAGGCTTGGCAAGACCGCTTCGGGGGATATACTTCTTATGCACAACGGTACGGAGCTTACGGCACAGCTATTGCCGAAAATAATAAAGGGCTTGCAGAAGAAGTATGAATTTATGTCGCTTGACGATATGATTTACAGGGAAAATTTTGAAATAAACCATGCAGGGCGGCAAATTAGTTTAAATTAGTATTGCATTGGTTCGGTTTTTGTGGTATGATAATATTAGAAGATTTTTAGATAAATTACGATTTACCGCAAAAGGAGGAAACTACAATGAAAATCGAAACAAAATGCATACAGTCCGGCTATACACCAAAAAACGGTGAGCCGAGAGTTCTCCCTATCGTACAGAGTACCACATATAAATATGACAGTGCTGACTATATGGGCAAGCTCTTTGACCTTGAGGCGGCAGGATATTTCTATACACGTCTTGCAAACCCTACCTGCGGTGCGGTTGAGGCTAAGATTGCTGACCTTGAGGGCGGCAGCGGTGCAATGCTCACATCATCAGGTCAGGCGGCTACATTAATGTCAATCATGACAATTGCCGGTGCAGGCGACCACATAATCTGCTCGGCAGCAGTTTATGGCGGTACATTCAACTTACTTGGCGTTACTCTTGAAAAGTTTGGAATTGAAACAACATTCGTAAATCCGGAGGATGATTACGATACACTTGCAAAGGCATTCAAGGACAATACAAAGGCGGTACTTGGCGAGACAATCTCAAACCCGTCACTCGTTGTGCTTGATATTGAAAAGTTTGCAAAGCTTGCACATGACCACAACGTTCCGTTAATCATTGACAATACCTTTGCAACTCCGGTACTCTGCCGTCCGCTTGAGTTCGGTGCAGATATTGTTATCCATTCAACTTCAAAGTACATGGACGGACATGCAGCTGCTTTAGGCGGTGTTATAATTGACGGCGGTAAGTTTGACTGGGCAGCTTCAGGCAAGTTCGAATCATTTACAACCCCCGATGAGAGCTATCACGGCACAGTTTATGCAAAGGATTTCGGTGACCAGGCGTTTATCACAAAGGCAAGAGCACAGCTCATGCGTGATTTAGGCTCATCACCGGCTCCGATGAATGCGTTCCTTTTAAACACAGGTCTTGAAACTCTTCATCTGAGAATGCCCTGCCACAGCTCAAATGCTTTAAAGGTTGCAGAGTATCTTGAGAAAGACGAGAGAATATCATGGATAAACTATCCGGGTCTTGCATCAAGCAAGTATAAGCCGTTGGTTGACAAATATCTTCCGAACGGTGCATCGGGCGTTATCTCCTTTGGTGTAAAGGGCGGCAGAGAGGCAGCAGTAAAGTTCCTTGATGCCTTAAAGCTTGCGGCAATTGTAACTCACGTTGCAGACGCAAGAACCTGTGCATTGCATCCGGCAAGCACAACTCACCGTCAGATGACAGACGAACAGCTGCTTGAGTGCGGAGTAAGTCCGGATTTGGTAAGATTCAGTGTAGGTATTGAAAATGCTGATGATATCATTGACGATATCAAGCAGGCATTAGAGGCGGCAAATGCTTGACGTATGCCTGTTGGGTACAGGCGGAATGATGCCGTTGAAAAACCGCTGGCTGACCTCAGCAATATTCCGTCAGAACGGTAAATCTCTGCTGATTGATTGCGGCGAGGGTACGCAGATTGCAATGAAATTTGCAGGCTTTACCTTTAAGCCGATTGATATATTATGCATAACGCACTTTCATGCGGATCATATAAGCGGACTTCCCGGACTGCTGCTTACAATGGGTAACGAGGGACGTGAGGAGCCGCTGACAATCATCGGTCCGACGGGAATTGAACGGGTGGTAAATTCACTGTGTATCATTTCACAGGGACTCCCGTTTGAGCTGAAATTTGTCGAGATAAGAGAGAAAGAGCAGACGGTTTCGCTAAGCGGCTATGAAATAACGGCATTTCATGTAAAGCATTCAACCGAGTGTCTTGGGTATAAGATTGGTTTGCGTCGTGCAGGCAAATTTGACGTGGAAAAGGCATTGTCAAACAATGTTCCCAAGTGCGTATGGAGCATATTGCAAAAGCATGGTGACACTGAATTTGAGGGTGTGACATATACACGCAGTATGGTAATGGGCGAGGAGCGAAAGGGCATAACGGCAGTATATTGTACCGACACCCGTCCGACAGATGCGATAGTAAGGAATGCATGCGGTGCGGATTTATTGATATGCGAGGGCATGTTCGGTGATGAGGAGAAGAAGCCCAGAGCCGAAAAGACCGGGCATATGATGATAAGTGAGGCGGCACGGATTGCAAAGGAAGCGGATGTAAAGGAGCTGTGGCTCACGCACTATTCGCCGTCGCTGGACGAGCCGGAGGAGTATGCGGAATATGCAAGGAGCATATTCGCAAATACAAGAATGAGCAAGGACGGCGAAAAAACGCTGATAAGCTTTGAGGAATAGAAAATGGCTGTTGCAGTGTGCAACAGCCGTTTGTTTTTATTTATCCAATGACTTCATTGTCGGGAACAGCAATACGTCTCTTATTGCTGCTGAGTCTGTCAGTAACATACACATACGGTCGATACCGAAGCCGATACCACCTGTCGGCGGCATACCGATTTCAAGTGCGTTCATAAAGTCCTCATCAGTTGTGTTAGCTTCTTCATCACCTAATGATAAAAGCTCCTCCTGTGCCTTAAAACGCTCTCTCTGGTCGATCGGGTCGTTAAGCTCTGAATAGGCATTTGCCATCTCCCAGCCGTTCATAAAGAACTCAAAACGCTCAACATAATCCGGATTCTCCGGCTTCTTCTTTGTAAGCGGTGAAATCTCAACCGGATGATCCATTACGAATGTCGGCTGAATTAAATGCTCCTCAACATACTCCTCGAAGAAGAGATTTAAGATATCGCCCTTCTTGTGGTGCTTCTCAAATTCAACGTGCTTTTCCTTTGCGATTGCCTGAGCCTCTTCAAGTGTCTTGATTTCGTTGAAGTCAACACCTGCATACTTCTTAACTGCATCAACCATTGTGATTCTCTCAAACGGCTTGCCTAAATCCATTTCAATGCCGTTGTAGGTAATCTTTGTTGTGCCAAGCACCTCCTGAGCAACGTGACGGTAAAGATTTTCTGTTAAATCCATCATGCCGTGATAGTCGGTGTATGCCTGATAAAGCTCCATTAATGTAAATTCCGGATTGTGACGTGTGTCAAGTCCCTCGTTACGGAAAACTCGTCCGATTTCATATACTCTCTCAAGTCCGCCTACGATAAGTCTCTTTAAGTAAAGCTCAAGTGAGATACGGAGCTTAAAGTCCTCGTCAAGTGCGTTGAAGTGTGTCTCGAACGGACGTGCAGCTGCACCGCCTGCGTTTGAAACGAGCATCGGTGTCTCAACCTCAAGGAAGCCGTCAGCGTTTAAGTAGCTTCTGATTGCTGAAATAATCTTTGAACGCTTAACGAATGTATCCTTAACCTCGTCGTTCATGATGAGGTCAACATAACGCTGTCTGTAGCGTGTGTCTGTATCTGTCAGACCGTGAAACTTCTCCGGCAGTGGCTGAAGTGACTTTGAAAGAAGAGTACACTTGATTACACGAACTGAAATCTCGCCTGTCTGAGTTGTAAATACCTCACCGTTAACACCGATGATATCACCGATATCAAGCTTCTTAAAATGCTCGTAATCCTCTTCGCCAAGCTCGTCCTTCTTAAAGAATACCTGAATCTTGCCGTCGATATCCATAAGGTGACCGAAGCCTACCTTACCCATACGTCTCTTTGACATAAGACGTCCTGCAACTGTTACAGTCTTACCCTCATACTCTGCATAGTTATCCTTAATCTGAGCTGATGTAGTGTCTCTGTCATACTTTGTTATCTGAAACGGGTCATTGCCTGCATCCTGAAGCTCTGTAAGCTTGTCACGTCTGTTCTTCAGGATCTGGGCTAATCTTGCTGATTCTTCCTGTGCCATGTATATATCCTCCGTAATTAAAAATTCTCTTTATAATCCCTATCATTATATACTATTTTTCAAAATATTACAAGGGGTATTTTTAAAAAGTGTGAAAAGTTTTGGATATTGCTGTAAAACGTGTGAATTTTTTGGGAAGAATGTCATTAAATCATTGAAATTTATAAATGTGTATGGTATAATTCAGATATAAATTTATTAGGGAGTGAGCAGAAATGATAAAGAAAAGAATAATAGCAGCAGCTTCAGCGGCAATGATGCTTATGTCGGCTGTGGGCGTACAGTGTGCGGACGATGTAAAGGTTATGCTTGACGGAGCGCAGCTTACTTTTGACGTACCGCCGCAGATTATAAGCGACCGTACCTTTGTACCGTTAAGAGTGATTTTTGAGGCAATGGGTGCAGAGGTAAGCTGGGACGGTGAGGCAAGAAAGGTAAGTGCCGTAAAGGATGATACAACAGTTGAAATGACAATTGATTCAACCGTGATGACCGTTAATGCACAGGAGATTACGCTTGACGTACCGCCGCAGATAGTGGATGACCGCACATTGGTACCCGCAAGAGCAGTTGCGGAGAGCTTTGGTGCAGACGTCGCGTGGGACGGCGAAACAAGAACGGTTACAATAACATCAGCGGCGACACCGGCTCCGACTTCAACACCGGCACCGGCAAGTGAGTTCCCGATTGAGTATAACGGTGCGTTGGAGAACAAGACTCCGTATTTAAGCAACTTCAAGCTGACAAAGGTAGAGAAGAATGCAGACGGAGACTATGACATTGAATATACATTACAGACTTTTTTTGAGGGCAGAGGAACAGTAAGTGTAGAATTCAACTGTCTTGATGCAAGCGGAAAGCTTGTTGACAACTTTGGCGGCTCATTTATCGGAACAGACTATGCATGGAGTCTGCACGAGTCATCAGCAACAATTTCGGGAGATACTGTGTTGATTGAGGTTAAATTGGATTAAATTGGAATTGAAGGAAGTGTTTGACGGCACTTCCTTTTTTTGTGCATAAAAATTGGGGTGTGATATAAATTACCCCTTAAAAAGCAACACCTCAAAATATGCTATCATTATATTGTAAGGGAAAGACAGACCTTACAAAAAGCCGGAATTATCGCTACAGACACCCCCCAAAAACAAATTTTCAAAATATGTTATGATTACAATGTAAAGGGGCGAAACGCCCCTTGCGAAAATGGCAGAGCTTGCCTTATTAAATTTCAGATAAATCAAGGAGGAAAAGACTATGATGTACAATTTAAAGACAGAAATTAATTTTAACGGAATCAAGTTTGAAAAGGATGAAAATTCATGGCTCTATACTGCCGACACAAAGCTGATTGTTCCCGAAAGAAAGATTGTTTATCCGGGCGATAACGAGGCGGAGATTTATTTGGGTAAGGCGTCTTAATACATATTAATAACAAGGAGGAAACAAAAATGAAAAGAAGAAATTACAACCGCCCGGATCTGTGGGGCTCACTTAATAATGATAATATAACAGGAGAAAATGCAGAAGAGGAAAATAACCTTGTTGTGGAAAATGATGTGTGTCTTGAATCTGAAATAACAGAGTTTAAAAGTCCCTTTGAGAGAATTATTGACAGAAGACTGGAACATCTCTTCGGTCCGCCTGATTTCGAGGATTCAGAGCCGGACACCGTTATATTTAAGCATTACTACGGCGAGATGATAGATTTCAGTCAGGATGAAGATGGAAATCGCACATGCATGCTTTTATCCAAGGGAAAGCTTGTAAAATTTGATATTCATTCACGCACCGTTACCGAGCTTGAGGAAGAGTCGGGATATCCTTTTATGCATATTATTGCGACAGATATGTCGGCAAAAAAAAATGCAAAAGTGATATGTACCGATTCATTCTATCACCTTTTTGACGCAATAGAGTCTTTAAAGGACAAGTGCAATGCAATAGAGGCATTTCTTGAGCTGAGCCGTACTCAGAGAGACTCAATCATCAGTCAGCTTAACAGTAAGAAGTACGGAAAATGCAGTGAAAAAAGAGTTGCACCTGTTAAGGGTAAGGAATCTTTGCGTTTGAAGTATGATATGTGTAAGCATACATATACTCCGGAACAGCAAAGGGAAATAGAAAATCTGTTTAATGACAAACTCAACGCCCAAAAAGCCTATAGCCGTCTGGAGTATATTTTAAATATTTCTCCTGAATATCTTGAAAGAAAGGTTCCGTCATACAAGGAGATTATTGCGATTCTTGACAAGTATATCTATAAAAAGGATAAGCTCAAGAAAAAGATTGCCGAGCAGATTGTCTCTGGAAAATACAGCAGTAGCAGAAGCTTAAAGCTTTTATTTGTAGGAAGTCCCGGAACAGGCAAGACTCTTCTTGCAAAAGCCATTGCAGAAATTTATGGAATACCGTACGCAGTCATTAACATGGGTTCTATTTCTTCGGCACTTGATCTTAAGGGCACAGATCCGTCTTTTGATGGTGCCGATGCCGGAGAGTTTATTAATAAGTTTTTCCGTGAGGGAACCAGTGAAATGATTCTTCTTCTTGACGAGCTTGACAAGATGGGCACCGGTACAAAGCACGGTGCGGCTACGGGTGCAATGCTGGATATTTTGTCGGATGTGAATGAGTGCTATGACAAATTCCTGGAGATGGCGGTTGATACAAGCAATACTGCGTTTATTGCGACGGCAAATTCGGTAAAGAATATTCCCTCACCGCTTCTTAACCGATTTGAGGTTATTTACATGGACGACTACAGCGACGAGGACAAGTACAATATTGCACAGGAATATATCATTCCGCAGCTTGAAAAGGATTTCGGTCTTGAAAACGGTGAAATTGTCTTTACTGACGAAGCGGTAAAGGCGGTTATCAAGTACTATTGCTGTGATGAGGGAGCGAGACTGCTCAAGGATAAGCTTAAGAGCATTGTTAAAAACCTCATCAGCCGCCGCGAGGAGGAGGGCTTTGAGACTATAAGTGTTGATGCCGCAATGGTCAGAGAGATACTTGAAGAATATGTCAGCGACAAGGATATAAAGCTTATTTATCACCGTAACAAGGACAGACTCAGTGCTGCCCACAGTGCAGAGCTGAAGAAAATCTTTACCGCCATAGAGAATGAGGAAGTAACAGGAGAAGAAAAGGATATCTGGCTTAAAAGAGCACAGCTCTTACTCGATCTTATTCCTCCGGCACAGCCGTTTGGCGGATTTGATTATGACAGCTTTTTTGAAAGTGTGAATAAGACACATTTTGGATTGAGAGAGGTCAAGGAAAGAATCGCAAAGAGCCTCCTTGTAAGAATGGTACAGGGAAGAAGCTTTTCAAGCATCAGATTCCTGCTTGCCGGCGGTGCAGGAGTGGGAAAAAGCTCAATTTGTAAGAGTATTGCAGACAGTATAGGTGTTCCTTTTGTCAAGGTATCCTTAAACGGCGTATCGGACGAAAGAATTATAAAGGGATTCCCGCCGACCTATAAAGGAGCTGTGGAGGGTTCGATTGTTGCCGGTCTTGAAAGAGTTAAGACAGTCCGTGCATTGGTGCTTCTTGATGAGGTTGATAAGCTTGGCTCTAAAGAGGGAGTAAGTGCAAGCAATGCACTTATCGACCTGCTTGATAACTCATGTGAGTTTACGGATGACTTCCTTAAAGTGCCGATTGACCTTTCCGAGGTAATATTCATTGCCTCCGCAAATGATCTGTCAAAGGTTAATCCGCTGCTTCTTGACCGCTTTGAGGTGATTGAGGTTGACGGATATTCAAAGGCGGAAAAGAAAACCATACTCAACGACTATATCTTACCTGCAACCAACACAGAGTATGAGAGAGTAAATGCAAGCTTTGCTGTAAGCCCCGATGCGGCGGATTTACTTGTTGAGGAGTATTGCACCTCATTCGGTGTGAGAGACCTTGAAAAGGCTGTCAAGAAGCTTGTCAGCGACAAGCTTGCGGAAAATGCTGACAATATAGAAAATCAGAGATTTTTAATCGATTCCGACGATGTTACAAAATCTCTTGGAGCAAAGCCGATTCCGAGAGGAAACCTCCTCACAAAGAATGTTCCGGGCTTCTCAAAGGCACTTGCCGTAACAGGCGGAAATTCCGGTATGGCATTCTCGATTGAGTCGGCGGTTATTCCGGGTGATACTTCGCTTAACATCACAGGTCTTCCCAAGGAAAGTGCTGTTGACAGTGTGAAGCTTGCAAAGACTTACATAAGACTCAATCATCTTGATAGTGCCGCTGATTTCGGACTTCACCTCCATTTCGGTGAGGGTGCGGTTGTAAAGGACGGTCCCTCAGCAGGTGTTGCAATCCTTATTTCAATACTTTCGGCAGTATTGAAAACTCCGGTGTCAGGCAACCTTGCCTACACAGGTGAAATAGACCTTTTCGGTAATGTTTTTGCCATCGGAGGAACAAAGGCGAAAATCAGTGCGGCTCAGGAATCAGGTTGCAGCAAGGTGTTCATTCCGTATGATAACTACATGCAGCTTTCAGAGGAAGAGCTTAACAGCTTCTTGATTGAGATTATGCCTGTAAAGCATATCTCAGAGGTAATAGCACTTGCATTTCCTGACCATACCGAAAAGGTGAATGCAAAGCGACTGATTGCCTGAATAACAGAGTCCGTATCCGGAGAAATGCCTCCAACTCCGGATACGGGCTTTTTTGTATTGTCCCGTTTTGGCAGTTCATGACGTTTTGATGGCAGTTCATGCTATAAACATTGACTTTTGCGTAAAATCGTGATACTATAAGTATATAAAAAAACTTTGAAATAGTGAATAAAATTATCGGGCTTGTGTGTCTTATATATATAAGACAGTTACGGGAGGAGTATGAAATGAAAGGGATAAGAAAATACATATCAGCAGCTCTTGCGGCGGCTATGCTTATGGGTACCGTGCCTGTATCGGTTATGGCGGAAAATGAGGTCTTGTCCTCCGATAATGCACAGATAAGCATTGAAGCGGAAGAAACAGCTTTGCCAACCGGGAATCCGCAAGAGACGGCAATGCCGACAGAAGTTCCGCAAGAGACAGTTATACCGACGGACGAACCGCAGGAGACTGCAATGCCGACAGAAATTCCGCAAGAGACAGCGATACCGACGGACGAACCGCAAGAGACTGTAACACCGACAGAAGTTCCGCAAGAGACAGTTATACCGACGGATGAACCGGAAGAAACTGTTGCACCTACCGAAGTGCCGGAGGACTATATCGGCGGTAAGCTTACGGATACCGCAAGCTGGGAGCTTGACGGCACTGTGTTTAAAATCAAGGGTACGGGCTATGTTCCCGATTATTACACAGGCGGTATCCTGGAAATTGTGAACAGTATGCCCTGGTATGATTATAAAAGTAAAATAACCGAGGTGGTTATTGAAGAGGGAATAAAAAATGTTCCCGGTTTAGGTTTTAGTTCCTGTACGAAGCTGAAAAGTGTAACACTTCCCTCAACTATTGTATCAATAGGGGCAAGAGCGTTCCGTGCCTGCGGTAATTTATCGGGTATAGATTTACCGGACGGACTCTTATCAATAGAAGCACAGGCATTTTGCAACTGCTCAAAGCTTGATGATATAGTGCTTCCCGACAGTGTGAGCTATATTGAAAGCGGTGCGTTTTACGGCTGCAAATCACTTGAAGCGATTGAACTGCCGTCGGGTGTAACTGCTTTGGCAAGTGAGACATTTTATGAGTGTAGGGCACTTACAGATATAAAATTACCGCAAAGCCTTACAGAAATAGGAGCAGGTGCGTTTTCGTTCTGTGAAACGCTTACCGGAATTGAACTGCCGTCGGGCATTACATCAATAGGTGCAAATGCATTCCGTTATTGCAGGCTTCTTGAGGATATAACCTTGCCGCCCTCACTCACAACGATTGGAGAAAAGGCGTTTTCATGGACGAATATTACCAAGGTGGATTTCCCTGACGGATTAAAGGAAATTGGTGCAGGTGCATTTTTACGGACAGATATTTCAGAAGTCACGATTCCTGAGGGTACATATTTAAACGGTTCAATATTCAGCAATTGCGCCGGGCTTAAAAAAGCAGTGATAAATACGGTGAATATATCGGGAGCATCTGATATGTTCAGGGGCTGTACCGAGCTTGAAACGGTAGTACTTCCGGAGGGTATAACAACCATACCGTCGGGAATGTTTTATGAATGCAATGACATAAAGGAGCTGGCTATTCCGCAAAGCGTTATGTATATCGGCTCGCAGGCGTTTTACGATTGTTCAATGCTTTCAAAGCTGGATTTGCCGCAAGGACTTAAAGCCATATATGAAGAAGCCTTTCGTGGCTGCAGCAGGCTTACCTATGAAACATTTCCCTCAAATATTACATATCTCGGCAGTTATGCACTTGCATCTGTAAAATTTACGGCAGATACTGTTGAGGTGCCGCTATCATTAAAAAAGCTTGGCACAAATTCCTTTTCAGGAATAACAGTTTTAGGTGAGCTGACATTGCACAGCGGTATAACAGAGGTTAAGGAAACTGCTTTTGAAAATGCTTCAATTGCAAAGGCTGTATATGACGGCTCGCAGTTGGAATGGTACGAGTTAAACGGTAACGCTAATGCGAATCTTTTAAGAGTACTGACTTTTACCGACCCGTCAAGGGGCGTGTGCGGTGAAAATGTACAGTGGTCATTAAGTACCGATTCAAAGACGCTTACAATAAGCGGAAACGGTGCAATGTATAATTACGGCAAAGCCGACAGCACTGCCTATGCCTACACAATGCCTTGGCATCTCATAGCACAGAATAAGATTACAACAGTTATAATTGAAGAGGGAATAACCTCAATAGGCGAATACAGCTTTGCAACACTGCCCAAGCTTACCTCGGTAACAATTCCCGAAAGCCTTGGAACAATAAGTGCATATGCGTTTTATAACGATACGGCACTTGAGACAATAAACCTTGAGGGTATATCCTATATGGGTGATTATGCGTTCTGGGGATGCAGTAAGCTTTCGAAGCTTCATCTTAGTGCAGAGTCGGGAGAGTATGTATTCGGTGAGTGCATCGGTGCAAGACGTGTAAGCTTCGGTGAGGGAATTACCGCAATAAATAACGGAGTTTTCTATAACTGTATGGTGCTTGCAGGTGTGGAAATGCCGGATACTGTTGTAAGCATAGGCGATTATGCGTATGCCGGCTGTCTCGGTATGATAAGAATAGATGTGGGTGATTCCGTAACGGAAATCGCAGACACAGCATTTGATTCTTCGGGTATTCAGATCAGGTGCAGTGCGGGAAGTGCCGCAAGAAAATATGCACAGGAAAAGGGTATAGCATTTGTTATAACTAACGGTACTCTGGCAGAGGCATTGAAAGAGAATACACAGGCGTGGATAGAGGATTCAATGCTTACAATTGAAACGGACGAGGCAGAAGTGACGGTTTATAGAGTCAGCTATGACGAAAACGGTCGGCTTATGTCGGTAAGTACGGCTATTCTTACGGTTGAAAACGGTGTCGCAGTGCTTGATGTGAGCGTGGGTGATACGGTTATAATCTGGGGTACGGACGGAAGTCCGCTTGTTAAAAAGACGGAGGTCTTATGATAAAGAAATGTTTAGCGGCACTTGCGGCGGCGGTGCTTATAACCGTTCCGGCTTATGCGGAGGAAACGCCCTCGCCAACCGAGGTGCCGACAGGCTATA
This sequence comes from Clostridia bacterium, assembly GCA_045542415.1. Taxonomy (GTDB): domain Bacteria; phylum Bacillota; class Clostridia; order UBA1381; family UBA1381; genus UMGS1958. The sequence continues at coordinate 34,651 of JAZQKZ010000048.1, forward strand.
TTGGCGGTACTCTTACGGATACCGCAAGCTGGGAGCTTATCGGTAATGTGCTTAAAATAAAGGGAACGGGAAGAATTTCCGATTTCTATACGGGTGCGTTTGCAATGGCAGAGGATGCAGTGCCCTGGTATCAATATACGAATCGGATAAGGCAGGCGATTATTGAAGAGGGAATAACCAATGTCCCCGGCTTTGCATTCGGCTTATGCGAAAATCTGACAAGCGTAACGCTTCCGTCAACGCTTACGGCTGTGGGACCAAGAGCGTTTTATGCCTGTGACTCTCTGGAGGAGCTGACGCTTCCGTCGGGAATTAAAAATATAAAATTAGAGGCATTTATGAACTGTGATAATCTTCGCACGGTAGAGCTGCCGGATTCACTGGAGGAGCTGGGCATAAATGCGTTTTATAACTGCGTTGCACTTGAAAGCATAGAAATTCCGTCAGGAGTCACAACCTTAAGCTCAAAGACATTTTATAACTGCACGAAGCTCAATGAGGTAAAGCTCAATGACGGACTTATAAATATCGGAATAGAATGCTTTTTCAACTGTCCCTCGCTTACGGCTATTACTCTCCCCGATACGCTTAACCGTATATGCGAGCGTGCATTTTATGATTCGTCATTACGCTCGGTGGTGATTCCGGACAGCGTAAGGTTGATACACAGCTATGCCTTTGCAAACAGCTCACTGTCAAAGCTTACATTGGGAGCAGGAGCGAAATATTTTACGAATGCATTTTATGGCTGTAATTCGCTCAAGGAGGTACATCTTCCGTCGGGGGATTATTCGGCGGCATCCTATATGTTTGATGACTGCCGCAGCTTAAAGACAGTAACAATGGATGAAAGCGTGAGCGGACTTGCACCGTATATGTTCTGCGGCTGTAAAAGTCTTGATACACTTACTCTTTCGCCGTTGCTGAATGAAATCAGTGAGGGGGCATTTGCTTACTGCACTTCTTTGGATAACGTCATTATACCCGATTCGGCAGTTACAATAGATGAGTTTGCTTTTTCGGGATGTACGGCACTTAAAAATCTGACGCTGTCTGATAATATTACACACATAAATCAAAGAGCGTTTTCTGAATGTACATCGCTTACTATAGACCGATTACCCGATAAGCTCACATATATCGGACATAATGCCTTTAGCGGCGTAAAGTTCGGTGCAATCACATTCCCCAAATCGCTTAAAACCATCGGTATATCTGCGTTTGCCTTTGCGGAGTTCAATAATACGCTTGAATTTCCGCCTACAATTACAAAGATAGAAAACGGTGCCTTTGCGAATGCAAAAATCAGCCAAGCTGTATTTGACGGGACAATCCTTGACTGGATTGAAATTGCAGGCTATTACAACGATGCAATCACGGGCAAAATCACTTTCAGTGAACCGGTGGGCGGCGAATGCGGAGAGAATGTAAAATGGGAGTTGAGCAGTGATTTAAAAACTCTTACTCTAAGCGGTAAGGGTGCGACATACAGTTACGGAAAATCAAACATTACCTCCTATGCACTGACAACACCCTGGATGGTGGGCGGCGATCACATAGAAAGGGTTGTTATCGGCGAGGGTATTACAAAAACAGGTGAGTACTGCCTTGGTGCATTGTCCTCCTTAAAGGAGGTTATAATGCCGTCAACGCTTACGGAGCTTGGTGCTTATACGTTCTATAACGATACAGCACTTGAGGAAATAGATTTTACTTATCTTACCAATATAGGCAGCTATGCATTTATCGGATGCAGGTCACTTCGACATGCGGAGCTTGTAAAAACAACGGGCAACTATGTATTTTCGGGGTGCAGGTCACTGCAAAGGATAAAGGTCAGGGAGGAATGTACCAACATTAAGGAGGGTACATTCTTCAACTGTACCTCGCTTGCGTGCGTGACGCTTCCGGGCGGACTGCGTACAATCGGTGCTTATGCATTCTCCGGCTGTGAAAATATCGGTCCGATATTTGTCGCATCCTCGGTGAGAAGTATAGGAGACTCGGCTTTTGAGGATTCATCGGTAATAATTTACTGCCGTAAGGACTCGACAGCACAGCTGTATGCATCAAAAAATAATATAGAATACGTTGAAACGGACGGCTCGCTTATCAGCACAACAACGGATGCCATTGTACTGTGTGAGGATTCGCTCATTACGGTATATCCGACTAAAAAGGCATCATCACCGTATGTATTCTATGAGGTGGAATACGATTCAAGGGGCAGGCTTAAAAGCGTGAGCAGCAGTGACATGAGGCTTACGGGCGATAAGGCGGTGTTTAGCATTAGGAGCGGCAGGGAATATATGCTCTGGGATGAGGATAATCGTCCATTGATGTTTAAAACGGAGACAGAAAAATGAGGAAAATAATAATCATGGCGGCGGCTTGCTTTTGCACCGCCGCATCCGTGTATGCACACAACGTAGGTGATGTGATAGGCACGGTTTATACAACAGATATAATAACGCTTATTGATTCCATACCGATTCCGTCCTACAGTATCGGCGGCACAACTGCAATTGCTCTTGCCGATTTGCGTGAATACGGCTTTGACGTGCAGTTCAACGAGGAAACACGCAGAGTAGATGTAACAACGCTTACAAAGCCGGAGAATATTACGGGTATTGAGACTAAACGCGGTACGGTCGGCGATGTGTGCGGAAATGTGCTGTATTCCGATATCCGTGCATATGTCAACGGGATAAAAATTGAATCGTTTAATGTCGAGGGTCGTACCTGCGTAAGGGTTGAGGACCTGGGTGCATTGACTGACGAATATAACGTGCAGTGGGGATATTCCGACTATAATTTTAATTACTTATATGATGACAGCGTGCGTACGCTGTATCTCAATTCCTACCGATTCCCCAAGGTGAGTATGGGTGAGGTATCGGCACAGATGAAAGGAATATCGGCAAATAATGAGCTTGAATTATACACAAAGGGCGATACTCAGGTGTATTACGGTGCAAGGCTTGAACCGCAAAAGGGGATATATGCAGGAATAAACGGTGACGGCACGGACGGATTTAAAACAAGCTTCGGTGTGTATTCGACATATTTCGAGTTTGACGAGAAAATGGACTATTTCTGCAAGCCGAATATAAATATAATAAGCCAAAGTGACTGTATCAATCTCATACCCTGGAATACGTCGGATGTGGGCAGTGTTTTTGAAAATGAAAGGTATATCCGCACTACGCTTGATAATATTGCCTCTTCGGGAAAAAAATCGATTATACGGTACGCCGCCGAGATGAATGTCGGTACGATGGGAAATTCGCCGTCGGCATATGTAAAGGCATTCCGCTATATTGCCGATATTGTTCATGAATATGAGGGCATGGCAATGATGTGGTCGCCTAACGATTTCGGCTCGCTTGACCGCCCGTATGAGATATATTATCCGGGCGATGAGTATGTTGACTGGATTGGCATATCAAGCTTTATGAAGCATGATTTCATGGGCAATGTCAATACGGATGACTGGGGAAATCTTGCCTTTAACTGCGGCAAGTATGCATGGACGTCCAACTCACTTAAAAAGATAAGTGCATTTATGCAGGAGAATAATATAAATAAGCCGATTGCGATAAGCGAGGGTGCGGTTGAAAGCGAGATTTATTATTCCGACATTGATATTCATGACTGGGCAATACCGAGACTCCGTGCAATGTACTGGAATACGGCAATGAAATTTCCGCAGGTGAAATTAATAACATATTTTAATCAGTACTGCGGCGGCGAGGTCATGAGCTATAAGCTTACCGACGAATACCGTGCAATTGTCGAGGAGGCACTTGGGTGCGAAGTATTTCTGACCTCAGCATCGGACAGTGCAGACATGACCTTTGTAAAGGCACAGGAGCAGGTATATAATGATACTCTTCCGTTATACACATATGCATATTTCCCACATAATGATATAGAGAGGATTGAATATTATATAGATACAGCTTCGGTTGCATCGGCTGATGAAATTCCGTATGCGGTAAATATTGATATATCCGCACTTGAAAAGGGTACGCATACGCTGACGGTCAAGGCGGTATCGGAAGAGGAAGAATTTGAGTACAGCTATGAGCTGTACTTTGACGGAGCGTGGAAAATAAGATGAAAAAATTTATAACCCTGATTTTATGCATAGCTATGGCGATAGTTACGGTATTTGCGGCAGAGTTTACCGATGTTAAGACGGGCGACTGGTATTATGAAAATGTAAGTCAAATGAGCGAAAGCGGATATCTTAACGGCTACGGAGACGGAAGCTTTAAGCCTGATAATGAGATAACGGCGGCAGAGTTCGTGTCGGTTGTCGCACGGGTATGCGGTCTTGGTGAGGGAGTGAGTCAAAACAGTCACTGGGCAGGCGGACTTATGCAAAGTGCTTTGGATGAGGGCTTTTATGACTGGGATGAAATTCCGCCGACTGCTATGACGTATGATGATCCCATAACACGTCAGGTAGCGGTAAAGATTATTATGAAAGCATTTGCACCCGATGCAAGAGGAGATTATAACACAGAGAGTGCAAAAATTGCAGATTTTTCCGTACTTGACGGACGCTATTATGAAAGTGTGCTTGGAGCATATGCAAGGGGAATAGTAAAGGGTGATAATAATGGCTGCTTCAACCCGAAATCTGCACTCACAAGAGCAGAAGCATGTGCCTTGATTACAAGGGCAGCGGATATGAGCGAAGAAAAGCCGCAGGAAGTACCGGTATCGCCCACACCCATACCGCAGGCGGTATCGGGCAAAGGAGTAAGCGTCAACGGTGCATTACAGGTTATCGGTAGGCAGCTTTGCAATGCAAAGGGCGAAGCGGTGGTATTAAGGGGCATGAGCAGTCATGGTATTCAGTGGTTTGGTCAGTTTCTTGGCTATGAAGCGATAAAATCAACAGCGGATGCAGGAGCAAATCTGTTTCGTATAGCAAATTATACAGCCGAAAACGGATATATCTCCAATCCGTCACTGAAGCAGAGGGTTATTGCGGCGGCAGATGTTGCGATTGCACTTGATATGTATGTGATTATCGACTGGCATATTTTAAGTGACGGAAATCCCAATACCTACAAAGAGCAGTCAAAGGCATTCTTTACGGAAATGGCACAGCGATACAAGGGGAATCCGGCGGTGATATATGAGATATGCAATGAGCCGAACGGTAGTGTAACGTGGTCGGGTGATGTAAAGCCGTATGCGGAGGAAATAATTAGTGCAATCCGTGCGGTTGATGAAAATGCAGTGATTTTAGTCGGTTCGCCAACCTGGAGTCAGGACCTGCACGAGGCGGCAAAGGATCCGATAAATGATGAAAATATTATGTATTCGTGTCATTTCTATGCAGGCACGCATACGCAGTGGTTAAGGGACAGGATAATCTCATGCGGCTTACCGGTGTTTGTAAGCGAATGGGGTCTTAGCGATGCAAGCGGCAGCGGCGGTGTATATGCCGAGGAGGGGCAAAGATGGATTGACTTCATGAATGAGAATAATATAAGCTGGGCGAACTGGTCGCTGTGCGACAAGCAGGAAAGCTCTGCAGCACTTATAAGCGGTGCAGACATATCGGACGGTATAAGCTATGATGAGCTTAGCGAATCGGGAAAGCTTGTGTTCGGGTGGTTTTAGTAGGGGGATAACCCGTAAATTGAATTGACAATAACGAAAGGGGCATTCATATGAATGCCCCTTTAATTTATTCCGTCTCAATCTCGATTGTCTGCGTTGCTTCGTTCCAGTTTACGGTGAAGCCTACGAGGTCTGCTATGTCACGAATTTTGAAATATGTATATCCATCAATATTGTAGCACTTTGCTTCCTTTTCTCTGCCATCTACATAAATCGGTGCCTGACTTTCCTCAATATCCATTGTTGTTGATATTGAGCTTTCTTCAAGCTCGCCGCCGATTATTGTATATTTCTCGTCAAGGCTTATCGCAATTGCACTCTTCCTCTGATCCCAGCTTACGTCAAAGCGTGAGGTTGTGTTACGCAGTACCATTGCTATGTCTCTTATCTTGTAATAATTTGAGTAGTTTACCGAGTATCCCGAAACATCAACCTCTTTACCGTTTACGGTCATTCTTGAGGTTGACGGCTCTGCCGTAAGGCTGTTTACTGCATTATAGCTGTTGATAAACTTCTGAATCTTTGAACGGTTGGGATATCCGTTTGAAAGAAATTCGTCCGAGTGCATATCCTCATACGGTACTGTTGAATACGGACTTACGTCCTCCTTGTTAATCTTTGTAGCCGTAAGCTTTGCTCCGTCATATTCAAGCTTGTAGCACTGAATCATTGACGAATATCTTGGAACCTCTCGTCCCATAAAAATATATCTTCCGTCCTTTTCATAAACAGTAATGTCAGCAAGACAGTCACCGATTATATTTCCCGGCACCTCAATTGAAGTAATTGTATTGTCTGCAAGGGTAAAGCCTGCGGAAATTCCGCCGTCAATACCGCTTCGGTAAATAAAGCATTCCGGTACACCGTTCTTGTCAAGGTCTGTTAAAGCCACCTCATGATATGTTGTGTCTGAGGACATCTCCTTCATTATTCGTGTTACAAATGCATCTCTCCAGCTCTCTGCCGCACCTGCATACGGTATGCACGCAGAAAATGCGATGACTGCCGCACCGATTAAAGCCGCTGTTTTCTTCATAATAAACCTCCGTTATTTATGCAATAAAACTTGCACTTATCATTATGATTTCTTCTATTATACTATAAAATAAGGATTTTGTCAAATCAACACACCTACAGCCTCCGATACACTGTAAAATACATAGTAAGAAAGCTTGCCGTTCCGCCTATTACATTGGATATCGGCTCTGCCATAAACACTCCGTCAACATCCAGAAAATGCGGAAGTATCAACGTAAGCGGAATTACGATTATTACCTTGCGGAATATCGAGAAGAATACCGACTGCTTCGCATAGCCCAGACCGACAAATGACGATTGCCCCGAAAATTGCAGTGCCATAAATACGAAGCCGAAATAGTATATGTGCATGGGTCTGATTCCTGCCTCAATTATCGCACTGTCCTGAGTGAACAGGCTCATAAACTGACGTGCAAATATAATCGCAAAAATCCACATAAGTGCTGTATATATAACAAGTATTACCGCACTGTCGCGGATACCCTCCTTTACACGCTTCATCAGTCCGGCTCCGTAGTTGAAGCCGATTACCGGCTGAACGGAATTTGTAATGCCCATCACCGGCATGCTTATAACCTCACGCACCGAATTTATTATTGTCATCACTGCAATATATGTATCGCCGCCGTAAACCGACAGTACGCTGTTGCACACCATTGAAACGGCACTGTTGGTCGCTGCCATGATAAAGCCCGATACACCGAGCGTCATTATCCTGATTGCACGTCCTGCTTCTATACGCATTGCCTTTATTTTGATTTTTACCTCGCTGCGGCGGCTTATGAGGAAAAGAAATGTCCACATTGCGGCAACAAATTGCGAAATCACCGTTGCCACCGCCGCACCTGTAACGCCCATGTCAAACGTAAATATAAAAAGCGGATCAAGAATAATATTGAGTCCGGCTCCGATTATTACCGTTGTCATTCCCGTCTTGCCGAAGCCTTGTGCATTTATGAAGCTGTTAAGTCCAAGCGATAGCATAACAAAAACCGTTCCGATGATATACACCGACAGATAGCTTTCGGCGTAGGGGAGAGTTGCCTCGCTCGCTCCAAGAAGCATAAGTACAGGTGTCTTTATCATATATATAATTACAGTCAGTGCTATTCCCATGATTAGAAGCAGTGCAAATGAGTTTCCCAAAAGCTTCTCGGTCTCCTCTTTGTCGCCCTTGCCTCTTGCAATGGAAAACAGCGGCGCACCGCCTGAGCTTATAAGATTTGCAAAAGCCATGATTGCCGTTATAACCGGCAGGCAGATTCCCAACCCCGTCAGTGCATCCGAGGCATTTTCGCCCCATCTGCCTATGTATATTCTATCCACTACATTATAAAGCACGTTGATAAGCTGTGCCATAGTCATAGGTACTGCAAGCCTGACAATATTACCTATCACAGACCCTGTTGAAAAATCCCGTTTTTCCGTAACAACCATCCCCTTTGAGTGTTTTATATTATTATAGACCCGTTTAATTTTTTTGTCAAGGAGGCAGAGTATGTTTCGAGCAATGAAGCTCCGTCAGATGGAGGTTATAAATATCACCGACGCACGTCGGCTCGGCTACATTTATGATGTGGAAATAAAGGAGAGTGATGGATCAATATCCGCAATCATTGTACGCAGAGCGTACAGCTTCTGGGGCAGGCTTTTCGGCAAGGGCGAATACATCATCCCCTGGGAGCAGATTGCCGTATATGGCAGGGATCTCGTGCTGGTGAGGATTGGTGAGGAGTAAATAAGGGAGTGCTATGCACTCCCTTATTTCACATATTTTATCTCCATTCCCTTAAATACAACCTCTGACATATTCGCTTTTGAAAATACTATCTTCATCTCATGCCAGCCGGTCTTTACTTTCATTTTTACAGGCTTGGTTGTAATCGTTTCGCCGCCTCTTAACGAATATGAATAAGTCTTTGAGTTGTATTCCACAAACACAGCAAGCTGTGCAAGCGGCTCTCCCTTTGCTTCAAGGCTTAGTGTCAGTTCACCTGCTCCGCTTCGTTCGCCTACCAATGTGAACAGTGCTTCGTCTCCCGGCTTCGCGGTAATACCATAACAGCGGCTTACACCATCGCCCTCAATATTGAGCATATCGACAAGAAGAAGTGGTTTGTTTCGTGTCCCACTTTCGGGAATTATGCACTTTCTTGTCGGATATTCTCTTTCCTTCGTTTCAGTGCCAAACCAGTCGGAATATATTTTATTAGTCGGAGCCTTAAAACCGTATTTTCTTTCAAAGCAGTTCATTTTTGAAATTGCATTTAAAACGGAATATGCATTTCTCTGCAAATGTGCTTTTGTAAGCTCGCCGCTTTCAAGCGATAATAAAATGTCATCGTCCCAGTCTCCGGCACGGAAATTGCTGACTACCATAAATACGTCGTTGTGTGATTTCGCCATTGCGGCAAGATACCTTGATGATGGCTTATCTCCTACAAATCGGTTCATCTGCGGCCACCAGTCTGTCATGACAAAGCCGTCATATCCCCAGTCCTGTCTCAGTATGCAGTCTGCAAGTCCTGTGTTGGAGGCGGACTGTATTCCGTTTATCGGATTGTATGAGGTCATTATTCCCGATATCGGAGCAGTTTTCACCGCAATTTCAAACGGCTTTAAATAAATCTCTCTGAGCGCCCTTTCGGACACAACCGCATTTGCATTATACCTGTTATATTCTCTGTTGTTGCAGGCGAAGTGCTTGATTACGCCCATTGCACCGCCCCTGTCAATTCCCCGTACTGCCGCTGCCGCTATCATTCCCGTCAGAAGCGGATCCTCGCTGTAGTACTCAAAATTACGTCCGCACAGCGGATTTCTGTGAATATTCATTCCGGGACCCAAAAGCATATCTATTTTATTTGCTTTCAGCTCTTTTCCCTCATACTCATAAAGCTGCTCGATTATTTTCGTGTCCCATGTGCAGGCAAGTGCCGCACCGCCGGGCATGCTTGTTGCCGCCTCGCCGTTATCCATTCTTATTCCCGACGGACCATCCGAGGTGCAGGCTTCGGGGACGCCCTTTTTTAAAAGCTCCGGTGTAACGCCGCCGAAGCATGAGGCTGTTCCCTGTGTTACCTTGGGGGAGAGCATTCCCTCGCCCCTTGACAGTGACGCAAGCTCTTCATTGGTAAGCTGTGCAATAAATTCTTTGAGCTTTCCTCTCCGTACAGCCTCACCCATATTGCCGCTAAAGCCGTTGTTTGAAAACTCCTCCGGATTGGATTTGATTTGATTGGCGATATCGCCTACGACAGTTTCGTGTCCCTTTGTACCGTTATTGTTTATAAGTCTTTCAAACGGCTTTACCGGAGACATGCAGGATTCACTCTGCTTGACAACGATATTTTCATCAAGCACGCAAAAATATGACCATGCGGCACTCCGTACATCACTGCCTACATAGAATTTGTATATTCCTTTTTCCAGCACCCATGCTGACTTATCTGCGACCTTTCCCATATCGTCAAATGCCGCAAAGCTTTTTAAATCTACGTTCAGTCTGATTTTTTCCGATTCACCCGGAGCTATTACGTCTGTCTTGGCAAATGCAATAAGCTCACGGGATGCTCTGCCCAATATTCCGGATGGTGGTTCCATATATACCTGAACAACTGTCTTTCCGGCACATTTACCGATGTTATATATGTCCGCTTCCAATTCCACTTTCGTGTCCCTGTGCATCATGTGCAATGCTCTTATGCTAAAATCGGAATAAGACAAACCAAAGCCGAACGGATAAAGCACCTTGTCTCTTGCAAAGGTTTCAAAGTATCGGTAGCCGACAAAAATATCCTCACTGTAGATAATCTCATTTTCACCGTCAAAGCCGGAAGATGAGGGATAGTCCTCATATGTGTGTGCAATCGTGTCCCCTAATTTTCCGCAAGGACTGACAATTCCCGACACAACATCCGCACAGGCTCTGCCGCCCTCTTCGCCGCCCTGCCAGATATACATCACGCAAGGCACGTCAAGCTCATCCACCCAACGCATATCAATTATATTTCCCGTGTTAAGCAATACGGCGAATTTTTTATAATGCTTTCCCACGTTTTTTATAAGCCTGCGTTCGTTGTCGGTAAGTAAAAAGCTGCCCTTTACATTTTCGTTGTCATACGCTTCACCTGCAACTCTGCCGATGACGATAACAGCCTTGTCATTACGCTGTGCTGAATCCGCTATCGCTTTTTCGGGGACACTAAATTCCACATCAGTGAAATCTGCCTCAAAGCGGTTTGTGCGGTCAAGAGGATGTTTGGTACAAAGCTCCTCATACATATGAGCAATTTCTTCATCGACTGTAATTCGGGGATTTTCACGAAAAGCACTCAGTATATCCGATACATAGACCGAATTAACAGCACCGCCCGAACCGGTACCGCTTTTATAGTAATCAATCTGGCATCTTCCAAAAATTGCAGTTTTTTCATTTACTATAGGAAGTACATTTTCATTTTTCAAAAGCACAGCACCCTCTGCGGCGACAGTGCGGACAAATTCACGAAATCCGTTTATAATCACAGCAATCCCTCCGTTTCTGCTTATATAATATCATAACCGCAAATCAAATGCAATATTTATGTGTTGCTTTTCCTGCAAAAACCGGCTTGCGGCATTTGCCGCAAGCCGGTAACAGATGAATTAAAATTCTTGACAAGTCGAAAAAGCTTTGTTATACTGAATATAGTAGCTGATAAGTCACTTGCAGAGCCGCCGCTACGGAAGCTTCCGAAAGTGCGTCTGCCGACATTGTCGGCTGTTTTTTTGTTATCCTTGAAGCTTGCTTTCTTTGTTTTACATACTTTCAAACGGGATATCGTATTTTTTTGCATATTCCTCGGCACAGCTTCCCGCCGGTGCATGAATTGTTATTTTACTGCATCCATTAAACGCTTTTTCGCCAATGCTTGTCACGCTGTCGGGGATTGTTATGCTTTCAAGGCTTGTGCAGTCCCAAAACGCTTTTTCGCCAATACTTGTTACGCTGTCAGGGATTGTTATGCTCCCGAGTTTTTTACAGCTGCTGAATGCATAGTCACCAATGCTCGTTACGCTGTCGGGGATTGTTATGCTTTCAAGGCTTGTGCAGCTACTAAACGCATAATCTTCAATAACTGTTACACTGTCAGAGATTGTTATTCTCCTAAGGCTTATGCAGCCATCAAATACCCCTTTACAGATACTTGTTATGCTATCGGGGATTATTATACTTTCAAGTCCACTACATTTAAAAAAGGCACATTCACCTATACTTGTTACGCTATCAGGGATTGTTATGCTTTTAAGTCTTTTACAGCTCCTGAATGCATAATCACCTATGCTCATCACGCTATCAGGGATTGTTATGCTTTTAAGGCTTCTGTATCTACAGAACTCATAGTCTTCGATACTTTTCACACCATAGGGAATTGTTATTCCCAAAAAAAGTCCATTGTCATCGAATGCTTTATCTCCAATATTGTCCAAAATGTCAGAGAGTTCATCTTCGGGACTATCTATTAGGTCATCAGGAATTGTTATTCCCCAAAGCTTTTCACAACCCTCAAACGCATTGTAACCAATTTTTGTTACACTGTCAGGAATTGTTATGTCTTTAAGGACACTACAGTCCGAAAACGCACCTTTTCCGATACTTATCACACTATCAGGAATTGTTATGCTTTCAAGGCTGCTACAGTCCGAAAATGCATAGTCACCGATACTCATCACACTATCAGGAATTGTTATGCTTTCAAGGCTGCTACAGTCCGAAAATGCATAGTCACCGATACTCATCACACTATCAGGAATTGTTATACTCCTAAGGCAGCTACAGCCGCTGAATGCATAATCACCAATACTCGTCACGCTGTCGGGAATTGTTATACTTTCAAGACTGCAACAGAACGAAAATACCTCGTCACCGATACTTGTCACACTGCCGGGAATTGTTATACTCCTAAGGCTTGAAAAACACTTAAACACATAATCTCCGATACCTCTCACGCCATCTGGGATTATTACATTGTTTTTATCTCCATAATACTCATATAATATGTTTCCGACAATAACAAATCCGTCATTATCCTTTAAATTTTCACAGCCACTAAATGCACAATCACCAATGTTTATTCTATCAGGAATTGTTATACTTTCAAGGCTGCTACAGCCGCTGAAGGCATAGTTTCCAATATTCGTCACACTGTCGGGAATTGTTATACTTCTAAGGCTGCTACAGCCGCTGAATGCCCCATTTCCGATACTTGTCACACTGTCAGGAATTGTTATGCTTTCAAGGCTTGTAAATCTCTTAAACACATAACCTCCGATACCTTTCACGCCGTTTGGGATTATTATATTATTTTCATGTCCATAATGACCATATAGTATGTTACCGACAATAATAAACCCGTCATTATTCTTTAAATTTTCACAGCCCTTAAATACCTCGTCACCAATACTTGTCACGCTGTTGGGTATTGTTACGCACACAAGGCTTGTGCAACCCTCAAACGCATTGTCACCAATTTTTGTCACACTGTCAGGAATAGTTATGCTTTCAAGGCTGCTACAGTCAAAAAATGCCTCGTCACCGATACTTGTAACACTGTCAGGAATTGTTATGTCTTCAAGGCCACTACATCTAGAAAAGACACGTTCACCTATACTCGTTACGCTATCAGGAATTGTTATACTTCTAAGGTTGCTACAGCCGCAGAATGCCTCGTCACCGATACTTGTAACACTGTCAGGAATAGTTATGCTTTCAAGGCTGCTACAGCCGCTGAATGCATAGTATCTAATACTCGTCACGCTGTCGGGAATTGTTATTTTCCAAAGCCTTTCACAATCCTCAAACACACCTACATTGATGTTTGTCACGCTATCAGGAATTGTTACGCTTTCAAGACTTACACAGCCGCTGAATGCCTCCCAATCAATACTTGTCACGCTGTTGGGTATTGTTACGCGCACAAGACTTGTGCAGCCGCTAAACGTGCTTTCCCCGATAATTCTCACACCGTCAAGGATCGTTATACTTTCAAGGTTTGTACAGTCATAGAACGCATAGTTTCCAATAGTTGTTATACTACCGGGAATTTCTATACTTTTAAGACTACTACAGTTACTGAATGCGTGGTCATAAATATTGATTACACTATCAGGGATTATTATACTCCTGAGCTTGCCACATCCACAAAACGCCCTTTCACCAATACTCGTTACGCCATCAGGAATTGTTATGCTTTCAAGGCTGCTACAGTCAGAAAATGCCTCGTCACCGATACTCGTCACGCCGTCCGGAATTATTACATTTTTTTCGCTTCCACAATACTCATATAGTATGTTACCGACAATAATAAACCCGTCATTATTCTTTAAATTTTCACAGCCCTTAAATGCATGATAACCAATGCTTGTCACGCCGTCCGAGATGTCTATGGCACAAAGATTTGTACATCCGTCAAACGCTTTTTCGCCAATGCTTGTCACGCTGTTGGGTATTGTTACGCGCACAAGGCTTGTGCAACCGCTAAACGTGCTTTGCCCGATAATTCTCACACCGTCAAGGATCGTTATACTTTCAAGGTTTGTACAGTCATAGAACGCATAGTTTCCAATAGTTGTTATACTACCGGGAATTTCTATACTTTTAAGACTACTACAGTTACTGAATGCGTGGTCACTAATATTGATTACACTATCAGGGATTATTATACTCCTGAGCTTGCCACATCCACAAAACGCCTTTTCACCAATACTCGTTACGCCATCAGGAATTGTTATACTTTCAAACCTGCGATGAAAGTAAAACGCATAGCTACCAATACTCGTTACCCCATCCGGAATAACTACATCACTTTCTGCACCAACATATTTTTTCAATACACCGTTTTCAATTTCAAAATCACTTAAATTACTCATTTGGCATCCTCCTGCGTTATAGGGATTTTTTCCAACACACTTTACATAAAATCATCTGTTATTATATTATACCATTTCACACATACTCTGTCAACAATTTTACCCTCTCCGGCACTCCAATAAAAAACTCTTGATTATTCATTTTAAATATGATATAATATATTAAATAACTATACCTCAGATAAAAAATACACAAACAAAAATCAGGAGGCATAAACCAATGGCAGAGGTTTACGGCGTTAAGCCTAAGATGTTTACAAAAGAGTGGTGGCCTTATTTCTGGATGTATTACAAGGTACATACAATTTCTGTTATAGTTGTGATTTTCCTTGTATTACTCACACTTTACCAGTGTGCCACTGCACCTGAATACGATTTGTCAATGACATACAGCGGCTCGCTTATGTTTACGGACGAAATGACCGGGGAAATTACCTCCGATATGGCTGAGCTTATTGAAGATACTGACGGAAACGGCGAACGTGCAATCAAGTTCCAGTGCTATACTATAACCGGTATTGCAGGCAGCGAGGAGTTTGACAGTGCTATGCGTACAAAGCTGGATATGGAGTTCTATAACGATAATTCCTACATATTCCTTCTTGATACCGAAACAATGCTGCGTCAGTTCAATAACGATTATTATGGCGATATCTATGACACCGTTGATAAGTGGGCTGATGAAATGCCCTCAGAGGATAAGCTCTATATGCTTGACGGCAAGCCGTATGCGGTGAGCTTAAAGGACAGTGCTTACCTTAAATCAAAGGGCTATAAGACAGACGATATGTTTGCGGTCCTCAAAAGCAACTACACCGGCAAGGAGTCAGAGGCAAGGGCATATGAGGAGTCAAAGAAAATTTTAAACGAACTGATAAAGTGACGGATTTTTCCGCACTTCCATTACTCAAATAAAGGAGGCTACGCTATGGCAGCCTTACGCAAGGAATTAATAGGCGACGAATATGAGCTATTTTGCGAATACCGCCGCACGGGTAGTCTTACTCTGCGGGACGAGATTGTAGAAGCCTATATGTACATTGCGGAGATACTTTCAAGAAAATTTATTAACCGGGGAATTGAATACGATGATATATATCAGGTAGCGTCGCTCGGCGTGCTTTACGCTGTGGAACGCTTTGACCCCAATCGGGGCGTTAAATTCGCAACCTTCGCCACTCCGACCGTGCTTGGCGAGATACGAAACTATTTCCGTGACAAGGGCAGCTTCATAAGGGTACCGAGACGGCTTTATGAGGTGTTTTACAAGGCAGAGCAGATTAAAAGAACTCAGAGCAATGTTTCAAACGCTGAGGTGGCAAGAATACTTAATCTGTCCGACTCGGACATGAAAAAGCTTCAGGATATTGGCGATTTCTCGTTTATCAAATCGCTTGAATATGAAGCGTATGCAGACGGTGAGCTTTCGCTCTCCGAGGTTATCGGCGTGGAGGATAATCACATCCTTATGCTTGAAGACAGAACTTTCCTTGAGGACTGTGTAAAATCTCTGTCGGAGCGTGAAAGGGTATTTGTCGAGCTTCGCTACAACTGCGAGCTTAACCAGACCGAAATCGCATCCGAGATGGGCATTTCACAAATGCAGGTTTCAAGAATAGAAAAGCACATATTGAAAAAATTAAGAGATATGTATTTCAAAGAATAACATATGAAAGGAAGTAATTAAAATGTTATCAAATGAAGAGCTTAAGGTATTAAAAAAGGAATTTATTGAGTTTATGATGGAGAGCGATGTACTCCGCTTCGGTGACTTCGTTACAAAAAGCGGAAGAAATACACCGTATTTCATCAACACAGGCAACTACAAGACAGGTAAGCAGATTGCCACACTCGGTCGCTTCTATGCACAGCTTGTAATGAACAGCTGCGGTGCTGAGTTTGACGCTATGTTCGGACCGGCTTACAAGGGTATCCCCTTAGCTGCTGCATGTGCAGGCTCATTATACAGCGAGTTCGCTGTGGATAAGCCGTATTTCTTTAACCGTAAAGAGGAAAAGGATCATGGCGAGGGCGGTTCACTTGTTGGCTACAAGCCCGTTGACGGCGACCGTATTATCATCATTGAGGACGTTATCACAGCAGGTACAGCAATCCGTGAGACAATGCCCATTCTTACAGGTGCGGCAGATGTAAGCGTTAAGGATATGTTTATCTCTGTAAACCGCTGCGAGGTGGGACAGAACCCCGGCAAGACTGCTGTTATGGAGGTAATGGAGGATTACGGTATCACCGTACATTCAATCGTTACGGTTAAGGATATTTATGAGTATCTTAAGGAAAACGGTACAGACGCTGATGTATTAAAGCGTATGGAAGCTTATATGGAGCAGTACTGCGTATTCTGATAACTCAGTTGTATAAATAAACAGGCAATGACGCTCAGGCTTTTTTGTCTGTAAAAAAGGAGCAATTAATATGAAAAGATTTATTGCAGCCATTTTAGCAGCTTCGGCAATTGCGGTTCCGTCAGCTGTTATGGCGGAGGAAGACACCGTAAGCGTTATCGTGGATAACGAGAAGGTGGAATTTGACCAGGCACCGATTATTGATGACGGTACAACGCTTGTACCTGTGCGTGCCGTATTTGAAAAGGCAGGCGCAAACGTAACATGGGATCAGGCAACCCAGACCGCTACGCTTGTCAAGGAGGGCTACACCGTAACCATCAAGCTCAACGATACCGTGCTTTACAAGAACGGTACTCAGATTGCACTTGCAAAGCCTGCTCAGATTATCAATGACCGTGTACTTATCCCGGTAAGAGCAATCGGTGAGGCTATGGATTTTGATATCAATTGGGACGGCTTCCATTCACAGGTAGTTGTTTCAACAGACGGAACAGAGTACCGCCCGTATGCGGCAAGACGTACAGCTTTCCGTGAGCTGGCGGATACGGCTATATATTACAATGACAAGAACTTTGAATGGGCAAATATCGACCTGAGCGCCGAGGATTCACAGGATTCGGTTTCATTTACTGCCGCACTTGATGCTTCAGCAGCCGAGAGACCGTTGCTTATTATTAACGGCGTAGATTACACTCCGACACTTTCCGCACTTTCAAGTACATATTCGTTTGCGGTTATCGATACGGACACATCCGATAACAGACGTGAAATTGTAGTAACGGAAAACGGCGATAAGCTTACTGCTCATTTCTTCTATTATAACGGCACAACGCTTGTACCCATTATGAGACGAATTTACGGTGATGACGGAGCATATACCTCTGAGACACCGTTCACAGTAAGCTATGCATCAAAGCTGTTCTTTGATGAACGCAGCTTTATGCTTGCCGATATTGAGGGTATAACCTGGACTGATATTATGGTTACATGCTCGGCATATCATTTTGAGGATGACGGCACGGTAACACAGTACAGTGCGACAAATGCTTCAAAAATTGTACCGAGACGGCTGGTACATACCTATAATGATAACATGGTTTACAAGGTATTCTACACAGATTACTTTGACGATAACACCAAGGGCACATACTTAGACGGTGCATGTGACGAGGTGGTTAATGCGTCGGAAATTACAGAGTTTACATTACATGATATGTATATCGTTCCCGGTTCTCCGGAGCTTATCGAATTTTTCACAACACTTTCCGACGGTAGAAATGCGGTATTGGTACCGTACGATGCGTAAGGAGAAGAAAAATGAAAAAGAAAATGACAGCCCTCGCACTGATGCTTCTGATGCTTTTTCAGTCGGTCGGTGTGTCGGCATTCAACGTTGTTGATCTTCCGCTTACAATGACGCTTTCGGAGGCACTTGAGATATATGATGCAGATGAAATCGTAAGTGCAACCGTTACGGATATTGAGGACGGAAAATGTATTTCCCTGACAAGCGACGAAATCAAGGATTTCTATTACTCGGCACAGGGAGTTGAGCTTACAAGAAGAATCAATCCGACACCGTTTCGGGGAATTGCATTGAATCTTTACACCTCTTCAGGTGCGGTCAAGACATTCAATCTTACATCGGGCGTTCAGATAGGAACCTTTGGAAAAAAGAATTATATCTGCTATACAATGAGCAGTGAGGATATGATGGATTATATGTACCTCGACTCACTCTATCATGAGAGCGAGAATAAAAAGGATACAGAGCTTCTGCCGCCGCAGACGGCATATGACTTCCTGAAGCTGCCGCAGGACCCCTGGGCGGTTGAGTCAATAAAGGAAGCGGCATCAAGGTCGTTGCTCCCGTATGAGCTTACCTCAAATTACGGTGCATATATATCGCGTGAATACTTTTGTAAGCTTTTAGGCAATTTCATTGCTGTAGTAGGCGGATATTCGTCAATTGAGGAATACATGGCATACAACAACCTCTACTATGATGACGGAGCGTTTGCAGACTGTGTGGGACGTGACAAGTCGATTTGCATATTGTATTCATTGGGAATTGTCAGCGGTAAAGGCAACGCAATGTTTGAGCCTGACGCATGTCTCACCCGTGAGGAAGCGGCAAAGCTTGTAACCGAGACAGCTTCACGGTTCAGATATGTTGAGACATACTACAAAGCGAAATATGCAGACAAGAAGCAGATTTCCAAATGGGCAGAGTTTTATATCAACTGGGTAACAGAGCAGGGTATAATGAGCGGTGTTGATTCAACGCACTTTGCACCAAAGGATTACTACACACAGCAGCAGGCAATCGCCACTGTAACAAGATTATATAATGTATGTAATTAAAAAATACTCCGGCAGTTCTATAAACTGCCGGAGCTTTTATTTACAGGATTATCCTGATTGCTGCTTCCCAGGGCTCCACTCCGTTTTCATGCAGTATATCCATTGCATGAAAAACCTCGTGCATATCACCGCTTTCAATATCGTAAATCAGAACCGGCTTTTCAAGAATCGGCTTGTCATCGTCATCGCAAAACATCAGCGACAGTCTGATTCCGTTCTCTTCAAACGGTTTTGCGTCAAAGAGCATGGCATCTGTAATTGTCTTTGCTGCCGATAGCTCTGTGGTATATTCATGCTCGGCTCTGACAAAGTTCAGCATGCTTGTTACAACAGGTATCATTCGCCTGTCTATCATTTCTCCGTTTACTGTTTTCTTCAGAGCGTAGTATGTAGATTTGACAAGTGTCTTAAACTCTTCAAGGTCAAAATCATTTTCTTCGTCTTCTTCCGGGCATATCAGCTCCCATTTGCGATACAGCTCGGCAGCGGTAATATTAAGCTCGTGAAAATTTTTGTTCATATATTTTTCCCCTTTCATTTGCGGTTGTTTAGTATAATTGTATTATAGCATTTGTTATGCGACAAAAATAGCCCCTGCTCCTTGCGTTAACCCTGTACTTACAGGCGTTTGTTATAAGACTGTTAATCGGAGGTGGCATATGCCACCTCCGATTTGCTTGAGAAATACTGCTTATAAAGTAACTCCGCCTTTGCCTGTAAGCTCATTTATAACAGCGGAATCGGCTTTGATGAAGAAAACAGCACGGTTGATTTTTGCTTTTTCCTCAATCAATCTGCCATTTTTATCCGTATCCTCAGTCCTTAAGGAGTTTGGAATCTGTCCCATACCCATACAAATAAGCCGGCTTTCATCAACTCCTGCATTTACAAGAGCTGTCTTGCAGGTCTGTGCTCTCTTTAAGGATAAGCCCTTTCCCGATTCAGGACCGCCAACAGAGGCGGTCATGCCTACAATATACAGCTTTTCCTGCGGATGTGCGATAAGATACTTTGCAATAGGTGCAAGCTCTGTCGCTGCCGCTGTCGGGTCGATAAATTCAGCCTTATCGCCGATGAATTTTACACTTGAATTTTCGTCAAGCTTGGTGACCTCCGGAAGATGTTCAGCGATGTCGATTTTTTTGTGGACAATAGGAACAGTTGAGCAGGGCGGAAGCTCTGTATCATCATTTTCACCGGTTGCCTGTGTCGAATCAATGTGAATTTCTTCGGCACCGCCTGCCGTCAGGATTGCAGTCCAGAGTGCTTCAAGCTGCTGTTCGTTTTCAGAGGTAAGCGTCGCCTGCTCTCCGCAAACATCACCACATCCGAGCCATGTGACTGAGATACCTGTCAGATCGGGGATTTCTCCGATTGCCTTAAGCTCTTCTACAACCGTTTCAACCGGAGCTTCAAATAAATTCTCTTCGCAGAAATTTAATGCACCTGTTGTTGACAGTCCCGAATCACAAATGATCATTTTCTTTTCGTTCTCTTCAGGCTCGCCTCTGAGTGCATCGGCACAAACCTTGATTGCACGAAGAGTATCTGCTTCCGGCTTTTTTGCCTTTACCGTTGCAAGCTGAGTCATAACAGCACCGCTGTTATTCTTTGCAAGCTGTTTTCTTTTTGATTTGGTGATTCTTCCCTCCGGTTTCTTCATCTCAAGCGGTGCTACCTGTACCTTAGGATCTCCGTCAACCGCAACGGCATTTACGCTGCCCCATGAATATGCTGAATTATAAACGGTGTCATAAAAATCAGATGATGTGAACGAAAACTTTGCCGAGTATCTTCTTACTCCAAGCACATAGCCTACACTTTGCGGAGCTTCACTCACGGCTTCATTGTCGCTAATAGGATTGTCACATCCTGCAAGTAATGCTGTCATCAGGGATAGTGTGCAAATTGCTGATAATCCCTTAAATAAATTCTTTTTCATAAAAATCTTCTCCTTTCGCCTTTCAGGCTGCAAAATTGTCTTCGTCTGTATTATTTAACGGTTCAATGTCCGAATCTGCGGTATTTTCCGAAGATGTCGGCTCCTCGGTAAAGGTCAGCTCCTCGTATATCGGGATGCGGTACGTTGTATCAGCTCCGGAAGCGTTTTCTTCCTCCGGCTCAGGATTATCCCTGATAGTATCTCTGATAAAGTCCAGCGATTTCGGGGTTTCCTCTACTACAGGCTTGTCAAGCTCCGCTGAGGATTCGGTTATTACCGTTATTGCCTCCGCAGTACCGACCTTTTCCTTTAAAATGTTTCTGTATCTCTCCTTTAAAGCTCGTTCTTCTGCATCAAGCTTTGATAAAAAGGACCTGTACAAATCCTCTTCTCTTGCAAGTAAGCGTTCGCAGTGTGTAACCGAATCCTCTGCCTGACTTACTGCAACATCAAGTTCAATAATGTTGTTGTCAAGTCCCACCTTTTCAGCCTGAAGCAATCTTAATTTGTTGTTCAGGGGCGCAGCGGAAAAATATGATACTACATACGAAGCTATACTTGTCAATAGCGGTACAACACCGCTGAAAAGTGATGCCCATCTGACTATTAAGCTGTCACTCTCTGAGTCTGTCGCTACTACTGCCGCACCGCTTGAATCTATAAGTGTCACCGATGCAGAGTCACCAAAGCTGTTTGCTCCTGTGACCATTCGCATTCCGAAGCTGAAGAAAAACGCAATCATGAATATTGCTACCGCCGGAATGACGGTAAACATCATCTCATTGAAGTTAAGCATTCTGTGGTGATATTTTTTTAAAGCTTCAGCTGCAACCGCTAACGGTACATCAAGAGCAACTGCGCACGCAAGAGCTATGGAAAATGTAACTACAGGGTCTGCCATCTGAACTCCGTCCCATGTGGCAAACAAGCAACATAAATCGATTGCGACACACCCCAGAACAACAATTATGCCAAAAAGCTTCTTCTGATAGATATTATCAGGAGTATATACGGACTTCACTCTGCCGCCTCTTGAATGGTAGCTTTCAATTGCTACCGGGTTATGACTTTTGTTTCCCATTTTTTATTTCCTCCCTTTAATGTACGTTAAGTTCTTCTTTTAAATCGCTGTACTTCTCAATCTCTGAATCAATCGCTTCCCGATCCTTAACAAGATGCTCACGATAACCCCGGGCTTTCACAAATTCTCCCTCGACAAGTCCCTTATGACTGTTAATGACCTGTAAATGATATATATACTGCTCCCTTGCAGATTTTCTCATCTCTTCAACGGCTGCTTCGATTTCTGCATCGAATGAATCGCTGTTGTACGGGTCCGCGTTTGTCCTGCGGAGGAAATCCCGGAACAGTTTCTCGGAGTTTGATACGAAATATGCATACTTTGCTGTATAGGAATAATCCAGAGGAGTATAGTTAAGCACGTCAAAGATTTTCCCCATGTCCACTATTTTGTCAGTGCCTTTTCCTACCGTGCGGTTGTGTCTTTTTCTGAAGAATTTCATATGATCACCTCTCTCATTTTGTCACTTACCACGTTATGGATCATGGTGTCAAGCTCTGCATGCTTTGCGTGATAAATATCCGATGCCTTTGAATCAAAGCCTGATTTAACAGTGTAGTCGGGAAGCTTGCCTGCACGGACTCCCGAAACGTATGCATGAAACTTTTCGATTGTCTGACTATGCAGCTTTTCTGTTTTTTCGGATAATACCGTATCTACAAAGATAATATCCTCATTAATCTCCGAAAGCTGCTTGCGTGCTTCCTTGAAGATGTTTTTGCCGTTTATATGAGCAGACATCTTCTGATTGTTTTTTCTGGCTATTTTCGGTGAGGTCACCTCTTCAAGCTCCGGCTTATTGTGAGCCGCCTCGCGGTTTTCTGACAGTACAAGCAGTAATTCGCCGCCGAGCTTTCTTCTGCCATGTAAAACCGACTCCGCTTTTATTGCCTCCATCGCTTCAATTGCCGCCGCTTTCTTTGTCAGCTTTTTCAAAAACTCATCGCAAACGCCATCACCCTTGCGGCTGTCCCATCTTCCCTTAAATTTGAGAAGCCATCCCGGCATTAATGTTACACGCTTGATTTTTGCCGAGGCGTATTTTCTCATTTTTTTGTTCATAAAAATCCCTTCCTTTTTTGTATTTTAAAATTTCTTCGTTGATGTTTTTTAATCAACTATACCTTAATAATAGCAGATATTCAGTTTTTAAATTCACCCCCCCCCCTTTAAACCTGTATTTATACAGGCAGGAGTAGCAATATTGGAGTCGCAAAGCTTCAAAATTAAAAAATAAAAATTTTTTATAAAAAAGTGAATAAAAATTGAGTGGTTGTGTGTCTTATGAGTAGGAATATAAAAATAGGAGGCGATTTTTATGAAAAAACTTCTCAGCTTATGGATAGCGGCGGCTATGCTGATATGCAATATCGGTATAACTCTCGTTTTTGCGGATACGGATTCCGGACGCAATACATACGAGGAGCAGTATAATGTCGCATATTATCAGGGTGGTATTTATAACGGCGATCTGATTGATCCGGACACGTTCCCGTACATCAATAAAATAACCTCTGTCGAAGAGCTTGATATGTTGTCTCTGGCAAGGACTGAGGATGTTGAGGCGGTAAATACCCGATATGACGAGGCATTTTTTGAAGAAAAATTTCTTGCAGTTATTTCCTGGGTAGAGGCGCAGGGCGCACGCACAAGATATTTATATGATGTTGACGTGTATGAGGTCGGCTCGGAGGATGACTTTTTCAGTCCGACAATGGCAACGGGACAACTTGACGGTGTATCAACTACTGTTATAACTCCGTATTGTGCTGTGCTGGAGGTTCCTGTGTCAAAAATTGACCTCCGTCTTTCGGTGAAGTGCATAGATTTTGACGTAGAGCCTACACCTGCTCCGCTGTATGCTTTTGACGGCGGTGTGGAGATAATACCTCCTACCAAGACGGTTTATGTCGAGGGAGAATATCTTGACCTTACCGGCATGGAGGCATACGGTACATCGGGAATACAGTATGATGACGGTTCGGTTGAGATTACAAATAGGGATGCACTGACCAATGTGACGGTTGACCTTACAGACAGACCTCTTACTGTGGAGGATACAACTGTTACGGTAACGGGAGAATACTGGATAACGGGCGGCGTAAGAATTAGCGGCACGTTTGATATAACGGTACTTCCGACAAGTGAGGTGACTCCTGAGCCGCCGTGCTATGAGGTTGTAACCGTTCCGGCACCTGTGGCAAGTGCAGAAAGCGGAGCAGTACCGTACGGTGAACGGATTACGTTCACAAATGAAAGCGGTATCGGTACGCTGATGTATTCTTTCTATGGCAATTCGTGGTATGCAGCTGAATCTCCGCTAAAGCTTATTATAGGAGATGAGACAACAGTTTCTGTAAAGGTGAGCGTTGATTCGCCGGAGCCGAATAAGGAATATATATGCGAAGAAGCAACCTATACATATACTATTGACAGCTCCCTTGAAGCGACACGGAATGAATATGAAGAGGAATATAATATTTCATATTATAACGGCGGTATCGGAAATGCAGTTGCAGATGGTATTGTAGAGCCGTACGGATATAAGGTTTCATCTGTTGAGGATTTATCGTCTTTATGGGTATCGTCCTCTTCAGGAGGTGCGGCTGTTAAAGCGAAATATGATGAGGGATTTTTTAACGAGAATTTTCTGATTGTTATCTCATGGGAAGAGCCTCAGGGGGCAAACGAGCATTATGTTGAGAAGATAGAATATGACGAAAATGATTTCAGTATCGAAACGGGAGAGGCTCTCTTCTGCGGCAGCTCCACCGATGCATTCACTTCGTTCTGTGCAATACTTGAAGTGCCGATATCGGAGGATGAGAAGGCACTTGAGCTTAACGGAAAGTATTTCTATGTACCGGCACTTTGTATAGAGCCGACAATGCCTCCGGCTGAAATCCTTTATCACTGGGACGGCGGTGTGGAGATAATTCCTCCGACCAAGACGGTTTATGTCGAGGGAGAATATCTTGACCTCACAGGCATGGAGGCATACGGTACATCGGGTGTAAGATACAGCGACGGAACCTCTGAGATTACGGCAAGAGAAAAGCTTGCAATCAGCTCCATAGAGCCGTCAGACAGACCGCTTACTGTAGAGGATACAACTGTTACCGTAACAGGAACATACTGGGTAATGGGCAGCGTTCCGCTTACGGGTACATTTAATATAACGGTACTCCCGGCAAGCGAGGTGACTCCGTCTCCGACAGAGGTGCCATTGGAGCAGATAAAGGTAGAGGGTGACGGCAGCGAGGAAAATCCGTTTGTTATAAATACTGCCAGAGAGCTTATGGCAATGCCGTATTACTCTTCAGACAGTCCGGAGTATATAAAGCACTATATTTTAGGCTCGGATATAGACCTCAGTGCTTACGGAAACGGATATAATGACGGCAAGGGCTGGACACCTGTGGGTGAGACTCAAAGCGGTAAGTTTTACGGTGTATTTGACGGAAACGGCAAAACAATATCGGGACTCTACATAAATGACCCGACAGCCGAAGCAAGCGGTTTGTTCGGCACGCTTATGGGCGGCGAGGTGAAAAACCTCATACTGAAAGATGTATATATAAACGGCGGCGATAACACGGGTGCGGTTGCAGGTATAGGCGATTCACGCATACCGGGTGACGGAGAAACAGGCAACAGCTTTTCAATTCACCACTGCTATGTTGCGGGAACTGTTACCGGTGCGGATAATACAGGCGGTATAGTCGGAGCAACGAACTTTGGCGGTGTAAGCCGCTGCTGTGTGGATGCAAGCGTAGGCGGCAATAACAATGTCGGCGGTATAGTCGGCGATATTGGTACTCACAGCGGTGCTTCAAGCAATATGAGCCGGAATAGTGTTACGGGTGTGAATAATGTCGGCGGTATTGCGGGAAGCTTTGCAGGCGAAAACGGTACATTTGCCCGTAACTATTCGACAGGTAAGATTTCGGGAACAGAGCTTGTCGGCGGAATTGTCGGTCTGGCAGGCGGAATGAGCTGGTCAACCGTTACCGGTAATGTATCAATAGCCGAAGCTGTCGAGGGAGACTCGCAGGTGGGTCGTATTGCGGGGTATGACAGCAGTACTTTTTTAAATAACTATGCATACAGTGATGTCAAAGTAATTATCGGCGGCGAAGAACAGGAAATAAGCGGGGGTGCAAATACAATGGAGGGCGAAACTGTTACAGCGGATGAGCTGTATCAGGCTTCGTTCTGGGAGTCTATCAATTATACCGATACGGACTGGAAAATCGAGGATACAAAGCTTCCGATTCTGCTGTTTATGGAGGATATGGAGTCAGGCGGCGAATACAAGGTGACGTTCAACACCTTTTCATATGTGCAGGTTTATACCGATTCCACGCGGACGGAGTATGCACAGGAGCCGTATATGACCACGAACGGAGAATTATACTTTGATTTATATATGACTCCGGGCGGCGGAGATCTGGTTGGTATCACAACCACAAGCGGATATCTTGAGTGTGACGGTTATCATTATGTGCTTAAAGGTGTAACAGAGGATACAGTTGTTAAAGACAGCTATTATACGGGTCCGTATTTCGATGTTTCCGTACAGAGAAATGGTGATAATTCCGTAACGGCGGAGATAGATGCAGCCTATGCGACAGCCATTGCTCCGTCGGGAACAATTATCTTTGCGGCATATGCTGATGACGGAGCATTATATACTGTTAAGATGTGTGATATGGAATATGAAACAATGAGCTTTGTTCTCACGGATGTACCGGAGAATGTGAACACATTTAAGGCAATGTGGTGGGAGTCAATGACGGATATGAAGCCGATTGCAGAAGCAGAAAAACGGATATTGGAGTAAAAACAAATTATACAAGGCATGAATAATAAGGGCGGCAGTTTTTGTTAAAACTGCCGTCTTTTGCGATAGGTATGCGATTTTTGGAGGATTAACAAAATTCACAAAAAATAAAATCAAGATTGAGTAAAACGGAGTAAATCAACGAAAAACGGAGAAAATCAAAGCAATGAAATAAAATTTTAAAAAAATTCAAAAAAGGTATTGACTTTAGTAAAAAAGTGTAGTACAATAGCAATCGTTGGTCAGGAATGGCCGTTATGTTATAGAATAATTGAGGAGGTAGAAACCATGAATTCAAGTTATTTACAGAAACCGAATGAAGTTGAAAGAAAATGGTACATTATAGATGCAGCTAACAAGCCGCTCGGTAGAGTTGCAGCTGTTTGCGCAAGCATCTTAAGAGGTAAGCACTTACCGACATATACACCGAACGTTGACTGTGGCGATCATGTAATCGTTATCAACGCAGAGAAGGTTGTATTAACAGGTAACAAGCTTGAGCAGAAGTCAAGATACTACCACACAGGCTGGGTTGGCGGTATCAAGGAAATCCGTTATAAGGACCTTATGGCAAACAAGCCGGAGAAGGCTATGGAGTATGCAGTAAACGGTATGCTTCCGAACAACCACATTGGCAGAAAAGCAATCACAAGATTACACGTTTACCAGGGTACTGAGTATGCTCAGACAGCTCAGAAGCCGGTTGAGTGGACAGGCGAAATAAAGTAAGGGAGGATTTTAACAAATGGCTAAAGAACAGTATTGTGCTACAGGCAGAAGAAAGTCTTCCGTTGCAAGAGTACGCTTAGTTCCGGGCAGCGGTAAGATCGTTATCAATGACAGAACAATCGATGAGTATTTCGGTCTTGATACATTAAAGTTAATCGTTAGACAGCCGTTAGAGGCTACAAAGACAACAGACAAGTTTGACGTATTAGTAAACGTACACGGCGGTGGTTTCACAGGCCAGGCAGGTGCTATCCGTCACGGCGTGTCAAGAGCACTCTTAGAGGTTGACTCAGAGGCTTACAGAGCTACATTAAAGGCAGCAGGCTTCTTAACAAGAGACTCAAGAATGAAGGAGAGAAAGAAGTACGGCTTAAAGGCAGCTCGTCGTGCTCCGCAGTTCTCAAAGAGATAATCCGTGTTCTTCTCACGACTACTCAAAGCCTTTATTTACGGGGTTTTTGGAGTTGTCAGTTGGACAGAGTTGCAATTGGTTGTGTGCAACAAGTAACAAGCATGTAACACATATGCAACAAAAATCTCAAACAAATAAGATTTTTAAAAGAGATGTTTTTCTCAATAAAAGAAAGACATCTCTTTCTTTTTGTTTTAAATTTTGTTGATTGCATTTATAAGCTCCTCAATATCCAAATGAGTGTAGATTCTTTCGGTGAGCGTCATAGCACCGGAATGTCCTACAATCTTTTTAATTGTAGTTTGGTCAACCTTTGCTTCCGCAAGCATTGATATACAGGTATGTCGGCAGCAATGCGGAGTTTGCTCAAGTCCCAAGTTAGTCATAAGCGGTAAGAAATAACTATCATAATAATTACGGTATTTGAATTGTTCTCTGTTTTCAGTATGTAAAAGGTATTCGCTGTCGGTATCTTCATACCAAGCCTTAAAGAATGGCAATACCTTGTCTGCAATGGGAACTTTTCTTATGCCATTTTCTGTTTTGCTGGCTAAAACGTCAAAATACTGTTTATCTAAATAAACATTTTTCTTTTTAAGGTCAAGCAGTTCCGAAATTCGTACTCCTGTGTAAATCAGCATCAGAACAATCTGGTAATATTTGTCCTCTTTCTGCTCCCACAGGCGCTCGATATCCTCTTTTGAGAATTTGTTTCTATCCATTTTGTTCGGGTTACGGTCCTTGTACTTTACTATGTCAACGAACTCCGAATAATCCTTGTTACAGATGTCATTCTTCATTGCATAGTCATACAGCTGACCAAATAACACTTTCAGCTTTCGCAAGGTGGGATAGTTTTTACCGCAAGTATCAACTATGTGTTGCAGGTCTGCAAGTCTGATGTCCTTAAATGCCTTGTTATACAATGTTGTACACAATTTGTATGAAGCATTATAGCCTTTAACATTGGAATCTGATATTGTCGGAAACTTGCTTGCCGACCACTTTTCAAAAACTTCTTGAAAGGTTATCTTAGCGGCCGATACATCAAACGGATTCTTGTTATACTCTGCGAGCATTTGAAGTCCGTCTGCTTTTGTTGGTGCATAACCTATTATCAAATAGTCCTGAACCTGTTTGTCTTTTTCCTTGTCATAATGCCAGCCAGCGGTTTTTCTGACAAGATACGGATTTCTCCGCTTACCGGATAATTTAACGACGCTCCCATATCCGTTGGGCAATCTCAATTCTCCAAAACCTCCTTTAGATTAAGATTTATATGATAAAGAGCTTATTGCTCATCATCACCGTTATTATTTCTTTCCATTTCAGCACGCATTATTTCAGCACGCTGTCTGTCTAATTCCACTCTTTTTTCGAGCATAGTCATTCTGTCTAGTTTTTCATATTCCTTGTCGGTTAATGTGCATTTACTGTATGATTCTATTTTCATATCTTCCCAAGCTTTGTATGCTTCATAATCCATCCAATATGTTTTCAAAGCTTCACGGTTGTTCAGAAATGTTTCCATAACAATACAGAAATCTGCATTATGCGGGGCATCAATATCCTGTCCATCAAAAATAAACGAACATTGCCACTTTCCGTCCCTACCTACTCTTTTTACATCCATTTCATAAGAAATTTCCTTTTTTCTGTCTATTTCAAAAAAGAAAGCAAGTACATCAGAAAGCGTTTCTGCCTTTATGTGCGATGTATCGTACCCGACCAAATAATTTAAAGTAGTATTCAGCACCTTTGCGATTTCAGCAAGTGTTGAAAGCGGAATATCAATTTCGCCGCTTTCATATTTTTGTACTGTTCTTAAAGATTTGCCGAGTTTATTGGCAAATTCAGTTTGACTCATACGATTATATTTGCGAATTTCTGTTATTTTTTCGCCTACGATTTTTTGAATGTTATCCATTTAAATCACCTCATGACGCTATTATAACACATATTACTACGAATTGCAAGTGCATTTATGAATTTTTAATGCATATTTTTGATAAAAATGTGTTGACAAGTCATATTGATTCGTGTATAATATAAATGCGTATTAAAAGTGCATAATATGTATTAGGAGGTATTATGGTATGAATGAGAACAAAACTTATGTTGAACTTCCGCATTTTACAGGAAGAAATGTTCCCATAACCGAAATTGCAAAGGCAATAGGTAAAGACGCACAATATGTCCGCATTGGTTTACAGCAGGGTATATTGAAGTTTGGATGTGCTATGAAACTTGAAAATTCAAGTGAATATAACTATTATTGTCCTGATAAAAAGGTATGGGAAGAAACCGGCTATTTCAGAGATAAGACAGCCGGGTAAAAGCAAATGCTGAACTGCCCTTAGTTAGATTAAGGGCAGTTCGGAGGTACAACGCAACAAGGAGGTGAGATTTTATGTTAGAAAAGAAATCTGATAATATGCAAACCGACGAATTAAGAGAATATTTTACGCAGGTAAACAACCCCTATTATCTTCAGGCTAAGTCGATGTCAAGCTTGTATGACGAGGTTTACGCACCGAAAATACCTGTTATAGAAAATCTTTTGTACAGCGGCACATATTTATTTGTAGGAGCTCCAAAGGTTGGTAAATCGTTCTTTATGGCACAGCTTGCATATCATATAAGTAGCGGTATTGATCTTTGGAATTATAAGGTTAATAAAGGTACGGTTTTGTATCTTGCCTTAGAGGATGACTATGCAAGGCTTCAGCACAGACTATATACAATGTTTGGTGAGTGTGAGAATGAGAAGTTTTATCTTGCTACGCAGTCACAGCAGCTGAATGATGGATTGGATAAACAGCTTGAATACTTTATCGAAAAGCATAAGGATACAAAGCTGATTATAATTGACACCTTGCAGAAAATCCGAGAGTTAAGCGGTGATAAGTACAGCTATGCAAATGACTATGATATTGTTACAAAGCTAAAAAGATTCAGTGATAACAAAAACATCTGTCTGCTTCTTGTTCATCACACAAGAAAGCAGCACTCTGAGGATTGCTTTGAAACAATATCGGGCACAAATGGATTATTGGGAGCAGCAGACGGTGCGTTTCTTCTCCAAAAGGAAAAACGCACGGCATCAAAAGCTATGCTTGATATTGTCGGAAGAGATCAGCAGGACCAACGCTTGTATTTGGAGTTTAATCGTGAGCATTGTATATGGGAGCTGATAAAAGCAGAAAACGAGCTTTGGAAATTGCCGGATGATCCTGTGATTGAAAGTGTTTCGAGCATCGTAAATGAGGAGATAACAGAGTGGACAGGAACAGCAACGGAACTTGTAGAAAAGCTTGGGTTGGATACATCCCCAAATTCATTGACAAGGCATCTGAATGTAAATGCAGACAGACTGTTCAATGAGTATCAGATTCTCTACGGAAATAAACGTACTCATGCAGGCAGACAAGTTACATTTAAATTTGTGCCAAAAGAATAAGCGTGTCGATTGTGACGATAGTGACGGTATTTTGGGTGACGGTATTGATGTATGAAATATCGTCACGACCGTCACGCAGCTTGGAAAGGATAGGAATATGAAGAAAGTACAGATTTCAAAAGAGCTGTTTTTAAATCTGATTCGCTATCATATTGCAGAGGCATACGAGCTTGAAGAGGATATTAAAAGCGAGCTTGAAAATAAATTAAATGCAATGGCAATGCGTGAGAATTACATTGCATTTAAAACTGCTCCCACAGAGCAGGAGCGTGAGGATGCACGCAAGAAATATCTCGAACAAAGAGCAGCTGCTTCTTTGAGAGGTATTAACAGGAATGAGTAACATTCCTGTTAAGGCAATTAGGAATGAAAATGACGGATTGCCGACATTAACAAACGGAGGATAAATATCAGCCGTTTATTATGTATGGAGCGGTAAGCGGAATACATTTCGGCGATAGCCGAACAAGCTCTCGGCAGAGCGCAAACAGTCCTTGGACTGTCGGTGCTTTTGATGCTTGTGTCAAAAGTGCTTTGGCGTTACTCTTGACAAGAGTAACAGAACCAAACGAGCTATCGCTCGAGAAATAACAACAGAAGGGAGTGAATATATGAAGCGAACAATAAGTGCAATGGTAGGAAAAGGATCTGTCAGACATAACAACAGGGATTTTACAGCAGAGAACGTTGATAAAGAACGAACGAAAAATAATATTGTATATTGCAACGAGAGTATCAAAAATGTGTATCATGAGATGTTCGATGATGCTCTTGAAAAATATAATGCAAAACAGACCAGAGCAGATAGAGTGATTAAGGATTATTATGAAAAAATCCGTACCGGAAAACAGGAGAAACTATTCCATGAAGTAATCCTGCAAATCGGTAATATGGAAGATATGCACGCTACATCAGAGGATGGACAGCTTGCAAAGACAGTTCTTGATAAATATATGAACGGATTTCAAGAAAGAAATCCGAATTTAAGAGTGTTTTCAGCTCATCTGCATATGGATGAAGCAACACCGCATTTACATATTGATTTTGTGCCGTTTACAACCGGAAGTAAGCGAGGGCTTGAAACAAGAGTGTCGCTCAAGAAAGCTCTTGCCGCACAGGGCTTTGTAGGTGGGTCAAGGTCAAGTAGCGAGTGGAAGCAGTGGGTTGAATCTGAAAAACAAGTGCTTGCGGAATGTATGTTGGAATATGGTATCGAGTGGGATAAGCTGGGAACGCATAATAAGCATAGAACGGTGGATCAGTTCAAAAGGGAAAAACTTGAGGAAGAAGTCGCAGAGCTTGAAATAAAGAAAGAATCAATCGAGCATCAGATTGATGGATATAAAATGTCGGAAGAATATGCGTTGCTGACAGCTCAAAAGGTGCAGGAAGAAGAATGGCAGGTCCCGGAGCCCCCTCCGTTTATAACGGCAAAAAGCTATAAAAGCAAATATGTTGAACCGTTGATAAAGAAATTGGTGGAATGTATCAAAACTCTTGCCAGAAGATGTTTCCGAGCGGAAAAAGAAGCAGAACAGGCAAAGAGTGAAGTTCAGGAACTGTATAAAGAAAATCAAAAGTTAAAGGATAAAGTCTGGAATCAGAAAATAGAGATTTCGAAGCTGAAGGTGGAGTTGAAAAACTTTGATAAAATCAAGAAGTATTTTGGAATAGAAAAGATAAATGAATGGCTCAAAGCTATAAACAAAGGAAAACAGAAGAATAGAGCAGAATAAATTTAACCGTAATTACCTTATACAGGAATGCGGTACATTCCTGTGCGGGTGGTTACAAAGATATAATGAATGAGAAGTTTACAATGATAAACAATATTAGCTATAAACATAAAGAGTCAACTGATGTATTCATATAAATCGGTTGGCTCTTTTTGTATATAAAATGAATTGACAATTTGAGCTATATGCTGTAAAATAATTATATTATTGAAAGAAATTGATATCATGAAATCATATGAATTATGTTATACAATGCTGATTTTAAGATATCTAATTAGAAACAAGGAGTAAATAAGAATGAAATATTTAATAAAGTATTTTTACCGTTAAATGAAGCATATAACACTATTAGCGATGAGTCTAAATGGACTGTTATATATGAAGCACAGCATTTTATTGATGAATTTCAGTTTGTATTTAAAAATAGTTGCTTTGAGCATGAAAAGGAAGTTAGAGCTATTTTGAAAGTTCCCAGAGATTTTGATGGAAATGAGCAAGTGTCTCGAAGACAATATCGCGACAGTAACGGATATATAGTTCCATATATTGAATATACTTGTCTAAGAAACAGTGTGGTAGACATAACAATAGCACCTCTATTTGAAGAAGGGCTTGCAAAAAAGAATTTAGAAAGTTTTTTGAGCGACAGAGGATATAGCAATGTTGAAATCAATTATTCCAATATACCAATACGGTTTTGAAATAATTATTTACAATAAAAATATTGTTGCTAACTTTTTGGTTATATGGTATAATAATTGCAATAGTAGAACTTAAAGTGTAATTAAATCAAGGATAAAAAGAAGTGTTTTATTGGACTCATATTAAAAATCTTATAAACGCAGCATTTACAAGGAGTGAAGGGGTATGATATATTTAAACAATCAACTTGAAGAGAAAGTTATTGAAATAATAGGTCATCCGGAAAGTGAAGTTGTAGAATTTAAAGAGGCAACAACAAATTATAATTTTAATGATATTGGCAAATATTTTTCTGCTCTCAGCAATGAAGCAAATATTCGTGGTTTATCAGAGGCTTGGCTTATATTCGGTATTACAAACAATGGAGATATAAAGGGTTCAAGCTACAGAAAACAAGGCGGATTACAAAGCTTAAAAAAAGAAATTGCCTCAAAAACTAATGAAAGACTAACATTTCTTGAAATATATGAATTAGAAATATCGGGATGCAGAGTTGTCGCATTTCAAATTCCTCCGGCTATAGCAGGAATTCCTACTACTTGGAATGGGGCTGCGTATGCCAGAGAGGATGAAGCTGTTTGCCCACTACCTATGAATAAAGTTGATTTGATAAGAAATCAAATAGGAGTTGATTGGTCAAAGCAGATTGTTGAGGGTGCAACTCTTGAAGATTTGTCACCTGAAGCTGTTGCGCGTGCAAGAGAATTATTTTCCAAAAAGCAACGGGATCCCGACTTGGCGGAAGAAGTATTAACAAAGCTGACTGATACAGAGGTTTTGAATAAAGCAGGTATTTTAATAAAAGGTCAAATTACAAATACAGCACTTATATTGTTGGGGAATCCTGAAGCAGGATATTTATTTGACGGTTTTATTCCTCGCATAACTTGGACTTTGTATAACGCCGATAACTCTGTGAAAGCATATGAACATTTTGATATGCCCTTACTTTTGGCGGTCGATAAAGTATATGCAAAAATTCGAAACGAAAAATATAGATATATTGCCGGACAGATGACTCTTTTTCCGGATGAAGTGAATCAGTACGAACCGGAAGTAATCAAAGAGATTATAAACAACTGTATTGCACATTCTGATTACAGATTGCGTGGCAAGATTAACGTGGAAGAATTTGAAAACAAGGTTGTTTTTATAAATGAAGGTGCATTTATACCGGAAACAGTACAGTCAGCATTAGAGCCGGGATATAAACCGCCATACTATAGAAATACTTTTTTATGTAATGCTATGGTAAACCTGTTTATGATCGATACAAATTCAATGGGAATTCCTATGATGTACCAAATTCAAAAGAAAAAGTGTTTCCCGTTACCATCATATGATTTGGACACTGCAAATCGTGTAAGTGTTACTTTATATGGTAAAATTCTTGATAAAAACTACACACAATTACTGCATATGAATGCGGATTTGGATTTAGATACGGTCTTTCTTTTGGATAAAATACAGAAACAAGAGCCTATCACTAAAGAATCATATTTAATTCTCAAAAAGAAAGGTCTTGCAGAAGGAAGATATCCTAACATATTTGTTTCATTTAAAGTTGCTGAAATGGTAGGTCAGAAAACAGAGTATGTAAAGAATAAAGGTTTAAAAGATGATGTATGCAAAAATCTTATTATTAACGCTTTAAAAAAGATGAATATAGCAACAAAAGCTGAACTGCTTAATGTAATAGATGCAGCGCTTCCTGCAATATTGGATGATAAACAAAAAGAGAAAAAACTTTCCAATCTTTTGCAATCGCTTAGACGAGCTGAAATTATAGATAATGATGGTGCTCGTAGATATGCAAAATGGTTTCTAAAATAATTTCTGAGTCTAAATTTTATGTTTAGTTTTTAAATTAGTCTCAGTTTTAGACTTGGGACTTTAGATTTGATCATAAAATTGCGACAAAATCAATGCTTTCTAAAACTATTTTATAAGTGGTTTTAGTCTCAGTTTTAGACTCAGAACAAAACGAGAACTGAAAGGCGAATATATATCAAAAAGTAGTATGTAAAACCTAGCAGAATATCTACTGCAACTCCCGCAAATACCGTGTTTGTGGGAGTTTTTTGTTAGGGTAAATCTTTAAATAGATCGGATATAGAAATACCTATAGCATCCGAAATCTTTTGACATAAATCTAAAGTTACACTATGCTCACCTCGTTCGATTCTACCGTAGTAGGCTCTACTGATATCACAGAGTTCAGCAAATTCTTCCTGTGATAAATGTCTAGATTTGCGCATTAGCCGTAGTATATTTCCAAATTGTACATTAATATTATCCCAATTCATAGCTATGTCCTTAAAAAACGTCATATATGACGTTGAAATATTGATAGAAGTATTATATCATATAATTGATG
Source organism: Clostridia bacterium (assembly GCA_045542415.1). Classification (GTDB taxonomy): domain Bacteria; phylum Bacillota; class Clostridia; order UBA1381; family UBA1381; genus UMGS1958. Next base: position 71,258 of record JAZQKZ010000048.1, read on the forward strand.
ATAACGCAAGTTATGTATCAAATATTTTGTTAGCATCCCGAGCGATGCAGAAAGGATTTTATTATGACAGAAAAATTAACACTCACATTTCCTGTCCAGTCTTTCAGAAAGATTCCTAATCCTTATTTGAAAGCTGAAGAAGGTGAAAAAAATGCGTCAATGTACATTGCGATTTGTGATGTAAAAGACATTCCGGATTCAATTCCAATGGGGACAAACCCACGTGAGCAGAAACTAACAACCGGCGTAGCAAAAAAGATAAAATCTTCACTTGTTGATATGAGTACTCTTGATTTTTATTTGCTCAATAGAGGTATATTGGTTTCGGCAAAAGAGGTAATATTTAATAATTATTCGAATGAAATGACCGTAGTTTTTGAAGATCAAGAAGTGCATGGAAATGTTGACGGAGGACATACATATAAGATAATTCTTCAAAATCGTGATCAGATTGATAAGGGAAAGCAATATGTAAAAATCGAAATTCTTACTGGTGTTGAAGGGATTTTTCAAAGTCTTGCGGCCGCAAGAAATACCTCTGTAGCAGTTCAGGACAAGTCTATTGCGGAATTAGAAAAAAGATTTGATATTATTAAAAGTACATTAGCAGGGCAGCCGTATATGCCTCGTGTATTTTTTAAAGAAAATGATATGGGAGATATTGATGTTGCAGATATGTTGGCAATTCTAAATATGTTTAATATTGATCGTTATTCTGGAATGGAAAATTTCCCCATTAACTCCTATAGTTCTAAGAAAAAATGCATTGATTTATATTTGGCTGATCACAAAAATATGGGAGAAACTGCTCAGAATCCATATATTAAGATGAAGTCGATTATGGTAGATATATTTAAACTCTATAATAAAATAGAGGTAAACATGAATAATTTCTATCGTGAAAAGAATCCAAGTGGAAGATATGGCGCTACCAAGGGTGTAATAACCCCCAAAGATGGACAAACCTTTGTATCAAAATTCATGGAAGATCAACTTGATATGCAATCGCCTAATGGATTTATTTATCCCATACTTGGAGCTTTTCGTGCATTAGTTGAAGAAAAAGAAGGAGTATATAAATGGAAAAAAAATCCATTTGCGGTTTTGGATAAAGTAGGACCGGATTTGGTAGAATCCACTGTATCAATGAGTCGTTCTTTAGGAAATAATCCTCAGTCGGTTGGAAAAGACTCTAATATATGGAAGACACTATATATGATAGTTGCATTTGCTCTTATAGGTTAATGCGATAGAAGGTATAGCTTGAAGTACTGACAGATGAGAAATTGATACTCGATGAGGATTTTAACAAATGCCAGCAGACTTTTTGTGATATTCAGGTGTTATTAAGCAAAAACTCGAAAATATTGCTGACAAGATAAAATAGTTGCGGTGCATAGCACTGAGTAGTCCTATGCAAATAACACACAAGTAACAAAAAACAGAAAAACCCCCGTAAAATAGGGCATTTGTGGAAGCAGGAAATTCTCAAAGAGATAATTATATTGTCTTATTTATCCCACAAGCATTGCTTGTGGGATTTTTTGCTGCTGAACATAAAAAATTGCGAATATATGCAACAAAACTTTTCATCTCACCCATAATACACAACCTTTTTGGATACTTTTCACGCCCCGACCCTTGAAAAATTTTACGATCTGTATTATAATATAGTTATAATTTATATCAACTCGGAATCCGGGAGAGATAATATGCTTTGTCATATGATAATAGTTTTAAGCGGCGTATTCTGTATAAAGTAAATATAAATTAAATTTTTTAAAAATCATATGCAAACGGAGGAGTAAATAATGTTGCAGTCACAGGTAACTGAAAAAGAGTTATTTTCTGATTTTGAAAGGTATTTGCAATGGGAAAAACAATCATTTAAGGGTTGGGAAAATGTGAAGATATTTATTGCAGAAACCCTTAGCGAAGCATGGCTACAGGCACGCCCGGATGACGCATATAAATTCAACGATCCGAAGTTTAAACACATGGTAGATAGAGCTAATGGAAAATGGTTGGAGAAATTAAGCGAGGACGATTCTTACAAGATTATTTTGGCAACTCAATACTGTAAGTCTCAACATCAATTGGTTTCAGTTTTAGTACACGAAATGAGACACTGTCTTGATTACCAAAATGCTGTTGAAAATCTGTCTTTTGAAGATTATCGGCCGGGAAATATGTACTATAATAATTGGAGCGAATTCAGAGCAGTGTATGCACAAACAAGATATGAATATTTTTCAAGGTGTGAAGCTGCCGGGAACTCAAACCATTCGTTTATAATACTGTCTGAGCTTTTAGGTAAAAGTGCAGCTGATTCTACAACAGGAATTATGCGTTCAAGAGACGATTTCAAAGACACTTTATATTATATCAGCAGATATATTGGAGCATCTCGTGCAATCCAAAACCTTAATATTGAAGAAAAGGTTGGCGCAGCAGTGTTTAACTTATGGCATATGACACCACAGTATATCATTGAAAAATTTGGCATTGTTTTTTATATTGGAAACGAGTGGGAAGAGACAGAAATCTGCGGATTAAATGCTTCTCCGAAAACATATTATTACAATGATTTGGTAAAAAAGATTACGAGTTCATTAGATTGAATATAATTGCCCGGTTTTCAATTTGAAAAATGGTTTTAAAGCCAAGAGTACGATGAGTTCTGTGCTGAAAAAATACGTTTTGAAAAAGGAGTGACTAAAAATGAGTAAGTATTATTGTCAACCCTATAACGGAGATGATCCCTTTTTATTTATCAGCTATTCTCACATAGACTATATGAAAGTAGAGACAATTCTTAATATACTTCATAGAAGAGGCTTTAGGATTTGGTATGACAAGAAGGGTGCAGGAATCGATTCCGGCAACAATTGGCTGGATCATATACATAATCGAATAGACTCAAGTCATGCCTTTTTGGGCTTTATTTCTTCAAGCACGGAATTCAGGCAAATTGTGCTCGATGAGATTACGCGTGCAATCGAAAAGAGGGAAAAGGATCCTAACTACAAAGTGATTTTGCTGCTTTTGGACAGAGTTTCGCCGGATCGGTTTCCGCCTAAAATATGTGATGAAATGAAAAATATCCAGTATATTGATTTTCAAAAATGGGGCGGCATTACAGAGGAATTTGTGCAAATCCTTTTGAATTGCGACTGGCCAATTCAAATAATTGCTCCGGAATACAGAGATGTAGAAAAAAAATATACAAATGTGTTGGAAACTTTTGACGAGATTTTTAAGGATAAGGGATTTTTGGCATTTAACCAATTCAATTTTACTGAAAAGGAGTCAAAAGTAAACGGGGAAAATATCAGGTTTTACGCTGTGTCTCCCGATGATATAGACCAAAACACTGTATATCCCATCGTAATGGACAACCAGTGGATTCCGACGGATTTGCTGTACGACGACGGCTTTTTTGAGAAACTTGAGGGGGGACTATACGATCCGTCGGTGGCGAGACAGATTATTCCCCGACAGAGGAATGAAATTTTCAGAAGCTTGCTCCATAATTGGCAAATAGTTGTAAACCGTGCGTCCATTGAAAACAGTAAGGTTTTTTCTGATTGGTATTGTAACGATAATGAAGAATATGAAGCCTTTAAGCAGCTTTTGAGCAGCGGTTCGGTAATTCTTTATTTAATGAGGGAATATAGCCCTGTTATTACGCCGAATTATGGATACAATAGTAAAACCTTTGAAAGGTGGAAAGCATTTTGCAAAGAAATACCGGTATTTTGTCTGCGTTTTGATTGGGATGATTCCAGCAATAAATATGAATCTACCAGTCTTTTGGGGTATGTTTTTCAGAATTTCTGCATGACGACGGTATATAATCAGTACCGTATGGAAGGCCTGATGAAGAGTATGAATATACCTGATTCTCAGAAGAAAGCATTTGTTAAGATATGGAAACAAATCCATGATGATGTTGTGCAATGGAATGAATCAGATACTGATGAGGGTCCATACAGAAGGGATCGGTTTTACAAGAACTTTATTGTTAAAAAAGAGACGGACGTTGAAAATGGCATTATTGATATAAACAAACCATTTGCCCGTGAATTAAAACAAATAATTGATTTTAATTATTGTACCAATCTTCCACTGGCTTTGCAAATTCAACCGTTGATTCCGAAAGATTCAAAAATGAATTTCTATTTGCTTTCCGAGCGGACAGCAAAGCAACGTCAACGGGAGATAGGCATATCAGAGCTTATTTGTGCGGTCAGCGAGTTTGAAGCGGAGTTTATTCCGGATAAAAAACTTCCTGTTTTTAGGGAGCTTTCGGGATTTAATCTGGATACTGTATGGCAGCTGCGTCAACTGAAAGAATGGGCAGAGTATATGCGGGCAGTAACAGAAGGTAAGCAGCGCTCTCAAACGAGTTATGTAGATCTATATTCAGTGAGTAAGATATGGGAAAGATATCAGAAATTTATAGCTGCTGCAAGCGAGCAAATAGCAGGTATCGGACATATGCTTAAAAAGGACGGTGCCTTATCGGTAACGTACAGTTTTGAGGGAATAAAGATTATCACGGTTTATTTAAAAAACAAAAAGCGCATGCAGGTTATAGGAAATATTGATACAAATGGCGAGGGACTAAACCGAAAAACCGGTATTGCGATTGACATTGCCTGTGGTGATGTACTGGAAAATGATTTAAATAATGTTTTATTAACTGAAATACGACTTTTTGAAGGAATAACACATGACAGCGGAACAGATATGCTGAATATGTTGATTCAGGCACTGGAAAAGAAAGGCTTTTGTTGTGTGCAACAAGAGAATGTAAAAAATGGCTAAAAATAATTATACACAAAGTAAAGAATGGCAGGAGTATCTGAAATTAATTGCAGAGCGTCCGGAGGCATTTAGAAATGACGAAAACTTAATAATCGAACTGGATTCAAAAAAGGTGCAGGATTTCGTAGAAAAAAGCGGAAAGAAGATAGGAGTTGTTTACAGTAGTCCATATAATATTATGGTTGTAGATCTCGTATCAAATGCTTCAGGGAGCTGCTTTGCTTACGAGCGATTGCTTCCGGCAGTGCAGGGGAGTGCGGTTGTTGTGATTCCTTGTTATAAGGGCAGTTATGTTTTGTTAAAACAGTACCGACATGCGTTGCGTGACTTCCAGTATGCATTTCCGCGTGGCTTTGGTGAAGTGGGTCTGAGTGATGAGGAAAATGCATATAAAGAGCTGGAAGAAGAGTTGGGAGCACAGGCGATAACGACAAAAAAGCTTGGTACAGTAGTAGCTGACAGCGGAATGTCGGGAAATATTGTTTCAATATTTGTATGCGAGATAGACAAAACGGTTCTTAAAAACGGATACGAAGGTATTTGTGAAATGATTACATTGACCGGTCTCGAAATGGAGAACTGGATAGCTGAAGGAAAAATCACAGACGGTTTTACTTTGGCGGCATGGGCGTTGTTAAAATCGTCAAATAAATAACTGAAGCCAACAATATTCACAAACCGCATAAAATGTTGTTTATGCGGTTTTTTGTATAACCAAGCAATATCAACTCAAACAGCAAGTACAATTTTTCGTACATGCATTGTGGTATTATTAAAATGCAGTAATATTTTTGTGAGGTGAAGGTATGGAAAAGAAATATACAATTCATATTCTCGCTATCAGAGCTATTGACAGTGCAACATTTGACTTGCCGCAGGAGCAAAATGCTATCATTGTTTGCACAGGGCGTGAAAACAAGTATATTAATATGTGCCTGCCGGAAAACAGGCTTATTATGAGATTTCCGGATGTTGAAGACAAAAGCTTTCCCGGTGCTTTTAACAGCGAACATGCAAGAAAAATAATTCACTTTATACATAACTTATCCGAAAAAGTAACTGATATATACGTCTGCTGTTCCAAAGGCGGCTCACGAAGTCCGGCGGTTGCTGCCGCACTGCTCAGGATGTCCGGAAGAAGCGATAAAGCCGTATGGTGTAATCCCTATTATGTACCCAATACGCTCGTGTATTTAAGATTATGCCGTGAGTACGGGTTTTTTACATCACCGTTTTCTGTATGGATTCGCACACTTATTAACAGGGCATCGTTTGTAATGGCGAAAAATGGAAGACCGCCCCGGTACGAGAGGTGGGAAATACTTAATTAAATACAATATTCATTTATGTAAATATAATTATTTGTTGCATATTTGAATTTGTTATGTTATAATAAAATCATGTGTTAACTTTAAAATAAGTGATAGTCAATGTTATCATAGATGGATTTGTAAGAATACATGGTGCTTTAAATTGTAAAACAGAAGATATTATAGAGTTGGTACCGGGAAATGTACAAGCTGTTAGAAGCGAGGTAAACAGATATGAAAATAACAAACAAACCTACATATATTAGCTTGTTTAGCAGTGCTGGTATTGGGTGTTACGGATTTAAGTTGGAGGGATTTGATTGTGTGGCAACAAACGAGTTAATCCCCAGACGATTGGAAATCCAAAAGTTTAACTGTAAATGTAAGTATGACAGCGGATATATATGTGGTGATATTACTAATGAAGACATTAAAAGACAGCTGTACTCTCAAGTTGAATTCTGGAAAAGAAATGAGAACTTATCTTGTGTGGATGTAGTTATTGCGACACCTCCGTGTCAGGGAATGTCCGTAGCCAATCATAAAAAAGGTAAGACGGAAATAGTAAGAAATTCTTTAGTAATAGAGTCGATTAAGATAATTAAGGATTTAAATCCACGTTTTTTTGTTTTTGAAAATGTTCCGGCATTCATGAAAACTATTTGTACAGATATTGATGGTAATAATAAAACAATTGCAGAAGCAATAGAAGAAAATCTCGGAAAGTTGTATTCCTACACGTCAAGAGTCATAAATTTTAAAAATTACGGAGCGTGTTCAAGCAGGCAAAGAACCGTTGTTATAGGAGTGTCCAATGCTTACGCAGATGATGTATCTCCGCTTGAATTATATCCTGATTTAATGAAAGAACGTACGTTGAGAGAAGTGATTGGGGGATTGGAATCATTAAATGAATTTGGAGAAATAGACCAAGATGATATATACCATGCTTTCAGAATATATCCTGAACATATGCGCGAATGGATTTCGGGTATTTCTGAGGGGCAATCAGCGTTTGATAATATAGATGACAATAAAAAGCCACATCAGGTTATAGATGGGAAAATTGTTATCAATCAGAGAAAAAATGCAGACAAATATACAAGACAGTATTGGGACAAGGTTGGTCCGTGTATTCATACAAGAAACGACCAGCTTGCAAGTCAAAATACAATTCATCCGAGTGATGACCGTGTGTTTAGCATTAGAGAATTGATGTTGATGATGACGGTTCCTGAGACGTTTAAATGGGTTGCAGAAGATATCGGTATATTAAATGGTCTGCCGGAAAAACAGAAAAGGGCTTTCCTGAAGAAAGAAGAGATAAAAATACGTCAGTCGTTAGGCGAAGCTGTGCCTACGGTGATTTTTCAATCTATTGCAAAGAAAATGGTGCAAGCACTGAAATGTACTTCCGTAAACAAAGCTACAATCAACAAAATAGTAACCTCATCTAACTTGGCTGATTTTGATGCTTTATTTGAGTATGTAAAAAAAAACCCAATGAAGTTATCTCCTGCAATGTTGGGAAAAGTTGCTGAATTGGCTAATTCGAGCCGTACGGATAATGCTGCTTATTTTACAAGCAAGTCATTGATAACCGAAATGATGAAGGCTTTGCCTGATACCGATAAAGATACTGTCAGAATACTTGAGCCCTCTGTTGGAGTAGGTAATTTCATACCGTTAATTATTAAAAAATTCGAGGGTAAAAATATTATGCTTGATGTTGTGGATATAGATTCAAACAGCTTGGAAATCACAAAACTTATATTAAAGAATTATGATATACCAAGTAATTGTACTATCAATTATATCCATGCGGATTTTTTACTATATGAATTTGACCGGAAATACGATTATATTATCGGAAATCCGCCATTCTATAAAATGAAATCAAATAACAGGTTACTAAGTTTATATAGGAGAAATGCCGTTAATAAAAATACAACTAATATTTGTTCCTTTTTTTTGGATAAAGCAATGAAAATAGGAAATTATGTTTCATTAGTATTCCCTAAGTTTCTTTTGAATACACCGGAATTTGCTCCATCAAGAGAATACATTGCAGAAAAATCTGTGGAATGCATAATTGATTTTGGAGAAAAAGGGTTTCCGGGAGTTCTTGTCGAAACATTGGCTATTTTTATAAACAATACATCAAAACCATCAAAAACCCGTGTAGTATCAGTTACACACGGTATATATTTAATGCAACAGCAAAAATATATATTTGATGAAAAACTGCCGTATTGGATTATATATAGGAACCAAGCATTTGACGATGTGTGCAAAAAATTAGATTTTAATGTTTTTAAGGTTTTCAGAGATAGACAAATAACAAATAAGGTACTGTCAGAAAATGGTGATATAAGGGTTTTAAAATCAAGGAATATAAATGATGAGGGAACAAAAATTATAGATATTGCCGGATATGATTCTTATATATCTCTTGAAGAAGCTCAAAATTTAGCGGTGTTTGACTACTATAAAAGAAGTGATGTCTATCTGACTCCGAATATGACATATAAGCCAAGAGTAATCAAAAAGCCTAAAGATGTTCTTGTTAATGGCTCTCTTGCAATTTTAATACCAAAAGGAACAGAGGAGCTGTCCGAAGAACAAATGTTATATTTTTCAACAGATGAATATAGAAGTTTTTATCAAATTGCAAGGAATTACCAGACACGCTCTTTGAATGTAGATGCTTGTTCAGTATTTTTTTATGGATTGTTGCGTAAAGATGAGAAAAAATCACCAATAACAGAGAAATTCAGGGAAGAAGATTTTCAAGTATCATTAACTGATTTATTAAAGTGAGGGGAGAGTTATGTTAACACAACAAGCAATTATAGATTTTTGCAACCAATATGATTATGACATAAGAAAGTCAGGAAATGGAAGATGGATTGACCAAAAATGTGCAGCAGATGTGGTTACAGTAATAGCTGATTGTATTTATAACTATGAACTTGAAAATAGAGGCGGTTCATTTTCCTCGCTTGATATTTGGCACTATGATTACGCTATTGAGAATATAGAAGAAATTTTTAAAAAGCCCGGTGTTGAAAGTAAAAGTGCAAAAAATGAATATGACAAATTTTTTCAGCAGCCAATGGAGATGTTAGCAAACGCACGGGTGCTTTCAAAGAATAAGCAAGGCAATCGTAATATCTATAAAGTTAATAATGTAGAGGTATTAGAATACATTGCTTTGCGTGAAAGGAATGCACTGTTCTTTTTAAAAACCTACATTGAAAAAGTTCTTAGTGATAGTGGTATTTATGATGTGTTTGAAGAGTTTTTTGGTCAACAGACTAAAGAAGCCTATCAAAAGGTTAAAACAGCATTTTCAAACTTCACCATCAGATATACAAAAATTAACGGAGAGGTTGAATGTAACCGTATTTTTATCAAGGTATTAAATCCGTTAGCTTATTTTAAAAATTCCAGGGGAACGGAAAAGGGAAGGATTTCAGAACAAAATATTACTTATGATATGTTGATGTATAACCGCAATAATTTCAGGGATATTTATTCCGATAAGCCGAAAGGAGTAACGAGAAAGGATTACGCTGCGGTTCACCCGGCTGAAGTGAATGAAGCATATTATCATTACCAATCTGCGAAAGCAAAAAGATTTCTCCGCTTGTTTAATGATCAGAATCGAAACGGACAACCGGAACATTTGGAAATCTCGCATATGCATGACAAAGCAATACATATGCACCATATTTTTCCGGAGTCTGTTTTCCCTGAAATTTGTTACTACTTAGAAAATATTATCGCCCTTACCCCAACGCAACATTTAAATTATGCTCATCCGAATGGTAAGACGCAGGAAATTGACGAACAATATCAACATTTATTGCTGTTGTCTAAAGCGGATAGAATACAAGAAAATTTAACTGATGTAGCAGTTGAAAAAATATATGAATTTTCGAACTTTCTCTTTGTTTTAAATGTTGGGTTTGATAATGATGACTTGTTAGAAATTGCCGATATGGATTTTTGTGCGGTGGTAAATGCAATTAATGTTCATTATGCAGTATAAGACTAAAAATTTAAGAGATTAAAGCATTTTTATAAATACGGATTGAGGCAAAGAGGCGGTTAAACGGTCTCTTTGCCTCCCTTTTTTATGTTCCCCTCGTCAAATGCGAATAAAGCCTTGTCATATTACGTCGAATCTGATATAATATATACATCCAATAACAAACAGGAGGCCGCAGATGGAGCGTATTAATGATTTTTTTATCTCCCATAACAGCGATGATAAGGAGCATGCCCGTGCTTTGTATAATGTTCTGAAAGCTATTAATCCTGAATGGGAAATATGGCTTGATTGCAGTGATAAGAGACCGCTGGAGGTGGAGCGTGAATGGTGTGACGCTATGCATAAGGCGGCAGGTGCGTCTAAATATCTTATATTTGTTACAAGCTCTCCTGATTATCTCAAGGACGGAGGCGGCTGGGTATATGAGGAGGTTTCCTATTTCCATTCCCGTAAGGCTACAAGAATAAAGCGTAATGCGGCAGACAGAACTATTGCTTACTTCGGAATATTTTTGGGCGGCTGTGACCTTGAAAACGAGCTTTTTAATGACCCGGATAAGGGGGCTACATACAATATCCTTTATAACAGTCCTCAGCATCTGATGCTTGCGGAGGGTGAATCGGTGGAAATGGCGGCAGAGCGAATCCGGGACAAGGTTATGCACCTGATGTCTGAGAAATCATCCGCACTTGCTGCAGAACTGCTGGATAAGGTGAACAGCTTTGCTTGCGAAAGAGAAAAGCAGGACGAGATGTTTTCAAGAACGGCAATCTGCGACAGACTTATCCCGCCGCTTGCGCGTGAGGGTGACTCCGATACAGACTTTGACGGATTATGCGATATACTTTCACACTCGCATGTCGCAATATTCAGTAATGAGGGCGGCTGCGGCAAGACTACGCTTCTGACAAAGCTGTTCTACCATTATCTTGATAAAGCCGGGCTTGGGGGAAGTGCCGGTGAGACAATGATTCCGATTTATATCGAAGCAAAGACGCTGTCGGCGGAAAACTTTCTTATACTCAGGTATATATCACACACCCTTTACGGTGAATATACCGCAATGACAGACCGCTTTACAGGAGATACGGTTAAAAAAATCGGTAACGAATTTTCTCTGCAAACAGCTCAGCCGGGATATCTGCTGTTGATTGACGGATATAATGAAATTCCTGAAGCAAGCCTTTCGGCGTTCGATAAGGAGCTTAAAGACTTTATGCCCGGCGGAAGATACAGTAATGTGCGGCTTGTGATTTCAAGCAGAGAGTCGGGGACGGTGTTCCGTGAGGAGGCTTTTTGTGAGCTGCGTCTGGAAAAGCTGAGCAATCTGACCGTGAGCGAATACATGAAGGAAAATAACGCATGGCACGGAAAAATTGAAGAGACGCTTTTTGATATTCTTAAGATACCGATGTATTTAAAGCTGTATGTGGAAACTGCGGCGAATAATCAGATTCACAGCAAGTCAGACCTGTTGATGGAGTTTGTAAAATGGCAAAGCGGCAAGGATGCGGAAACCTCAACAACGGACAGGCAGAAAGCACAGTTTCACATAATGCTCTATCACATCCTGCCACTGCTTGCACACCGCATGGCTATGACCAATCAGTTGTCAAGGGGCAGTGCGGTTGACGAGTCGGAGCTGGAGGAGATTTTTGAGACGTGTTCCTCGCTTATAAAGGAAACACCGTACCGTAAATATTTCGGAAGTGAGTACCGTGAAATGCTGCGGCTTTCGGAGTTTAATACATGGGACAGCTTTGATATAATGGACGTGTCGTTGAGCTATTTCACGCAGACATGCAAGCTTTTGCGTAAGAGTACCGACGGCAGATTTGATTTTATACATCAGGTCTATCGTGAATTTTTCTGTGCATTGTTTATATCCGAGGATATAAAACGCTCGGCTTCCGTTCGCGGCAGATGTATGTCACTTGAGCCGTCGGAGCTTAAGCCCGATATAAAGGAGTTCGTTGCCGGACTGTTAAGTGAGAGTATGCCGCACTATGACAAGGATAATGACCGTTGGGAATATTCCTGCAATGATGACTCATATCTCATCGCATTGATGGATATTTCAAGAGAAACCGGACAAAAGGACAATCCGGTATATATATCAAATGTTGTGGAGCTGTTGAAATATGCACGCCGCAATAATTTGTCGGGCTGTGATTTTTCGGGGCTTGACCTGACGGGTTGCGATTTGCGTACATGCCTTATGTACCGCCGTGACAGCTATGGAGAGTATGCATCCTCCTTTGCAGGTGCAAAAATCAACAGAGAGAATTTGCTCTGCGGTAATCATTTTTCGGCAATCACTGCGGCGTGTCTCAATGACGAATATCTGGCATCAGCCGACGCATTGGGAGTTATAAAGCTCTGGAGCCGTGACAGGAGAGTGAGTATTCCGCTTAAAACACTAACAGATGTCAGATGTAACATAAAAAAGCTGATATTCTCGCCCGACGGCAAGGCACTTTATGCGGCGACACCTCATGAAATACTTGAAATAGAGCTTCCGGAGGGTGACTTTGCACAGGTAAAGCCCAGGGTACTGTATGAAACGAGCAAGATACTGCGTGATATCAGGCTTGGTAAGGATAATGAAATTCTTTTTTCAACGGTGTTTAATTCGTTCAATTATAAGAGTATATCCGAGCCGCAGGCTCCTGATTTACACAAGTTCAGGGCGATAAGCAGCTGCTCGGCAGTGAATGCATCGGGAAATCAGGTTGCTTTCGGGCATATAGCCGGACATAAGGGACTTAAAATATATAATTACAGTGAAGAGGCAGATGAATGGATTGAGCAGAAGGTGGGCTATTCGCTGTTGCTTGAACAGTATATCATGGAGCAGGAGGAGGCTTTACGGAGCTTTGGCTACTATGATGTATTCCCGCATGACGGTGATGATGCACCGCTTATGAGCAAGGGGCGTTCGAGCTATTTCATACATTTACAGCTTCAGTTTGAGGACAGAACTCATTATCATGAGGAGATGCCGGAAAAGATAATCAGGCGGATTCTAAAGCTGCTCAGGGTCAACGGAATAATGCTTAATCCCGACCAGCTCAAGGAGATATGGCGGATTGCAACGGAGTACAAGGAAAAGCTGGAGGTGCTTAGGGAGGAAAATCCGCTGCTGCTTTTCGTTTCGGGCAGAAAAATAGAAAGCGTGGCCTACAGGGAGGATGCGGATATCCTACTGCTCTCATGCATTAATGTATTTGAAGTCAACGGTAAGGACAGCTATGACAGCGTAGTGCTTGAGCTTAACACAAGAACGCTTGAGACCCGTGCTATAACCCGTTTCGGGGGTGTGTGCGGTCTGAGAGCGTGGTATTCGGGTGACGGAATTATTATCGGCGGTGAATACCGATTGTCGGTCTATGATTTACAGGGCGATAAAATGAAAAGTATTTCAGCCCTCTCGAAGAAAATATACAAGGTGTTTCAGCCCGAACACAGCAGCAGTGCTTTTGCGGCGGCGTATCATTTTATATATGAGACGGACGAGAACGGACGCTGTATAAACTGCTTCAACAATAGTCTCGGTTCATACAATGTTGCCTATTGCATGGACGAAAACGGCGAAAGGTATCTTGTAAGAGTCTCTGATTTGAAAAAAACAGCGGAGGAGAAGCCGAAAGTAACGGCATTAAAGCTTTCAAACGGTTCCTACAGGACAGTACCAAACTGTCTTACCGTATGCAAGGAAAGAAGCACTGAGGAGTCGGGACGTGTTGCACAGATGTATTCGGAAAAGCTGGTATTCTTTGATAACGGAATCAGGACGGACGAGCTGGAGATATGCTATAAGCTGTTTGTATGCGGCTGTGATTTTTCGGGCGTGAGGGGTACGCTGGCAAATCCGCATGATTTGCAGCTGCTTTATAAATACGGAGCGAAAACCGACATTGTCTCGCATGAATATGAAGGAGTACAGACTGACATGGGTACGGCAGCAGTGTCCGACAGGGAATTTGAGCCGGAAAGTATTGATGCGGTGACACCGTATATATACCGTCCCGGAATGAGTGTAATAAAAAGAAACTTTTACAAACAGATCAAGGGCAAGGATAAGCTTGTTGCATTAAAGACGTGGAACAGGATTTATACGGGCTTTTGTGAAAACCGTGAGCTTGAGGCGGCTGATTATTCCATTCTTGAGTGGGTGAGCAAGCTGTCGTGCGTAACCTCAAAAATGATTTATGAGCTGATGAGTGCAGGCATAGTTGAAAAACCGACCCGGTATGAGTATCTGCCGGAGGCGGTTGATGCACGAATGGCGGATTGCCTGCATCATACCTTTAAGCTGCTGATCAGATATGCATTTACTGACGGTGAAACGGTGGAAGAGCCGTTTATCTATACGCTTACACCCTTTTACGGACAGGCACTTCTGCTTGAAAGTGCAGGAGAAAAGCCGTTAAAGACGGATATGGAGAAAACCGTATTGGTAAGGGAAACCATGATACGCAATGCATGGTTTTGTACAGCACTTAACCGCAGCGGCGGCGAATTGGTAAGCCATGCGTTCCGCACGGTGTTCCGTACGGAGGACCATGCAGACGGAGTAGGAAGAATAGATGCATATGTAAAGCTTAACGAGCAGGCATTTTTTGTCGAGACATTCCGAAAGTCGCTGACGGACAAAAAGGAAGAAAATATCGCAAACAAGGTGGAGAGGCTGTCGCTCATGGCGACATATTTCAGACATCTTATGAACGGTGACAATGCCGAGCGGCTTAGTGTTGCACCGGTATTGGTTATGATATGCGAGGACTATGAGCATTGCCGTGAAATAAACCGCATTATATGCGATATTGCTCCGCAGGTGCGGAAGCTGTTTACATATGATACTCTGATTGAGTCGGGGGCGAGCGACAATCATTTTGAGTTTATAAACGGTGAGCCGTTTGCGGTAAGGCTTGAGGATTTGGTTTAAGATAAGGCACAGTCGGTATTTTTATGCCGTCTGTGTCTTTTTTGGTTTGCGTCGGATTACAAAAGAACAATTTATCCTATAAAACAATCACAAAATATCGTTATTTTACAACAGAATTATTTGTATTTGTGCTGTTTTTCAATAAATCCTTGACAGTCACGGCAAATTTTGCTATAATAATATTATAGTATATTATGCCCATAGTGGCTTATACACAAGGGTAAAGGAGGAATTTTTATGAAATTTAAAAGGGTGGTTTCGCTGTTTGCGGCCGCTGCTCTCGCAGTGTCAAGCTTTGCGGGATTGGGTATTTCCGCAAGTGCGGCGAGTTTAGGGTATGCTGAATGGGCATTGACAGGAAGCTATTCAAGTGATAGTCCGGCAGGTACAGACGGTACATTACCGAATAGTTCAACTGCTGCGACTGTTATGAATCTCTCGGCTTCAAGTGATGGGCTTACAACTCCGGCACTGTATTACAGCCGTACTACAGCAGCACAGAGAGCAAATGCTTCATCTTCGTATAAGGGTGATACTGCAACAGTAACAACATACAGCGGTACATCAATTACAGCGGCAAAGGGATTTAAGTGTTCGGGAAACACAGGTTATGGATACACATTTGTGCTTGACCCGAAATTGGCAGATAATAATGCGGCATCTTATGATTTGACTATCGCATTCTGGGGAAATTCAAGTGAAACCACAGTAAAGGTTGTTGAAATATCAGAAGCAAAGTTTGGTCAGGTAAGTTCGGGGACTGCAGTTGGAACAGCAACATCAACAGGAAGTACTAACCTTGTTGAATATACTTTTGAAAATTTAACTCAGTATGCAAGCTTTGCATTCAGTGCACAGCCGGGCTTTGCATATGCAGGTATTGAGTATAATGCAGCTACAACAGAGCCGAGCATTAAGTTAAACTCAAATGCAGAAACAATTGTTGTTGGAAAGACCGTATCGCTTACAGCAACAACAGCAAATGCAGACGGCGTTGAAGTTAATTGGACTTCAAGCGATGATGGAATAGCTTCAGTCGAGAATGGTACTGTTACAGGCGTAAGTGCAGGAACAGCTACAATCACAGCTATGATTAATGTAGATGGCACAGAGTACAGTGCAAGTTGTGAAGTTACTGTTGTTAACACAGGAACAGTATCATTTACAGCAAGCGGTGCAGAGGGTAGTGCTCCGGAGGCTATTACAGCAAACAACGGTGAGTCAATTACTATTCCGCTTAACAGAACATTATATGTTGAGGGTTCAACATTAACAGGTTGGTCAGACGGAACAAATACATATGCACCGGGTGCAAGCTACACAGTAAACGGTGATGCTACATTAACAGCAGTATTTGAGGAAAATACAGTTGCGTTAGGTGATGCTGAAGCGTCGGTTTATTTTGCGTTAACAACAGGTGATGGTGCGGCGGTTATCAAGTGCGAGGGTAGCACAACATTCTTTGTTGGTCAGGCAACAATCAATGGTACTGCAATTGACATTAAGGTAGATATTGATACACAAACTACTGAAATAAACGGAACAAGCTACAAAGGTAAGGTAAATAATGCAAATTATTCGGACTGGGCACAGGTAAATCCGGGTTCGAAGTTTACTTTCCCGGTGGTTGAGGGCAGTGTTGTTACAATGGGAACAATGATGAACTCAACGGCAACATATACAATAGACGGTACAGAATTGACAGGCTCAGATCAGAGTGTAACAGTTACAGGTAAGACTTCTTGTGATATAGTAGCGTACGATCCGAGCGGTACTTGGTGGAAAGGCTTCACAGTAACATATCCGCAGGTTGAGTCAGCAGAGGCTACAACAGCTCCGGAAGCCACAACAGCTCCGGAAGCTACAACAGCTCCTTCAACAGAGGCGACATCAAAAACTACTGTTATTACAGCTGATGAAATGACAGGTGTCGGAAATTCAAACGGAGATCCGGTTATGCTTTCTGCTACTGCTACAGATGCAACAGACGCATATGTAAGCACATATCAGGATATTTTCGGTGTTGATTTTGCAAACATCACTACAAATAAGTACGGTTATCTCGGTGATTCATCAAGAGGTCACCTTGAAACAACATTCACAACAACAGCTGACGGTGAATGTACATTGGATGTTCTTGTTTCATATGCAAGAAGTTCAAACTTAATTACAGTTACAGACGCAAGTGGAAACGTTGTTCTTGATGCCGTTTCACCGACACAGAGTGAAAAGCTTGGTACAAACGGTCAGGACTTATACGTTTACACAACAACAATAGACAATCTTCCGGCAGGAACTTATACATTTAAGTGGCATTCAGCAAGCTACTGCTCAGACTTCCTTGCATTAGCTGTTACAGGTATGTCAGCAGGTGAAGCAGAGGCAACTCCGACACCGGAGGTAGATGCTACAGACGTAATGCCGGACTTCGCATATCAGTTCGCTAACACAAATTCAACAGAGCTTACATCAACAACATCAGGTACATACTACCTTGATAAGGACGGCAAGCTTTGTGACAGTGCTTCAAATCAGACAGTAACATTAACAAATGTAAGATATCACAATTCACACGGCTTATATTCAAACAGCGGTGCAACATACAAGTTCAGAGCACAGGCTCCGTTCAAGGTGACAGTTGGTACATGTACATATGACGACGGTTCAGGTAAGATGGTTGTTAAGGATACAAGCGGCAACACATTATATACATCAGATACAGTAACATTCAATGATGCATGCTATATCAGCAGTTCATCAAATGTTGTTGAGTTCTCTTATACAGGAACAGAGGTTGTTGACGTTGAGTTCTCAACTCCGAGCGGCTGCTACTTCCCGTATATTGCAAAGACATCAATTGATACAGATACAATTTCGGGTGCATTAACAAACGCATCAGACCTTAACGAGGGTACACTCACATTCACAAGCCAGACAACAGGCAATGTTTATACAGGAACAATTTCAAACGGTACATATTCAGTAGTTGTTCCGACAGGCGATACATACGATGTATTACTCTTTAGCAGAAGCTATGTTGCAACAACAACATATACAGCAAGCGGTGACAATGCTTCAGCAGATATCACTTGCTCAGCAGCTGCGTACCAGACAGTATCAGGTACAATCGTAAATGCTCCGTCAGAGGCATTCACACTTACATTCACAGGTGCTAACTTCGGTTACACTGTAACAGCAGATGTTGCGGCAAATGCAACAAGCTACACAGCTTCGCTTATGCCGGATGTATATACAGTAACATCATCAACAGGAACACTTTCAACACTTTCATCAGAAAGCTTCCTCGTTGTAAATGCAACAGTAGAAAAGAACCTCTACTATCCGGAGACAATTCCGACTGCTACATTAAATACAGTAACAGTTTATCCGGATGTGGCAGTATCAGGCACAAACTATCACACAATCGCTGATGCGGTTGCAGGTATCAAGGCAGCAGGCTATTCAGAGTCAACTATCGTTCTTAAGAGCGGCGCTACATATCAGGAGCAGGTAAGAATCCAGATTAACGGCGTGACTTTAAAGACAGACGGCGAAGAGAAGGCTACAATTACCTGGTACTACGGTATCGGCTACACATACTACAGCTTAGGTGCTGATGGTTACTACGATAAGGACAGAGCTATGACAAAGGTTGGCAAGCTCGAAAGAGATCCGGACAGATGGGGTGCTGTTGTAAGAGTTCAGGGTAACAACTTCACAGCTGAGAACATTATCTTCGAGAACAGCTTCAACCAGAGATACACAGAGGAAGAGGTTGCAGACGGCGTTGTTTATAACGGTTGTCAGAAAATCACTGTTGACAGAGTTAATCAGACAGTCGTTGACGACGGAGAGACTAAGACAGTAGCAGCTGATTCAAGAGATGCAACAGAGAGAGCAGCAGCGATTGCTATCGAGGGCACAGGCGTAGAGTTATACAACTGTGAATTTATCGGTAGCCAGGATACATTCTTCACAGGCGGTACAGCTTATGTTAAGGATTGTGCTATCACAGGTAACACAGACTATATCTTCGGCGGTGGAAGCATCGTATTCGATAACTGTGACCTTATCTGGGGCGGCTACAGCGACCAGGCAGTAGGCGGTTATATCACAGCATCAAACGGTACAGATGCAGGCTACCTCTTCAGAGATTGTACAATCAAGGATGGCAGCAGATTAAAGGCAGCAGGAGCATTTGGTCGTGACTGGGGCGGTACAAATTCACACGCATACTTCATCAACTGCACAGATGCTACAGAAAAGGGCGTAAGCGGCTGGTCAAACATGGGTGGTGCAGTATCAGCAGGTACAGCAGATTTACATGTATTTGATTTATCAGATCCGGCTTCATATGCAACAAAGGGCTCATCAGATAAGTACAACATCACAGAGTTCACATTTGCTGATGCAAAGGCTAAGTATGAGGGTGCATTTGATACAATAGGCTTCACACCGTCACAGGGTATAAATGCAGTTACAACAACAGAGGCACTTGATGGTGTTGCAGACGAAAATGATTATGTATATGGTGTATTAACAACAATCACAGCAGGTTCAGAAATCAGCGTTAACGGTGTTTGCTGGACAGTCAAGGATGCGAACAACAATACATATAATTTCAGCACAAATGACAATGTTGACGGTGAGAATATGCTCTCAAAGGGTACATTCCCGACCATCACAGGAGGAACAGCTACAGTTTCAATGCTCTTCCACGCACCGCAGGGTGACTACGAAGTTGCGTCACAGGCTGAATAATAAGGAGGGCTTTAGAAATGAAAAAGAATTTTATGAATCCCGAAATAAAGATCGAATCCTTTGACTTGGGAGAGGATATTGTTACAACATCATATGTATTGACAGCTGCAGAGCAGAATGTATATTCAATCATGGGTGTAGAGGTTAAGGACACTGCTCCGGAAACAGGATATGTATATAGCATCAATACAGAGAGTGTAAAATAACAGATAACAAAGGAGCTGTTGCATTGAGCAACAGCTCCTTTTTGCGTGCGTTTTTATGGCGAGTCATTGCAATGACAAAGGGGAGCTGCACGGATGCAGTCTCCCCCTTGTATATATGAATGTAACTTATAAACCTATTTCAAATACTGCCCCGGTCGGACGCATGCGGTTGAGGCTGTTTAAAAGAAATATCCTTGCATTATCCGCAGTGGCGGTGTCGATTGTTATATCTGATATTTCATCGGTGATTTTGAGGGATTTTGAGGCAGTGAGCCTGCCGCCCTCGTAGAGTGCGATTACAAGCATTTCATATCCTGTCAGATTTTCGGTTTCTGCTGTGAATGTGCAGCTGCTTCCGTTTTGAGCTGCTGTCACGTCGGTGAGACGTGCAGTGTGGCTGAAATGCAGTGTGGCGTTTTCAAGGTTTAAATTGTTGCCGTGAATATTGATTTCCTGCCATTCCTCCTCTGTGCCGGTGAAATATACATCCGTCAGGCTTTCGGGAAATGCGAGATAGTCTATTTCTTTGACACTTGACGGTATTGTTATTTCTGTTAAAGAAGTACAGCCTGCAAAGGTGGCATGATTGATGATACTCAGTCCGTCGGGGAGCAATACGTCCGTCAGAGAGGTACAATCGCTGAATACACCTTCTCCCAGCTCTGTTACGGAGGGAGGAATTGTTATATGCGTTAGTGAGGTGCAGTCGCCGAATGCGTATTCGCCTATTGAGGTCAGCGTGTCAGGGAGGGTGATTTCCGTAAGGTTTTCGCAGTACTGAAAAGCATGCTCTGCAATTTTTGTGACGGAGGGCGGCAGTGTTATTTGCGTTAAAGAGCTTCTCCAAAAAGCGTGCGGACCTATCTCGGTAATTGAGTCCGGAACCGTTACGCTTGTGACGGTGTCACAATCTGTAAAAGCGTATTCCGTTATAATTTCTGTTCCGTCCTTTATTATACACTCACCTGAAATCAGTGACGGGTCTGCATTAATCAGGAATTTGCTGAGATATAAAAGACCGTCTTCATAATTTTCGGGGTTTAAGATAAAGGCGGTATCGGTGAATGCATATCTGCCGATTGACGTCACGCTTTCGGGAATTTTTATATTATCGAGATTAGTACATCTCCAAAATGCCGACTCACCGATAGAGGTTACGCTGTCGGCAATTTCGATATCGGTAATATTTGAGCGGAACCAAAAAGCCTCCTGACTAATAGAGGTCACTCCGTCTTCAATTACAACCTTTGTAAAAGCAGGAGTATTCCAGGCAGGACGAGAATACATATCTCCCGTACCACTGATTGTAAGGATACCGTTTTCGTTTTTCCATGTAAGGTTATCGCCACATTTTCCGCTGTAAGTAATCTGCACGGATGGCGAGGTTGCACCTGCATTAAGCGGAAGCAGTGTGGCTGTGCATATGGCGGCGGTAAATGAGATTAAGTGTTTTTTCATGCCAGTATTCTCCTTTAAATTTCCTTTTCATATATAAGACACACAAGGTGGCGATTTTTATTCACTTTTTTTCAAATTTTTTTGCTGTAGCGATAAATATAAATTATGGTTTATATTATTAGTTTGCACTTATCGATACGACATAATGGGGCTCTGCCCCATTGACATTTTGTAGTTATTGTTATTTCAGTAATACCCCGGTACTTTTTCTGTCCTCAGCAACAGAAAAAGCATGAAAAAGAGTGCTGTTAAAGGCGTTCCCCCTTTAAAAACCCCCTTATCAAGCGTCTCGGCAGCCAAAGGCTGCAATTGAAATGTGTCGGTGTAAATTTGCTTGCTTTTTTGAGTAAGCTTTGTCTTTTAATTCAAAAGAGTACCTACGTCAGCAAATGGTTTAGCCTCGTTTTAATTGATTGAATCTTTTGGTGAAGCGCAGCGGGAGATTTTAAAGAGGGAGGGGCGTCCCCTCTTTAACGGTACTCTTTTGCTGACTTTTCTGTTGCTGTTGACAGAAAAGCCAGTAGGGGTTATAGCAAAGAAAACAACTTCTACAAAAGTCTGCAAGGGGACAAAGTCCCCTCCAATGTCGCTCGGACAAGTGCTAACAAATCGCATAAACCATAATTCACATCACAAAACAAGGAGCAAACAAAATGAACATATACATAAAACTATTTCTCACATTTCTCAAAATCGGCGCATTCACCTTTGGCGGCGGTTATGCTATGATTCCGCTTATTTCACGCGAGACGGTGGAGCATCATAAATGGATTGAGGATAAAGATATATTGGATATAGTCGCAATTGCAGAATCTACCCCCGGACCGATTGCTGTCAATGCCGCAACCTTTGTCGGCTACCGTGTCGGCGGTGTATTGGGTGCCGTCTGTGCTACTCTTGGGGTGGTAATTCCCTCATTCGTTATAATATACCTGATTTCCTTTGTATTGCGTCAGTTTCAGGATATAAAGGCCGTACAGTACGCATTCTCCGGAATCCGTGCCGGTGTACTTGCATTGCTTATCAAGGCACTTGTTTCCATGTATAATCAATCAAAAAAGGATATTTTTTCATACACCGTTATGGGTGCATCATTTGTCGGAGCTGCATTTCTTGACGTTAATGCACTGTTCATTATTATATGCTGTGCCGTTGCAGGAATCACTGCGGCTGTTATCTGCAAAAAGGAGGCAACAAAATGATTCTCTTAAAGCTTTTTGTAACCTTTCTGAAAATAGGTGCATTTACATTTGGCGGCGGCTATGCCATGCTTCCGCTTATTGAAGAAGAGGTTGTTAAAAACAACTGGCTCGACCTTGAAAAGCTTATTAATTTCATCGCCGTAAGCGAAAGCACTCCCGGTCCGTTCGCAGTGAATACCGCAACCTATATCGGTGCGGAGCTTGCCGGACTTCCCGGTGCGTTTTGTGCTACGCTCGGTGTTGTATTGCCGTCATTTGTAATAATACTCATCATTGCCAAGTTTTTTATGAGCTTTAACAAAAACAGATTTGTATCAGGTGCAATGGACGGACTCAAGCCGGCAGTTATCGGAATGATTGGCTCTGCTATTCTTTCTGTTGCACAGCCTGTATTTTCCTTTGGTACAGCCGTTCTTAGCCCCGCCATCATTTCATCTGCAATAATATTTATTATCATGCTCGTCCTCGCATTTAAAAAGACACATCCTGTCATTATTATTGCCCTTTCGGCAGTATTAGGGATTTTTTCCGGATATTTTATATATTGAATATACTAAAAATTCGACATGAAATACTGATTTATTTCCTATTTTGCATATTGCAATTTATTCATATTTAGTGTATAATAATAGAAAATAATAATATCGGAGGTAATACGGTGAGAATAGCCCTTTGTGATGATAGCAGACAAAGTCTTGAAGAATTGACTTTCTTTTTAAGCGAAATTCCCGTCACTTCAGATGCTGAAGTTCATACATTTGAAAAATCAACCGACTTAATGGATAAAATCAAGTCCGGAGAAATATTTGATTTATACATACTTGATATTTATATTGACTCTAATCTCGGTACGGATATTGCAAAGCTTATCCGTGTCTATGACAATGCGGCAAACATAATATTTGTTACATCTTCACCCGATTTTGCTGTACAGTCTTATGAATTCAGAGCCTTGCATTATCTTATCAAGCCGGTCAATTACAAGGATTTAGAGGACGCAATTACAAGAATGCAGTATGCAGAAGAGCCTACCTTACTTTGTATCGCCGATGGTGCCGGTCAGGTGCGTATAAAGCTTTCGGATGTCATCTGCATCACGAACAACAAAAATCAGCAAAGAGTCATATCACTGCATACGTCTGCACATCTCAACTCAACAATAAAGGAAATTGCAGCCGACTTAGCCGGCAACAAAACCTTTTACAGACTGAGCAGCGGCTGTATCGTTAATTTAAAGCGTATTGTCAGTCTTAATTCAAAGGAAGCTACATTAGAGGGTGGTAATGTGGTAACAATTCCGAGAGGAAGATATAGAATATTAAAGGGCTTATGTGAAGAGGCTCAGAACAGAAAAATATGAGGTTGCTGCTTCTGCAGCAGCTTCTTTTTTTTGCAAAAAAACAGAGTGCCGCAAGCGGCACTCCTGAAATGAGCAAATCTATAAGCCGGGTTCTGTATTAGACGATTATCTATCTGGTACCACCGTTACCGATGGTCTCTAGCCTTGCAAGGGTTAATGGCGGGCCGCCTTAACAAACCCAAAGTTGCTTCGGATAGGGTTTACACGGGGATTCAGTTACCATCTCCCCTGTGAGCTCTTACCTCACATTTCCACACTTACTCAGAGTCCTTATTTGCGGACAGGTCGGCTGATGTGACGTATGCCGCGTACGATGGTACGCAATTACGTCACAGAAGTCGAGATGTCCCAAAGAAGGGCTATGAGCGTTTATTTTCTGTTGCACTGTCCCTGGAGTCGCCTCCGCCGGCCGTTAGCCGGTATCCTGCCCTGTGAAGCCCGGACTTTCCTCAGGAATCGCTTCCCGCAACCGTCTGACTTACTCACCGTTTAACATATTTATGAGGCTCTGCTTATATGCCCGATTTTAACTCAGCAAGTGTTTTCTTTAATATATTTATCTTCTCTACCTCGCTATGGCCCTTTTCAAGCTCCGTAGCGATTACACCTGCAGCAAGTACACCGTTTGCATATTCACCAAGTGCCCAGATACGCTCAACGCTTTCAACCTCTGCAACAGCCACCATGCCTATATCACTGTAGCCTCTGATTCTGTCAAAGAATGTCTTATACACCTCTGCCGGTGCATCCGGCGGTGTTATACAATACAGGAAGCCTTTCGCATGCTCTACTATATCTTGCATTCTTACGCCCGAAGCAGTCGATACCATAAATATCTGATATACGTTGTATTTTTCAACATACTCTGCTATTTCATCACTCTCTTCATACGGCAAATCCGGAATAATAATTCCGTCAATACCGCACCGTGCGCATCTCTTAAAAAATTCCTCTGCACCGGTCTGAACAATTACGTTAAAATAAAGATGCAAAACAATGGGAAGCTTTATTTCTTCTCTTATTTCGCCTATCATTTCAAGTACCTTACTTACATCCGTACCCTTTGCAAGCGCTCTTTCATCAGCAGCCTGTACTGACAATGCGTCTGCTGACGGGTCAGAAAACGGTACTCCTGCCACAATAACATCAGCTCCGTCCGACTGCATGGTTCTGATTGCATTCTTTGTAAACTCAATACTCGGATCACCCGTAACCACAAAGCTTACAAGTGCACGTCTCCCCTCTGCTCTTACTGTTCTCATCTGCTCATCTATTCTGTTCATTAGCCTCTGCTCCTGTCTTAATTCATATAAGTAAAAAATAAGAAGTGATGCATTTACATCACTCCTTATTATAACATACTGCTGTATTTTTGTCAACTGCCATTACCTTTTATCCGACTTCATACTTGCCTTATTGATATACATAACATCATCAGCACGCTTGAATACATCACTATAGCAATTGTCTTTACCGGGTTCATATATTGCCATACCGCATGCAAGTGATATTTTTTCAATATCCTCATGAATATATACATTACGCTCTGCCAGGAGTCTGTTAAGCTTATTTATATAATCCTGACACTCACGGACAAGTCCGTCCTTGAAAATAATGACGAATTCATCGCCACCCATACGATATGTACATTCTTCCGAAAACACTTCCATAAGAATATATGCTGCATTTTTAATAAGCTTGTCTCCTCTGTCATGCCCCAGCGTATCATTAACTACTTTCAGGTCATTAATATCAATAACCACAACCGCAAACTCAACATCGCCATTCTTGATTTCCTCGTCAAGCTGCTTAATATCATGCAGATATGCCGCATTGCTCTTCACTCCGGTGAGAGTGTCCTTATATGCCAGTCCGTTAATGTAGTCTCTGTATTCTTTCCAGTGTATTACAGTGCGACGCAGACTCTGTGCCAGCTCGCCCACTTCATCGCTTGACTTTATGTTGATATCTACATCAAGGTTTCCCTCAACTACTGCTTGTGCTGTTTTGTTAAGCGCCTTTATCGGTTGTACAAAACCTCTTGCACACCAGATTATAAGGAAAAGGAACAGTGCAAGTACACATACCATCACAACTATCTTGTTTATAAACAAATCAAGAATTTCCGCATTAATTTCGTCTGACGGCGCCGTTATAAACAGACACATTCCGTTTACCAGAGTTTTGCCGTACATTTTCTTTTCTTTGTTATTTCTTATATACTTGATAATCTCTCCGCTGCGTTCGCCGTTGACAACGCTCATTATCTTCTCGGCAAGGTCCTTATCCTGCGGCGTTTCACCAAACGCTGCATCTCTGTGATGCATAACTCTTCCGTCATCATCTACAAGAAATGCATAACCGGTATTATATACACTGATATTATCTATTTCGTGCGTTATACAATCAAAATCAATATCCATTCCCGCAACTCCGATAAATACACCGTCCTTATACAATGGGATAACGTACGATATCATATTTACATCAATATTTTTATTATAATACGGCTTTATCCATGTCGGCTTACCGTTTGCTTTAGGAATATAATACCATCCGACGTGCTCTACATCGCTTGGATCATACTTGTTGATATCTGTCAGTTCCTCCTCATAAAACTCTCCACCATGTTCTTTCTTTACATAGAAGAGTCCCTCTGAATAAGATGTTATCTCCGGAGTATAGCGGATATACACAGCTCTTGCATCTACAACATTTCTTGCAGCATTTATCAGCACCTTTTCAAGATCCTTTGTAAAAATTTTCCTTTGCTCTTTATCCACTATAGTAGAAATATCTGTGGCATTATCTATGGCATAGTCCGCAATAGTTTCCGTCCCTTGCACAACACTGTCAAGCATTTTATTAATTATAGCCGCATCCTTGTCTGCCGTCAGCTCTATAATAGTTTCAGAGTCATGCTTCAGATTTTCAATAGCAAACCAAAGTCCCAGTCCTCCGATGAGTACCGATGATAAAAATATACCTGCAATCATCAGAACAATAAGCCTTGTTTGAATACTTTTTTTCATTACATGTCAGCTCCTTAGATGCTGTATAGATTATCGGTGCAACAAAGCTCCTCTTATTATTATACCATATTTTTAGTCACCCGGCGAATTTTTTTCTCCGATTATTAAACAAATTTTATTCTCCGTTTTTGTTTAATATGACAAAATATGCTATAGTACAGACTTACACCCATAACCGACAGCTCTTGAAATTTTTATTCAAAAATAACAAGGCTGTTTACAGCCTCACGCATAGCTGCATCTGCCGCCGCATTCATTGTCGAATTGATACCTGCCGCACAAACCGATCTGCCGCCGTCAACAACATACTTCGCAAAGCCTCTTATTCCGTCCTCTGTCTGATATTCAAAAAAGCAGCCCTTATATTTCCCATCCTCACGGATTACCGTGAAATCGTCAATATTTATTTCACCGAAATCCGAGTAGTAATCCTTTGCCTGCTCTACACTTGTAAGCTCAATCACCTTATCGGTAATAATCGCAGTTACTACATTGTCATGAATAAGGAACAGCGAGCCATCCTCTGATTCGTCACCTATCTGTGTACCCGGCGGAAGTATCATTCCCCACTTTGTATCTCCGCCGACATATCTTATGTAACCGTCCTCAACCTCAGTCACCTCAAACTCGTCCTCAGTTTCCGCAGTCGGCACCTCATTTGCCTCTACACTCTTAACCTCTACCGAATTCTCAAGCGGTGCAATTGTCTCACCCGGAAGCTCTGTCGGAGCAGTCGTCGCCTCTGTTTCAGTCTCCGGAACTGTAGTTGCCACAACCGGCTTTCCATCTACAATATTTGAACCTTCCTCCTGCTTATTGGCACAGCCGCAACCATAAACGCTCACGAGCATTGCCGCCGCAAGTGCAAACGTTATTAATTTTCTCATCATTATGCCCTTAAATCCTTTCATCTCTATAGCTTTGCCTTATCAACCGGCTTTATTTCTTTCCCTTTCACCATATATGCATGCTCTGCCATTTTCATCATGGGTACGTCATTTATCGAATCGGTATAAAACTCATCAATCACGCAGTCCTTAAAACGCTCCGAAAACGCTTTGACCTTGTTTTTTCCATAGCAAAGGAATATAACGTGATCCTCCTTTGTTTCCGTACAGATAAGCGTTTTTGCCTTTAATTCATCCGCTATTTTTTCAAGCAGAAATCTTGGTGCCGCCGAAATTATCGCATCATCGCTGTCTATAAGTGATATAATTTCATTTTTAAGCTTAAATCTGTTTTCACTCCAGAATTCATTAAGCAGTCTGTCGGCATGGGCGCTGTTCTCAAAAAATACACCCATCATTTTATCACAGAACGCATACACAGCCTCAATACCTATCTTACCCAGCTTATAGCGAATTAAATTATACATCACGACAGGCAAATGCACACAAAGTGATTTTTTACGTTTAAGACAGAAAAGGAAGAAATCAAAGCAGCTTTCACCATCATATATAGTGTTATCAAAATCAAAAACTTTCATATACTGTAAATGAAAGGATGACGTTTCCGCCATCCTTCCCTTGCTTATCTCTTTAATAATACGTCCTTCTCGTACGCTCTTACTTCGTCTAACCAGTCAAGACCTACACCCTTGTTTGACTTGCTGCAGTAGTAATCCCATACCAATGCAAATGGAGCAGCCTTAAATTCCTGTGAAACTGCCAATCTGCCTGATACGTCACCGTCAGCCTCGAGCTTCTTCATCATCTCTGTCGGCTGGAGTAATGCGTAGAGCATTGCCTTTCTTGTGTTTCTTAAACCGATTACCCAAGCTGCAATTCTGTTGATTGATGCATCAAAGAAGTCTGTAGCAATATATGTATCCTCAAGCTTGCCTAATCTTACAAGCTCCTCCATGATTGACTTTGTCTCATCATCAAATGCAACTACATGGTCACTATCCCATCTGATCGGACGTGATACATGAAGAAGTACATGATCACTGAATGCATAGCAAGCACCAAGCTTAGCTGAAACAACCTCTGTCGGGTGGTAGTGACCTGTATCGAGAGTCATAATGATATGGTCAACATTCTTGCTCATTACATAACCCATGCAGAACTCGTGTGAACCGGCTGTAAATGACTCTGCACCGATACCGAATACCTTTGACTCGATACCGTCCATAACGCCCTCTACATCCTTTGTAGCCTCAAAGATTTCGTCATAGCTCTTCTTTAACTGTAATCTCGGTGTAAGTGTGTCAATCGGGAACTCCTTGTCACCGTCCGGTGTCCAGTGGTTGATTACACAAACCTTACCTGTTCTCTTGTAGAAATACTCACCAATTCTACGGCAAGCGATACCGTGCTTAACCCAGAACTTTCTTACCTCTTCATCAGCTGATGAAAGTGTAGCCTTTTCACTTAACGGGTGTGAGAAATATGTCGGGTTAAAATCAAGACCGATACCCTTTTCTACAGCCCAGTCTGCCCAGTTCTTAAAGTTCTCCTCGCTTATAGCGTCACGGTCAACAAATGTGTCAGCCTCCATATAGTTAGCATGTACATTAACCTTTAACTCACCCGGAATATATTCCATTGCCTTATCGATATCAGCTCTTAACTGCTCCGGAGTCTTTGCTGCACCCGGATAGTTACCTGTTGTCTGGATACCGCCGGTTAAACCGCCCTCTTTCTTTTCGAAGCCGATAACGTCATCACCCTGCCAGCAGTGCATTGAAATAGGAGTCTTGTCACAGATCTCAATCATCTTGTCAACATCAATGCCGTACTGAGCATAATACTCTTTTGCTAATTCATAGCCTTTTTCTAAATCATACATTGGTTTACACCTCTCCTTAAAATTTTTAGATAATTATATTATATATGATTTAATGATATTTTGCAAGTGTTTTTACGATTTTTTTGTCTTTTTATTCTAAATCTTCAATATTTATATTTTTTGTATGCTCCGTATGCTCCCATTCACGGTTTTTGTAGCCCAGCATCCCCTGAATTGCAATCGGAATCCATGTCAGATTATACACACCGTACAGTACAAAATACCACAGCATTTTAAGTGTCATTTCCCTGCGTTCGTACCAGATTACAAACGGAACATAGCAAATCTGTAATACCGTTATTATATTCCACAGCAGCGGATTACCGAAAAGATACGAAAGCTGTATAAAACCGATATTTCCGTCCG
This sequence comes from Clostridia bacterium, assembly GCA_045542415.1. Taxonomy (GTDB): domain Bacteria; phylum Bacillota; class Clostridia; order UBA1381; family UBA1381; genus UMGS1958. The sequence goes on from JAZQKZ010000048.1 coordinate 101,578, forward strand.
GATAAAAGGTCTGAGCATACGAGAAAAACATAATTATCGCCAATGCTATAATTCTTATCGGCTGCACAAGATACACCGCACAGTCAATACAGCTCCAGCGTCCCTCCTTTATTCCCGTCCTTACAAGACTGAAAAAGTAACGCGACGCAACATCGCAATGCCCACGCATCCATCTTACACGCTGCCGCCACGACTGCTTCAGCGTCAGAGGCTTTTCGTCATATACCCTTGCATTATAATTAAAAGCTATTTTTTCTCCGCTTAAAGACAGCTTCATTGTAAATTCCATGTCTTCAGTAAGGCATGTTGCACCCCAGCCAAGCCTTTTTAGCGTTTCGCATTCTATAATAAATCCCGTACCCGACAGCTCACAGCACATACCAAGTTTATACCGGGGCAGCTGAAATATGCGGTTCACACCCCAGAAGCAATATGAATATGCCGCACTTATCCATGTATCATACGGGTTCTTACTGTCAAGAAATCCCTGAACAACCTTAAAGCCCTTGTTTGCACTTTCGTTCATTTCACCCAAAAAAGCGGCATCCGCAAGGTTATCTGCATCAAATACCGAAATATAATCGTATTTTTTATCCATTTTAAACAGCTTTTCAAAAAACCACTCAAGTGCATATCCCTTGCCACGTTTCTTATCATCAAAACGCACATACACCGATGCACCCTCCGCTTCTGCAATTTCAGCCGTTGCATCGGTGCAGTTATCTGCTATAACAAAAATATCATATGCTTCATCCGGATAGTCAAGCTTTTTCAGCGACCGTATAAGCGAAGCAATTACCGTTTCCTCGTTATGTGCGGCAATAATCAATGCAAAGCGGTTAACTTTATCGCTTCTTTTTGTATTTTTATCCTTCAACGGCAAAAATCCCACAAGACCAACCGCCAGATAATACAAGCCTATCGGCACGGCTATGAGCTGCAAGATTATGCTTATTACTGTAATTACCATTATTGCATTCCTTAAAAATATACTGTTATTTTTCTGTTATACCCCGATTATATCATTTTTTTGCATTTGTGTCAAATCATATATTTTCGTCCGCGTGTCATACGCTGACATTCCTTTGCATAGAATGGTACAAATCTGCGGTTTTATCCGCACCGGTGGCGAGGTATAATATGAAAGACTATATTGCACAACGTGCCGTTGACCTGGCACATTACATAATCGACAACAACTCAACCGTCCGCAAGACTGCCCGTGTCTTTAACGTATCCAAATCAACAGTTCACAAGGATATACACGACAGGCTACAGACACTTAATCCGGAGCTTTACCGCAAAGCACAGCGGGTACTTGAAGTCAACAAAGCAGAACGACACCTACGAGGAGGTATGGCTACTAAGGCGAAGTATAGTAAGAGGAGAAATGTTTTATCTGATTAGCTGTAACAGTAAAAAAGACAGTTCATACGAACTGTCTTTTTTACTGATTAATAAACTCTCTTTGCTCCGATATATCTGTCGTTGTAATATCCCGAATCAATTGTAGTGTACATAATGCTCTTACCTGTTGACGGTGAGTGAATCATCATACCGTCACCTACATACATACCTACATGAGTTGCGTAATTGCCTGAACCGAAGAATACAAGGTCTCCCGGCTGAAGCTGACTTCTTGATACGGATACACCACTCTTCTTGAGCTGATCGTCGGCTACTCTTGCAATTGAAATTCCGTTCTGCTTGCATACATACTGTACGAAGCCCGAACAGTCAAAGCCTGCCGGTGTTGTGCCACCCCATACATACGGAGTACCAAGATACTCTGCTGCTGTATCTATAAGCTGCTGTGCAATCGGATTTTCCGCTACATATGCAGCTTCCTTTTCCGGTGAACGCTTTGCAGCCTTGTACTTGAAATCTACCGGTACGCTGTAGCACTCTGAACCGTCTGCAAGAACTGCACCTACGATTATTGAGTAGTACTTTCCTACCTTAAGCTTTGCTGATTCTACGGTTGCACTTGTAAGATTAGTCTCGTATTTCTCAACAAGCTCTCCGTCAGAATTCTTTATCATATAAATATAATTTATCGCATCCTCAGTTCCTGTCCATTCAATATCGAATGCACCCTCCTCGATTTCTGCATCCTCCTCCGGCAATGTGATTACCGGAAGTGCCAGCTCGTATCCCGAAGCGTCACCGAACTGAGCATATGAACGATTAACACTTGCAATAGCCTGCTCTCTTGTTGTTGCACCTGTCGGAGCAAACTGAGTATCTGTAACACCGTTCATTAATGAATAGTTAAGAGTTGTAATAACTGATGACTTCGCCCATTCGCTCACCTTTGAGCTGTCCTTAAAGCAATCAATTACATATGTATCTGTACCGTCTGACAGGCTGAAATCAACCTCGCTTGCTGTAAGTGTACTTACAAGCATCTTTGCCATTTCTTCTCTGGTTACAAGTCTGTCCGGAGTGAATGTATCCTCACTTGTTCCCGATACAAGACCGTAGCAATATGCCTGAGATACCGCAAGGTTATCCGTATCCTTGAACGGAGATGTTGACGGTACTATTAAATCTGTTTCATTTGTAAGCTTCTTATATAAATTTACTGCTAATTCGCAGAACTCCTGTCTTGTGATATTCTTTGTCATATTATTTGATACTACCGAATATGAACAAAGACCTGCAGCATTTGCCGATTCGTATTCCGAAATAGCCCAGCCGCTTAAATCTGCCGCATACGCATTGCTTCCCAACACTGCAGCTGCTGATATTAAAGCAAAGGCGATTGCCTTTCTGATAATATTCAAGATAATTTCCTCTCCTTTTCTTTTCTTAGTGCTTCGCTTTTGACTGACACTCTTACAAGATCCGTGTGTGTTGTTATCCATATTGATTACTATTTTAGCAGAAAACCCCCATATTGTCAAGGCTTTTATTAAAATGTTTTACAGAAGTTAAAATTTTTGTTAAAAACCTTTAAAATAACTGCAATGGTTTTGTAAGGTACTACCAACCATTTTGAAATTTATTTGTAATATTTCTGTAATATTATTGTAGGCATATATCAAAGTGTATAATTACCATGCTTGTTTTTTGTTTGTTTTAACCTAATTTTTTAGTTTTTGTCTGCATGTTTATTTAAGGAAAATCAAATTGTTAAAAAAGTGTTACATTTGTTTTAAATGCTATGATAAATGCAGTAAATTACACTTTTCCGTTCTCTTTTTCCTCTGAATCCTATATTTACAACACTAATTTTTTGTGTTATAATAATATCAACTATTTACAAGGAGACAGTCCAATGAAAAACATCATTTCAATATTAATTACATTTATAACATCTCTTACTTTATGCTCATGCTCGTGCGATAAAATCACGCCCGAACAGCAGAGCAATGCCGATTTTTCACAAACTGCCGGAGTATGGCGCGAGGGCGGTGCAAACGAAACTCCTGCATTGGTTATGGACGGTGCCGGTGCTGTCACCTCCCTTTATCCGGACGGCTCGAAAGAATTTGACGGATATCTCGGATATGACCCCGAAGAGGATTCATACGCCATATATACCGACGCTGACGAGTTCATAACCGATTTTTACTTTGACTCTGATATACAGCTCCATATCGGCGACGATACCGAATTTATTTACATAAAGTCGGATGATGCTCTGACCTACCCGGTATTAAGCTACAAAGGAGCCGTTGTATTCACTCCCACAACCGAATCCCATCCCGACAAAAACGGCGAATATTATTATACCTATCTCGACGAAAGCAAAACACTTTCTTGCGTCAACACCTGCTTTGCTTCAACCATTGAGAGCAGCGAAATCATTGAGCAGTATATCGTCAGGTGCATTACAGAGCTGTGCGAGGGAGATATAAGCAATGTTGTTATTGAAGAAAATATAGAATATACAAACAAAATAGGCGAGCATGTATATATCGTATCATGGTGCAGCAAGGATATTAATTGGTATTCTTTCTTCTTTAATACCGATACCCATACATATATGTATTCTCTCTCCTCCCCGTCAGGCAAAAACATTCCGTACGAAAGCATATTCTCCGCCCTGTCCCCGGATGCTGAATAAAAAAATGCGGAGGATAAAAAAACATGGATAATAAACATTTAAAAAACACGGTTCATTCGGCAATGCTCCTGAGCCTCGGACTTATACTGCCGTTTATCACCGGACAAATTCAGCAGATAGGAAGTATGCTTTTACCCATGCATATACCCGTCATTCTGTGCGGACTTATCTGCGGCTGGCAATACGGACTTATAACAGGCTTTATTTTACCGCTCATGCGTTCCCTGCTTTTCGGTATGCCGATTATGTACCCGAATGCAATCGCAATGGCGTTTGAGCTTGCCGCATACGGTTCGATTGTCGGATTCCTTTACTCACATTCAAAATGGCAGTGTATTAAATCACTTTATCGTTGTATGATTATTGCAATGCTTGCCGGACGTATTATTTGGGGAATCGTACAGGCATGCCTACTTCTTCCGGGAGAAAACAGCTTCACTCTTTATGCATTTATTGCAGGTGCGTTTATTAACGCCATTCCGGGTATTATACTTCAGCTTATAGTCATACCTGCCATTATGGTTGCATTAAACCGTGCAAAGCTCGTTCATTTCAGAAAAAAGTAAACAGTTCCTTAAAGCAAATATGCACCTCCGGTCGAACCGGAAGTGCATATAAATCGGAACTGTTTATTTTTTTACTTATTTTTTGTCATGCTCTTTATCACGAAGAGTGTAGCAATTGTAATTGCAACACCTATCGGTAAGAGTATGAATGCATTCTGTATAAATGCCGCAAGCAGATATGTTACAAATGAAATAAGTGCAACAGTTATAGCATACGGAAGCTGTGTCGAAACGTGATTAATATGATTTGACTGGCTTCCTGCTGATGACATAATAGTTGTATCCGAAATCGGTGAGCAATGGTCGCCGCATACTGCACCTGCAAGACACGCCGATACGCCGATGATAAGAAGCTCACTTGTCGGGTCAAAAATCGCTGTTACAATCGGAATAAGAATACCGAATGTTCCCCATGATGTACCTGTTGAGAATGCAAGCACACATGCAACAAGGAATATAATTGCCGGGAGGAAGTTTGCAAGACCTGCCGCAGCTGAATCCATAAGCATCTCAACAAACTCTGCTGCTCCCAAAAGACCTGTCATATTCTTCAATGCTGTAGCAAATGTAAGAATAAGAATTGCCGGAACCATTGCATTAAAGCCTTTTGGAATACATTCCATAGCTTCCTTGAATGTTACAACTCTTCTTGCCATGAGATAAATTATTGTGATAATTAACGCCAGAATCGCTCCCCAGGGAAGTCCTACTGTTGCATCTGTATCACCGAATGCTGTTATGAAATCTGAGCCTGAGAAGAAGCCGCCTACATATATAAGACCGATAACCGATAATACAACAAGCATTATAACCGGTAAAACAAGGTCAACAACTCTGCCTCTGGGATTTGCCGCCTTATCATCAGCCGACTCCTCAAACTCTTCTCTTCCGCTTGTGAAGAGATCACCCTTTGTCAGTGCATTGAACTCATGAAGCTTCATCGGACCGTAGTCAAATTTCATAAGTGTAATTGCTATGATAAATACTAACATCAAGAGCGAATAGAAGTTATACGGAATTGCACGCACAAAAAGCTCAATTCCCGAGAAACCTGTGCCCTCTGTAAACTCAGACACTGCCGCTGCCCATGATGAAACCGGAGCAATCATACAGATAGGAGCTGCTGTTGCGTCAATAAGGAACGCAAGTTTTGCTCTTGAAATCTTATGTCTGTCTGTTACCGGACGCATAACGCTTCCTACCGTAAGGCAGTTGAAATAGTCATCAATAAAGATTAATACACCCAACACGAATGTAGCCATTGCTGCACCCACACGCGACTTGATATGTACCTCTGCCCAGCGTCCGAACGCTGCAGAACCGCCTGCCTTGTTGATAAGTGCAACAATAGCACCGAGAATCACGAGGAATATGAAAATTCCTGCTGTTCCGGATACCGCTGAAATAATGCCGTCGTTAAGCACATAGTCAAGCGCTCCTACCGGATGCCAGTTTGCTGCAAATAAGCCGCCAAGAACAATACCGATGAATAACGAGGAGTAAACCTCTTTTGTTATCAGGGCAAGTGCAATCGCCACAAGCGGCGGAACAAGTGCCCAGAATGTCGCAAAGTAATTGCTTACTGCTTCAGTGTCACCCTCTGTCGCAAAGGCAACAACCGAAGTTGTGCATAAAGCGAGCATAGCGACAAAGAATGAAAAGATATTCTTTTTGTTTAAAAGCTTCATTTTAAACCTCCTGTGTTTTTCTTATGTGAATCCGTTCACAAATTGTTAATATTATGTTAACACAGCAAAAACAGATTGTCAAGACATTTTCCGACAATGTTTTATGATTGTAAAGAAGCTGAAACCTTATTCTTTTCAGGCAACTGAACAAGAATTATCGCTGCAAACATCAATATACAGCCTATAATTTCACGCGAAGTAAGCGCACCGCCCGTAAGCTCCCAGCCAAGTGCCACAAGCACTACAGTTGACAGGGTTGCAAACACCGATTCAAGACTCATTAAAATTGATGCGGAGGTCGGGTCGGTATATTTCTGTCCCACAATTTGCAGTGTATATGCAACACCGCAGGACATTATCCCCGAATACGCAATCGACGAAGCACAATTTATAATCGGTTTAAGCTCAGGCTCTTCAAAGATAAACATACATATAAGATTGAGTATTCCGCACACAAAAAACTGCATACAGGCAAGCTTTACACCATCAACTCTCGGTGAATAGTAATCAATTGCAAGGATATGCCCCGTAAACAGTACAGCACAGATAAGCGTCAACACATCTCCCTTGTTTATATCCAAAGAAGAGTCTATACACATCATATACAGTCCGCATACTGCAATCAGTACCGAAATCAATATTACAGGACGCGGCTTCTTACCCATAAACAATCCCACTATCGGCACGATAATCATATACAGTGCCGTAATAAATCCGGATTTTCCCGGACTTGTATAGACCATTCCCGCAGTCTGAAGCGTGCTTGCCAGACACAGAAAAATACCGCATATAATTCCGCCGCAAATAAGCGTTTTATCGACCTTTTGTACCGCAAGCCCTTTACGTTTTTTACCCATATCCAATATTGCAATTACAGGCAAAAGGACTATTCCGCCAAGAACAGAGCGTATTCCGTTAAATGCAAGAGGAGTTATTTCCTCAACTCCCTTGCTCTGTGCTATAAATGATGTACCCCATATGAATGCCGTTAACAGCAGTATCAGATTTCCCTTTAGTTTTTGATTTTTCATTATCTTTTCTCCATTAAATTAATGTAGTTATTATATCTGCTTTTAATATTAAAGTCAAGGAAATTTATTGAAATGAATGAATAAATTATGGTTTATATTATTGTTAGCACTTAACCATAATTTACATTACACAAAAAACGGGGATGTTCATAACAACATCCCCAAACAACTTTTTAATTAGTCAACAATAGTCTTTACATACTCAGCAATCTTGTCGCACTTGCAGTTAGCAAAGAATAAATCCTTGAACTGCTTACCTGCAACAGCACCCTTAACAAGCTCCTGATCAAGATTCGGAAGAATGTCTAAGAGGTCTCTGTGAGTAACCTTCTTAACCTCGTTTAAGATTCTTGCATTTCTCTGCTCCGGAACAGCTCTCTCTTTCGGATAACCGCCGCCCCACTCTTCAACGAATAACTTTTCAAATACATACTGGAGGTTCAACTCAGCACCCCAGCCCCAGCCCTTTGCGAAAGGCATAGCAATACAGTTACCGTTATTAACCTGTGTGAACTGATACGCATCTGTCGGATCAACAACGTGTCCGCAAAGTACGCCCGGGAATGCATTACAAGCAAGACATGCACCCTCGCCTGTACCGCAGCCTGTGATTACTAAATCAGCTGCACCTGAATTTAAAAGTATAGCTGAAAGAATACCAATCTGAACATATGTAAGCTGTTCAGCATCCTCTGCACTGTACATACCGTAGTTAAACACCTCGTGACCTAACGGCTCAACAACCTTCTTTAAAGTATCAACAATAATGCTGTTCTTTGCAGCCTGGCTGTTTTCATTGATTAAAGCAATTTTCATTGGAATTACCCTCTTTCATAATTTATAGTTATACACTTATTATATCATACTCTGCTCTGTTTTTCAAGTTTAATATTGATATTTTTATAAATTTATTTTCTCTAAAAAACTTGACACAAAAAGGGTTTGAGAGTATGATATATATAGGGATTTTATAATTATTGAAGAAAGGCAAAAATCTATGGAAAGCAACGGTTTCAGAAAGCTCCTGTTAATATTGGTGCTTCTTATCATTATACCTGTCATGGACGCACTATACGGCATGATGACGGCACTTGTCTGCGGTATTATTGTTATTGCGGCAATCATAATTATATTTCTTTACTTTGCTACAAAAAGCGAGACTAAAGCAGTGAGTCAGGGAATATCCAAGGATATTAACAGCATAAATATAGAAGCGAACGGACGAAGCTATATAATCTCGGAGGGTGATTATTTTAATACGGATGATTACAATATCCCCGGCATTATGAGCTATATCGAAAACGGTACATGGTTTATAGCGGATAACCCTGAGAAAACCCCATTAAGCTCTGTCGCTGAAATAACAATTCCGCACGGCTTTAAGCTTAATACACTTACCGTAAAGGTCGTATCGGGAAATATACTTATTAAATCCGCAGCAGCCGAAAAGACTCTTATAAGCGTTATAGACGGTGTCGGACAGTTCAAATATGTTGAAACCTCATCACTGACAGCATCAGTCGGAAAGGGCGGGCTTTTGATAAATACCGCTTTAAACGGTTCTGCACAGCTTGAATGCGGCAGTGGAAAGCTTGATATAGCACTTGACGCATCCGAAAAGGACTTTAACCTTGACGCAGTTACAGGCAGCGGAACTATTTGTATAAACAACGAAACGGTATTCAATTCGCAAAACCGTACCGGTAAGACAGATAATGCATCGTTAAATACCATAAAGGCACGCTGCGGACTCGGACAGCTTAATATTAATTTCACGGAGGTTTCCGATGATGAGCAAAACTGAATTTTTGGCAGTAATTCAACGTGAAACAGGATTTTTGCCCGGTCATAAGCGTCGGCAGGTGGTGTCGCATTTCAATACACTTCTTGCCAATACGGATAACATAACGGATGACCCCGAAAAGGTACTCAGGGATTATCTTAACGCAACGAAAACAACATCAAAAATCCCAAAGCCGCTGCTCCTTGCGGCTGTGATTATTCTTTCACCAATACTGATCAGCATAGCGGCAGCTGTACTGATACTGACTGCGGCTTTACTGATTATAGCCCTCAGTATGCTTATTATTTTACCGGCTATAGGTATATCGCTGTGGTTCGACGGAATTAATATTATTTTTAAATCAATTCCGCTTCAGGTGATACTCGCAGACAAGCTCTGGCAGATAGGCTTCGGACTTATGCACTTTGCGGCAGGTATTTGCATACTTGCACTCGTATTCCTGATTTATTCGAAGCTTATCCCCTGGATTCTCGGTAAGGCAGCCGCACTTCATAAGCGTATTACGGAAAGGAGAGCAGCATGAGAAAAGCATTTTTAAAACCGGTTTTCATCTTTGCAGGCATAGTATTTTTATGCGGCCTGCTGACCGGACTCACAGGCTCACTCATGGGCGGAAATCCGTTCCGTGCTTCAGCCAACATCAAGCGAATTACAGATGATGAGAGTATAATCGATTTTGATTACAACATAACAACAGAAGCCACTCCCGTCCCACGCAATAATGATTATTACGGCGACGGATTTTACAGCAGTCCGGATATTTTCAGCGATCCGGATATATACGAATTTTTTGAAGAGTTTGGTATGGATGGGTTTGATGAGTTCTTCTCACCCTATGGCGGCAGCTATGACACCTATCCGTCGGCCCCCGGGGTAATATATTAAATGGAGGAAAACACATGGACTACTCAGTAGAATATTTAAAGCTTCTTGCAGAACAATATCCCTCAATACCTGCTGCATGCTCAGAAATTATTGCTTTACAGTCGCGGCAGAAGCTCCCGAAGCTTACCGAGCATTTTATGAGTGATATTCACGGTGAATATGAGCCGTTTTTGCATATCCTCAAGAATGCGTCGGGCGTTATCAAGGATAAAATCACTTCTATTTACGGACGTACCCTGTCGGAGCATACACGTCAGATGCTCTCAACGCTTATTTACTATCCGGAGCAGAAGCTTGATTTGGTAAAAAAGGAAACGGAAAATATCGAGGACTGGTATAAAATCACGCTTTACCGCCTTATTGATATCTGCCGTCTTGTATCGTCAAAATATACACGCGCGGCAGTCCGCGAGCTTTTACCGAGCCGTTTTGGTGACATTATAGACGAGCTTATCCATGCCGACACCGATTTCGGTTCAGATAAAAGCGGCTACTATAACACCTGTGTGGAGACCATTGTTGAGCTTGGTCAGTCGGATGCATTTATCGTTGAGATTTCAAACCTCATCCAGACACTTGCAATCGGCAGACTCCATATCATAGGCGATATTTTTGACAGAGGTCCCAGAGCCGATATCATTTTAGACAGACTTGAAAACTATCACAGCGTAGATATCCAATGGGGAAACCATGACATACAGTGGATGGGTGCCGCCGCAGGCTCGCTGGCATGTATAGCCACTGTTCTTGCAATCTCCACCAAGTTCTCGAACTTTGACTGTATAGAGGACGGCTACGGAATAAACATGCGTCCTTTAACAGTCTTTGCAATGGAAACATATGCAAACGACCCCTGCAAATGCTTTGTACCGCGAAATCCGAACATGGTAAAGCTCTCACGCCACGACAGCGATTTGTGGGCTAAAATGCACAAGGCCATTTCAATCATACAGTTCAAGCTTGAGGGACAGCTTATCAAGCGTCATCCCGAATTCCTGATGGATAGCCATCTGATGCTTGACAAGATTGACCATATAAGGGGAACAATCACCATTGAGGGCAATACATATAAATTAAAGGACAACAACTTCCCCACCATCAATCCGGAACGGCCGTTTGAACTGACTCCGGCAGAGGAAGAGCTTATGCAGGCATTGAGGACATCGTTCCTGCATTCGGAAAAGCTTCAGCGTCATGTACGCTTCCTCTATAATAATGGTGCTATTTATCTGAGTCATAACAACAATCTTCTCTATCACGGCTGTGTTCCCATGAACGAGGACGGTTCATTCCGTGAGGTTATTTTAGGCGGCGAAGCTGTCAGCGGCAAAGCACTTATGGATAAGGCGGAAACAATCGCACGCGACGGATACTTCGCAAAGCCGGGTACACCCGAAAAGGAATACGGCGAGGACTTTTTATGGTTCTTATGGTGCGGAAGCTACTCCCCAATTTACGGTAAGAATAAAATGACTACATTTGAACGTTATTTTATTGATGACGAAAGAATCTGGACAGAGCTCAAGGACCCATACTACAGGCTGATTGAAAAGCCGTCTGTCTGCAATAAGATATTGCTTGAGTTCGGCATCAATCCGAATAACTTCGCACATATAATCAACGGACACGTTCCGGTAAAAATCAAGAAAGGCGAAAGTCCTGTCAAGGCTAACGGAAAGCTGCTTGTAATTGACGGCGGCTTATCCCGTGCATATCAGCCGCAGACGGGTATAGCCGGTTATACTCTGCTGTTCAATTCGCATGGTCTGTTATTAAGTGCGCATGATGCATTTGAATCGGTAGAGTTTGCCGTAAAGCGTGACGAGGATATGTACTCTACTCTTGATGTAGTAGAGCTTGCTCCCAAGCGACTGCTGGTAGAGCATACCGATTCCGGCAAAGCAATAGCAAAACGAATTGACGCATTGAAAGCGTTAGTAAACGCCTATAGAAAGGGACTTATAAAATAATGAAAAGCTATACAAATGAACCGCTTGTAATCTCAATGAATGTTCCCAATGGAAATTATGAAGTAACCGTATCAGTCAGAGCAGATGAGGACACTGTATTTTCAATACTCTCTCAGGCTCGCCGTTTTATCAGAAATGATATCGAAATCAAGGCCGGCGAAAGCATTGATATCACATTTAATGCAAATGTGTGCGATTTCCATAAGGACGGTGCTGACTATACCGAGGTAAAAACAATTGATACATATATTCTCTGTGACGGAGCCATTACTGCAACTGCGGCCGTAAGCCCTGTTGATGTTCCGACAATCTATATTGCAGGCGATTCAACTGTAACAGATCAGCCGGCAGAGTACCCGTATGTACCGTCAGAGACCTTCTGTGGTTGGGGTCAGGCACTGCAGGGACTTTTAAAGCCCGGAATTGCCGTATCAAACCACGCACAGTCAGGCTCATGTACGCTTGCATTTATCGGTACAAACTGGACTGCATTCAAGGATAAAATCAAGCCCGGTGACGTTCTTGTGTGCGAGTTCGGACACAATGACCAGAAGATAAAGGAGCTTGATGCATTTGGCGGCTACGCCGAAAAGCTTCGTTATTTCGTGAACTACGCAAAGGAAAAGGGTGCATACCCGATTTTAAATTCACCGATAAACCGTATTATCTTCGAGCCGGACGGTACACTCAAAAACCTGCTCGGTGAATACCGTAACGCAGTAAAGAGCGTTGCAGAGGAGCTGGACGTTCCGTTTATCGATATGTGGTCAAGGACTACAGATTATTTCGTAACAGCCGGACCTGTAAAGTCATGGAATTTCTTCCGCTGCAAAGGCGAACAGCGTGACTACACGCATACCAACGACATAGGCGGACTTATGATTGCAAAGATGTTTGCACAGGAAATCAAGAAGAACAACGTTGCACCGATTGCGGAGTTTGTTGATGAAGCAAGAATTGAAATCGAGCAGGTATATGCAGATGATGGTGACAGCTTCGATAATTCGGAAATGCTTGAGCATGTAAAGAATATCGGACTTGTGAACACACCCAATCTCAGTGATATTGACGCTGATATTACGGGATTGCAGATTTGAGGAGGTAAAACACATGAATGTATATGATGCAATAGAATCAAGACGTACCATCCGCCGCTTTACACAGGAGCCGCTAAATTACAACGATCTTTTAAGGCTTGTGGATTGTGCGAGAATGGCACCGTTCGGTGCAAATTTACAGCCGTTAAAGTATGTGATAATTACCGAAGCGGCACTTTTAAAGGAATTATATCCGCTTACAAAATGGGCAGGCTATCTTGATTGGGAGCCGGCTGAGGACGAGCGTCCCACTGCTTACATCGCAGTTGTAAACGATACCGACATCAAGCCGACAGCAAATACCGAATGCGACAGCGGTGCGGCAATTATGAGCATGATTCTGGCTGCCGAGGAAATGGGCATAGGCACATGCTGGCTCGGTGCTTTGCAAAGGGATAAGATTAAGGAATTATTAGAGTTGGAAGAAAAGTATGATATTACATATCTGCTCGCATTGGGTTATCCTGCACAGAGCGGCAAGGAAGTTGCAATGACTGACTCGGTAAAGTATTACTTCACCGAAAACGGCAACGTACGAGTACCCAAACGCAGTCTTAAAGAGGTCATCATCAAATAAACACAAAGGTCAGGACGCTATAAATGAACTTATATTTCGCACCGCTTGAGGGAATTACAACATATATCTACCGTAACACGCATGCCTCGATGTTTGACGGCTGTGACGCATACTTTGCTCCTTTTATCAATCCGAGTGAGCAGGAAAGAATCAGCAAAAAAGGTATGAAAGATATACTTCCTGAAAGAAATGCCGGAATTAATCTCAAGGCACAAATTCTTACAAATAATTCGGATTCGTTCCTGCGATTCATTGATAAAATCAAGCCGTTAGGCTATGATGAAATAAACATCAATATGGGATGCCCCGCCTCCACCGTAGTGCGTAAGGGCAGAGGCTCAGGCTTCTTGAAAACGCCTGATTTGATTGATAAATTTCTTTATGAGATTTTTTCTCAATGTGATATAAAAACAACTGTAAAGACACGAATCGGCTACAGCAGCGGCAGTGAAATGGAGGAGCTTATACGGATATTCAACAAATATCCCATCTCGCTCCTTACCGTTCACCCAAGAACCCGTGAGGATTTTTACAAGGGAGAGCCTGACATGGCTGTATTTGAAAATGTGTATAACGTATCTGATAACAAGCTTTGCTATAACGGAAATATTTTCAGTGCCGATAACTTCATAAGTATAGCCTCCCGTTTCCCGGAGCTTGATTCCGTTATGCTTGGCAGAGGCGCAATTGCCAATCCTGCACTTTTCAGAGAAATTAAAGGCGGAACACCTCTTACAACAGCTGAATTGATTGAATTTACAAGTAGGCTCATTGATAATTATTATGAAGTGCTTCAGTCCGATATATTTACACTGCACAAGCTCAAGGAAATCTGGGTATATATGATGTGGAATTATCCCGATGAAAAGAAAATTGCCAAAGCAATAAAAAAATCGAATACGCTGACGGATTTCAAAGCGGCAATAGGCCGCCTACCGGAAATACAGCGGACATAAGGATACGGATGCTAATTGATGTGACTCAAAAAAGTCAGACTTTTTATAGCGTAGTAGTTTTAATGACTGCTACGCTATTTTTATGCAAAAACAGGGTATCGGCATTGCCGATACCCTGTTTGAATCTTCAATTATTCAGCTGCCTTAGCCTGCATAACAAGCATTGTTCCCTCTGTGTCAACGAGGTCGTATGATGCTGTTGTGTCAACCATATGAGCTGTTGTGTCGATTGATAACATTGCTGATGCAACGATTTCAGCATTCTTCATTGCACCGTGATATGTTGAGTGGAGTGAGTCTGAAATACAGAAGTTAGCTGCTGTATATGTCTTTGACTCTTCCTCTGTTGCCTTTGTTGTGCTGTAGTATGCGAAGCTTGCACCTGAAAGGTCGATACATGTTGCACCTAACTCAGCTGCCTTATCGATTACATGACCTGTACCCTGTACGCTTGACTTCCAGCCTGTACCGTGTACTGATGCATTCGGTGTAACAAAGATTACCTCTACACCAATAGCCTTAGCCTCGTTATATACAAGCTCCATGTATGTCTTCATGTTCTCATATCTTGCTGAGTCTGAGCCTAATGAGCTCGGATAGTTTCTATCGTTGTAGCCACACTCGAATAATAATACGTCGCCTGCCTTAGCATTTGCAAGAACGCCCTTGAACGGTGTCCAGTATAAACCTTGTGCGTAGTTGCCACTCTCTGCGAGGTTTGTTACGTTGATTTCATCTGTGATGAACTTATCAAGTACCTGACCCCAACCTGTCTGAGCCTGACCTGCTGTCGGAGTACCGTCACCGTCAGCATCCTCGAATGTACCGTAGTATGTTGATACGAGTGAGTCACCTAAGATATATAAGTGCTGCTTTCTGTCAACAATTGACGGAGCCTTCTTAGCTGATACTGCTGCCATTGAATTTGTATTGTCCTTCATTACAACGTTTGCGCTTCCGCCGCTTACTACGATATCAGCCACGCTGTATGTTGAGCCGCTTGTAGCTCTGCCTGAGCCGTACTGGTCAACGTTGTTACCAACCATCTTACCGTTGACATAGATGTCGCCTCTTGTACCCTCAGCCTTTGTGAATGTGAAGTCATATAAGCCGTCCGGTAACGGAATAACTAACGGATTGCTGTCGCCGATACTTCCTACATTATCATATGAGTAAACCGGTGATACCTCAACTGCTGTTGCACCTGTTGTATCAACTGTAATCTTACCGTCTGTAGCCTTTACAACATTCTGCGAAACAGCCTTGCCGTTTGCAGCTGTTGTTACATAATACTCTGTATCTGCTGTGTAGTTTGCAAGACTTGCAACGTCAACTACTACACTGTTCTCTGTTACGTTATTGTTTATATAGTAGAAGTTTGCTACTACTACTTCCTTAGTAAGTGTTAATTCCTTACCCGGGTTACCAACTGTTACTGATACAACTACTGTACCTGTACCTGTTGTTGTCATCTCGCCTGTTACAGCGTCGATTGATGCGATATCAGCACCTGTTGTGATTGCATATGACGGTGTCATATCAACTGCATCGCCGTACTCGTCAGTGATGTTAGCTACTGAATATGTGCCTGACTCACCTGCACTGATTGCAGCCGGTCCGTTGATTTCGAATGATGCTATATTTGCATAATCTCTGATTTCAACAGTCTTTGTTGCAACCTTTGTTGAATCTGTATCACTTGCGAACTTAATCTCAGCTGCTACTGCTGTTGTACCATCAACAACGTGTAATACACCATCCTGAGTGATATATACTAAGTCCTCTGTCGGTGCTGTTGTAGCATTCGGGTCCGGAGTTTCGTCAACCGGCGGTGTTGTCGGCTCTGTTGTCGGAACCGGTGTAACCTCTGCTGAAATTGCAGCCACCGCAAGCGGCTCCTGATCTGATAATGAGTTCCAAAGCATTACCTTTGTACCTGCAGCAGCAGAAACATCTATAGCTTCCCCGGCTACTACACTTCCCATATCTCCTGCATCTACTGATACAAGTCTTCCGTCATTGTCGTATATTGCTCTTATTAAAACCGCATTATCAGCTGACTTTGTGGGAACTAAGTTAGCCTTTTCTGTATCCATCGGAGCTGACTCCTCAAGTACAGCAGCCTGCTCACCATAAATCGGTGTTACTGACCATGTAAATGTCTCGCCTTCATCCATAGCGAAGATTGAAGCCTCGTACTGCTTTGTAGCTGTACCGCCTGCAACCTTTGTAATAAAATCATCACCGTTGATTTCAACCGGAACGATATCTGAATCTGTAATCTTAACGTTCATGATACCGTGCATTCTGTCTGACGGAGCGCCCTTACCCTCGAATAAGTCGAGCTGAGCGATGTCGCCGATATCTGTACCAACCTCAAATGTATATGTCTCGCCATTGTTGATCTGGATAGTTGCCTTTGTGAGACCTGCCATATCAGTTGTGAATACGATCATTTCTTCATTTGCAACTGACTGACCGTTGTAAATCCAGCTCATATCGCTTGCTGAAATACCTGAGTTACCGTTGTATGTCGGGTTAAGGAATGCTGTACCGTTTGCAAAACCAAATGTTACGAGTGTTGCACCGGCACTGTTCTTGATGTTTAATCTTCTTTCCTGAACTGAAATATCCTTGCTGTTTCCGCTCTTATCATAGTTGTATGATGTGTATGTGAGCTTCTTTGATGAACCCTTTTCAAGAGCGACCGGCTCCGGGAATACCATTGAATATGTAGCTGTTGATGAAGCACTTGATGCCGGCCATACGATCATTGTCATGCCTGCGATGTCTTCCATTCTCGGATCGCCGATTGAAGCAACCGGTGTACCCGGCTCATAGAAGTCATAGCCATAAACGATAATGTCCTTTGTAGCTGTTGCACCGTCAAGTGTTACTGTGATTGTAGCTGACTGCTCGTTTGCAACACCTGTTGCCGGTGTGATTGTCATACCCTCAACTGCAATCTTTGCGTCTGAAGCTGTAAGAACCGGTGTGCTCTCTGTTGTCATTGCAACACCGTACTGGTCCTTAATGTTTGCAACGCTGTATGTTGTTGCTGCACCGTCCTTAACTGCATATGCACCAACGATATCAAATGTTGTTACTGCTGCAACATCGAATACATGGAGAACTACCTCTGCATATACATCCGGCTTTGAAACTGATGTTGCTCTGATTGTGAGGTTTGTTCCATTGATATCTGCAAACTGAATTGCATCTGTAACTGTTACAATACCATTTTCGTCGATTGAAGCACCCTCCGGAGCATCAACGATTGACCATGTAACCTTTTCATCGTCCATTTCCTGGTCGATTTCGTTATAAACTGTTACTGTATAAGGATTAACAGTCTTGTTCTCGCCTGTAGCCGGCTTATAGATACCTGCCTCGTCGCCGCCTGCGATTACAATCTTATTAACAGCTGTCTCACCAACATACTCCATTGTAATCGGAGCCTCTGCTGTTGTCTCGTCAACTGTTACTGTACCTGTATAATTTCTGTGAAGCGGAGCCTCAACTGCTACGTCAAATGTGCCGTTCGGCATATCCATAACAGCCTTACCCTCTGCATCTGTTGTAACTGAGAATGCACCGATTGTCACAACTGCATCTGCAACCGGAGCAGCATCCTGTGAGCTTGTTACAACGAATGTAACCGGTGTAACGTCAGCCTTTGTAATGATAACATCATCAATTGCCATCGGAGCAAGTGAGTTGACGTTCTGTGCTGCAAGCTGTGCAAGATTAGCGCCCGGAATTGCTGTTGCCGGAATGTCTGCTAAAATTGTGCCGCCGTTTGAAATTGTACCCATTAAAGTCTTGCCTAAGAAGTCAAGAGTTAAATCAATGCTGTACCAGTCATTGTTTGATGTAATCCATGTACTTGCTGTTGTAACTGCACCGCCAACCTGATATCTTACCTGTGTCGGGATACCGCCTCTGTTTGTAGCACCTGACATTGTGAAGATAATGTTGCCGTCCTTGTCCTTTAACATGAACTGCGACTGTCTGTTACCGCCTGAGTTTGAAAGGTCAACCGTTGTCTTCCACTTGAAGCTTACCTTTGCAGCTGCAAGTGATGTCACTGTTTCATCAAAGTCCTTTGTATCTGTCTTTGTTGAACCGTTTGTATTACAAAGTGTAAGTGTACCATCTGATAAAGCTACACCTGATGTTGTTGTGAAGCCCCATGTGTCTGAAATTGAACCGAAGTCCTCAACTAAGATAGCACCTGTGAGCTTCTTGTAAACAAGTGTCATACCTGCACTACCGTCAGCAGCTGCTGTAACTGTTGTTGTTGAGAGGTCCGGCTGATATACATAGTAATCCTCGCCTACATAGAAGTTTGCTGTATCATCGCTCTCTGCTATGTACTCTACATCTGCAAAGCCTTCCTTTGTAACTGTATCCTTGATTGCGTTACCCTCTGTATCAAGGTATTCAATATTATATGTAGTCTTTACGCTGTCTGTAACTGTCAGGTTAAGCTTAACGTCTGTAAGCTTCTGCTGACGTCCTGTTGATGTATAGAAACCGAATGATAAGATACCGTCCTCATCCGCCATTACATAATCTGATACATCTGCTGTTAATACTGTGCCTGTTGACTGTCCGTATCCCATAGCTGCAAGCTTAACCGGATTCATTGTCTGCGCACTGTTCCATGTTACTGTTGCAGCGTCCCAGTCTGCCTCTGTTGATGCAATATTAACCTCTGAGTTTTTGCCGTCTGTTGTACATGTTGCAGTAAGAGTAACAGTTGCACCTATAATCTTACCCAACTGAGCTGAAGCGTCAAACTTTACAAGGCCTACGTCCATACTGTCGCCGCCTATTGCTGTCCAGCCCGGTGCACCCGGCTTACAGTAGTTTGCATAAACCTCGCCTGATTCACTGTAATTTGTATCCGCATTGGCACTGTTAATATAAGTTGCCGCTGTCGGATCAAGTGTTTCAACTGTTTCAGCGGCACTTGCACTCATGCAAAGTCCTGAAAAAGCTGAAGCTGTCATCGCTATCGCTGTTAAAAGCGATAACATTCTCTTGTTGTTTTTCATTAAATCTCCCTCTTTCATGAAATTTTTTGGCTATATGTATAACACTTTACCATATAACATACTAATTATATTATATCTCATTTGTTGATAATTTACAATTTAAAAAACAGTGGTGTGAACCACTGTTTTTTGAACATTTTTTCATTTTTCATCATGCTTGGCAACGTTTTTGCGTTTTTTTACGGTATCAACAATTACCGTTACAACAAACAATACCGCCAGTACCGCCACCGTAATATTCTTATCCATAAATTCACCTCATTATTTCAGACACGGAATTCCGTTTCTTTCCTCTATTTCAAAGAAGCACGGTCTTTCCATAGGAGTATTGTTCGGAGAATGAAGCGTTACATACTTCTTTCCGTCAAGTGCCGTAAAGGTCATACCGTGACCGCCGTTCTCCTCGAAAAGCATTTCATCAAGATGCGTCCACTTGCCCGTAATTTTACCGTTGTCACTCTTTGCAAGACCTATCGCATATCCCTTTTTGCCGCCACTTGACCAGAGCATCAGCAGCTCGCCCTTTTCATTGCGATACATATTCGGACCGTCTGTTACATACACACAGCGTTCACGACCGAAATATGTATTTACACTGCCCGTTGTCCAGGGTGCCTGCGATGCAAAAAACAATACTTTCGGTTCTCCCACCGCTTCACTTAAATCCTCACTCAATCTTACGGCATACATTTCCCCATCAACAACCTCTGTCCATTCACGGCAGAATATCATCCAGGGTTCACCGTCCTCAATATAGAGCGTTCCGTCAAGGCATTCCCAGTCATTGGGGGTTACGGGGTTCTTTGAATGAACACGGAATTTTCCGTCGGGGGTATCTGAAACCAGCACCTGTGTACCTCGGTGTGCGGTTGCATTCTTAAATGACGCAAACATATAGAACTTATCCTTATAATAATACACCTCCGGTGCCCAGAAATTTCTGTCGCCCCAGAAATCCGTATCGGGACGAAACGCTTCAAACGGTCCCTCCCAGTTTTCAAGGTCCTTACTTCTGTAGCTGTCAAACCCGGTACCGCTGTCACTCCAACAGTTCTTGTCGGTCGTTCCGTAGAGATAGTACATTCCATCATGAACAAGAATGTACGGGTCTCTTATCTGTATATCTTCTCTTTTTATCATATTTTTATTCCTATATATCAAACAACACGGAAAAGAAGCAAGCAGATTGCATTTATTATGAGCGACGGCGTATGCAGATACTCCGGGCTCAGCATAAATGTGAGATGCGAAGCTCATTTTTTTGTGTTACCATTTTTTTTGGGGACATCTGCCCTTTTCCAGCCGACACCGTACCTGCACCACTGCTCCGCAGAGCATACAGGTAGAGCCGTATTGCAGCTTCTCACATTCCGCACAATACGCAATGCGGCGGTTATATTCCTCATCTGCGACAAGGGTTACGCCTTTCATATGCGTCACCTCGTCAAGCATTTTTGCTATATCCTTGTCGTCAAGTACGGTTTTTAAACCGCATCGCTTACATTTTGCCATTATTCAACAGTTAATACAGCAACCGACATCTTCGGAAGCTTTACCTTTAATGTATCAGCGTCAAGCTTTGCATCAAGTGCAACCGGATGTACCTTATCCGGCTCATCAAAGTCATTGTATGCACACATATCGTCCGCAGTCATAACCTCACCGCAAACCTTTGAAGCCACCATGTCTCTCAATTCAATTTCAAGCTCCTCATCATTGTCAAGACTTGTGTTACATACTGTTATTGTATATTTTCCGTCCTTAACTGACGCACTTACACTGATGTTGGGAATTTCTTTTCCCTTAAACTCTGTTGTTGCCGACTTGAAATCAACATCAACAAGCTGGGCGTCCATGTGATTCTTCATCATCTTAAATACATGGTAAGTAGGAGTAAGAACCATCTTCTCGCCCTCTGTCAGAACCATTGACTGTAACACATTTACCATCTGAGCAATATTTGCCATATGTATTCTGTCGCAGTGCTTATGGAAAATGTGAAGTATCATCATTGCCGAAACTGCATCGCGGATTGTGTTCTGCTGATAGAGGAAGCCCGGATTTGTTCCCGGCATTACATTGAACCAGTTACCCCACTCATCAACGATAAGTCCTATTCTCTTCTGCGGGTCAAGCCTGTCCATAACTGCCTCTTGCATATTTATGATTTCTTCCATCCTGACTGCATTCGCAAGCACGCCGTAATAGCCGTCTCTGTCGAAGCCAATACTATCGCCCTTGTTATCCCAACAATCTGCAAACTGATAGTTATGAAGTGAAATACCATGCATTGCGTGACCTGCACTCTTCATTACAACCTCCATCCAGTTTGTATCATCAACATTCGGACCGCCTGCAATCTTATATAATGGCTCCTCACCGTAGTCACGGATAAATACCGCAAAGCGTCTGTAAAGGTCTGCATAATATTCCGGACGCATATTGCCGCCGCAGCCCCAGTTTTCGTTACCTACACCGAAATACTTCAACTTCCAGGGTTCTTCTCTGCCGTTTGCTCTTCTCTCGTTTGCAAGTGGAGAATCGCCGCCGAAGGTCATATATTCAACCCAGTCACGCATTTCCTGAACACTGCCGCTGCCCACGTTGCCGCAGATATACGGCTCTGTATCAAGCTGCTCACAAAGCTCAAAAAACTCATGTGTACCAAAGTGATTATTCTCTACAACCTTACCCCAGTTTGTATTTACCATGTACGGTCTCTTTGACTTGTCGCCGATACCGTCTCTCCAGTGATAATCATCTGCAAAGCAGCCGCCCGGCCATCTTAATACAGGAATTTCAAGCTCCTTTAATGCGTTTACAACGTCACATCTCATGCCGTTCTTATTTTCTATTTCGCTGTCCTCACCCACATACAGACCCTCATAGATACATCTTCCCAGATGCTCTGCAAACTGTCCGTATATGTATTTGCTTATTGTACCCAGCTCTCTTTTACCGTTAATAATTGCCTTTGCCATTTTCTTCTCCCTTTATTTTTTTATTAAACAAGGCGAACATACGGCATTGCGTAGGGTTCGCCCCTATAAAACAATATATTATAAAAGCCATGTAGGCATTTTTTTCTTTTTCTTAGGTGCATCCGGAGCTTTAACCTCTTCAACTGCCGGTTCAGGCTTTTCTATAACAGCCGTTTCCTTTTTCACCGGTGCCGCATTTTCCTTTACAGTCTTTTTCTTCGCTCTCACTGATGTACTCTTCTTTGCGGCTGCCTTTCTTTCAGGCTTTTTACGCTCAGGCTTTTCGCCGCTGAGCTGAACAAATAACTCTGCAAGAGCAGTGTCCCCGTCCATAAGCTCGTTATATAATTCAAGACCGCCCATAAGCGTTACTGCTGCCTCCGGAATAAACAGCTCATCACCGTCATATCTTCCGGTATAACCCTCTTCACCGAGAGTATCGCAAAGCTTGTGAATACATGCCAGATTTTTTGCCATATCCTCTGCACTTTCAATCGGCAAGCTCTTGAATCTCTGCTTAAACACTCCGCCGTTTGAGTCATAGCGTGAACCGTAATAACGCGCATAGCTCGTAGTAAGCGGCTTGATATCCAAACCGATTCCCCCGTCACTTTCCTTAACGATAAGGCAAGCAGCGTTGTGAATAAGCGCAAACGCTATTGCATTAAGATCAAGATAATCATCAATACGCTCAATAAACTCACCGTAATCCTCATCATCAAGGAATATTTTATCCACACCCTCAATCAGTACGGCATATATACCCGTTGAGCTTTTTTCTCTTGCTTTTCTCGGCATTTGTGCAAGCCTCCATTCATCATGCCCTATACGGACAGTTTATTTTAATACATTATATCACATCAGTTTGAAGTAGGCAAGCGTATTTCTTTACAATTTAAAAACATTTTCATCACAAGGATATAATTCTTGACTATACCGTTGTTTTGCGGTATAATATAGGTAATTATATTTCTAAGGAGTATGAAAATGTTTAACGGAGTAAATTTATATGTAGTGGTTCCCTGCTATAATGAAGAAGCCGTACTTGGCGAGACCTCTAAGCGTATGCTGGAGCTGTTTGATAAAATGAAGCAGGACAAGCTCATAAATAACAAGAGCCGCATTATATTTGTAGATGACGGCTCAAAGGATAAAACATGGTCAATCATTGATGACCTTTCACACAAGCACCGTGAAATCGGAGGAATAAAGCTTGCACACAATGCAGGACATCAGAATGCATTATTCGGCGGTCTGATGACTGTTAAGGATCATTGCGACTGTGCAGTTTCAATTGATGCCGACTTACAGGATGATATCAACGTAATTCCCGAAATGGTACGCAAATTCATAAATGGTACAGATGTTGTGTATGGAGTAAGAAACAAGCGTGACACTGACACTTTCTTTAAACGAACAACAGCAGAGGGCTTTTATCACCTTATGAATGCAATGGGTACAAAGGTTGTATTCAACCATGCAGATTACCGTCTCATGAGCAGACGTGCGTTGGACGCACTTGCCGAGTTCCCGGAACGTAACATGTTCTTAAGAGGTATGGTTCCGCTTGTAGGCTTCAATTCAGACTGTGTATATTACAGCAGAAGTGAACGTTTTGCAGGCGAATCGAAGTACCCGTTAAAGAAAATGCTCTCGTTCGCATTTGACGGAATCACATCATTCAGCGTTACGCCTATCCGCCTGATTTCCGGACTTGGTGCTATAATGTGCCTGATTTCGGTTATAATGGCTATATATACTCTTGTAATCAAGTTCACAGGTCATGCCGACTCCGGTTGGGCATCAATTATGTTCTCGCTCTGGCTGATCGGCGGCGTGATTCTTGTTTCACTCGGACTTATCGGCGAATATATCGGAAAAATTTACAAAGAGGTCAAAGCAAGACCTCGTTACATTATTGAGGCTTATATAAATGAAATCGACTAATTATGATATTATAATAATCGGCGGCGGAGCTGCCGGAATGAGTGCCGCAATTTATGCAGCAAGAGGCGGCATGCGAACCTTGCTTTTAGAAAAGCTTGCAATGGGCGGACAGGCAAACCTCACCTATGAGGTTGACAATTACCCCGGCATGGGCGATAATCCGTCAGGCGAGGAGCTTTCAAGACGCATTGAGGAGCATGCCCATAAATTCGGTGCTGAATTTAAAAGCGAGGCAGTGCGTTCAATCGAGAACGCCGCAGGTGACATCAAAACTGTCGTTACCCGACGTAATTCATACACTACAAAGGCGATAATATTCGCAACAGGTGCAACCCCCAAAAAGCTGGGCGTACCGGGTGAAGCAGAATTTACGGGTGCAGGCGTGAGCTATTGTGCAACCTGTGACGGTGCTTTCTTCAAGGGTAAAGAGGTTGCAGTAATCGGCGGCGGAAATACCGCTTTTGAGGATGCACTCTATCTTTCGGGACTGTGTTCAAATGTATATCTTTTAAACCGTTCGGATAAGTTCCGTGCATCGGCAATTCTTGTTGATAAGGCAAAAAACACTCCGAACATCACAATTTACACAAATTCGGTAACTGACCGCTTTGAGGGCAGCACATCACTTGAAAGAATATATCTGACAAAGAATGGCGAGCCGGGATTTATTAACGCATCAGGTGCAATCATTGCAATCGGCATCGCACCGTTTACGGAGCTTGCGAAATCAATCGGTGTTGAAACCTGCGAGCTTGGATTTATAAAGACAGATTTTTATCTTGCAACCAATATCCCCGGCATTTTTGCTGCAGGAGATTGCCGCACAACTCCGTTACGACAGGTTATAACAGCTGCTGCTGACGGTGCTGTTGCTGCTACGGGTGCTATAAATTATTGTTTAAAGTAAGGAATATATATGAAAATAATAAGAAATGCCCATCTTTACACAATGACCGGTGAGGAATATCTTGACGGTATTGTAGTATTTGATGAGAAAATAATATATGCAGGCGAATATTGTGCCGACTATGAAAAATACGAATATGAAGAGGAAATCAACGCTGTAGGAAATATCGTTATGCCGGGACTGGTTGACTCACACACACATCTTGGTATGTTTGAGGATTCACTCGGTTTTGAGGGTGCTGACGGAAATGAGGACAGTGACCCTATAACACCTCAACTGCGTGCCATTGATGCAATTAATCCGTTCGACAGAGGCTTTGCAGAAGCCCGCAAAGCAGGCGTTACAACTGTTGTAACAGGTCCGGGAAGTGCAAATCCTATCGGCGGACAGTTTGCCGCAATCAAAACCGCCGGAATCTGTGTTGACGATATGATAATAAAGGCCCCATGTGCCATGAAAATGGCATTGGGCGAAAACCCCAAATCAGTCTATAGCGAACGTGAAGAGGCTCCCGTAACAAGAATGGGAACAATGTCACTTATCCGTGAGATACTGTTTAAGGCGCAGAATTACAAAACGGAGCTTGACAAGTATCATGCCGACAGCGAGGAAAATGACAAGCCCGAATTTGATATGAAGCTTGAGGCACTTCTTCCCGTACTTAACCGTGAAATACCGGTAAAAATCCATGCACACAGAGCCGATGACATATGCAGTGCAATCCGACTGGGCAAGGAATTCAACCTTGATGTGACAATCGAGCATTGCTCGGACGGTGACAGAGTTGCTGAGATTTTAGAGCGTGAAAAGCTTCCGCTTAATTTAGGTCCGACCTTAGGTGACAGAAGCAAGCCTGAATTGCAGAATCTGACATTCAAGACATATAAAAACCTGTCCGACAGAGGTCTTTCAGTTGCCATTATAACAGACCATCCGGAAATCACCGAGGACAATCTGCCCTTATGTGCCGCACTCGCTGTAAAGAACGGCATGAACGAAGAAAAGGCATTGGAGGCTATCACAATTACAGCGGCAAAAAACTGCCGTATTGATGACCGTGTAGGCACCCTCGAAAAGGGCAAGGATGCGGATATTATAATTTTAACCGACTTGCCGACAAGATTTGATGCGAGATGTTTAAGAACATTTATTAACGGTAAGGAAGCCTAAAAAATGTGTGTTGCATAAGCAACACACATTTTTTAATCCCAATTCTTCCACACATCCGGTGCATACCCGATTGTTGCCTTTGCACCGTTTCTCACAACCGGAGTTTTTATCAACTGCTGATTTTCAAAAAGCTTTTGCTCCTTTTCACTGTCTGCAAGATATTTGATAAGCATCAGCGTATCGGTGTCTTTAGCCTTTTCGTCAATCATATTTTCAAATCCGCCGACAGCCGACTTAATCTTCTGAAATTCGCCCTTGCTCATTCCCTTTTCTTTCATATCAATCATCTGATATTTTATTTTTCTTTCCTTAAAATATCGCTCCGCTTTTTTTGTATCGAAGCATTTACTTTTACCGAAAATCTGTATGTTCATTTCAAGCACCACCCTTTATTTAATACATAAATTTTATCATATACACGCATATTTGTCAATGCAAAAAGAGGTGCCTTGGGCACCTCTTAAATCAAGCCTCTACTACATTCTTTACCGTAATATTGTTTGCTGCCCCCTCATCAAAGCTGTTCTTCTTTGCTTTGATTTTAAGGTTCTCAAATGTGAAATCGTAAAGAGCATACTGCTTCTCGTCAGCTTCAACATCAAAATAAATCTGACA
Organism: Clostridia bacterium; assembly: GCA_045542415.1. Lineage (GTDB taxonomy): Bacteria > Bacillota > Clostridia > UBA1381 > UBA1381 > UMGS1958. The sequence goes on from JAZQKZ010000048.1 coordinate 128,904, forward strand.
TTCACAATTACAGTTCTTCATTGTTATATGCTCTGCACATTCTTTTCTGTCCTTTAAGTCATAGAGCTGCGTCCTGGGATGGATGTTTATGAAACGGCATACACTTCCCTCTATTTCCTCAATTGCAATATACTCATATCTCTGCGGCGTATCGGGACGCATCTTGAGCCATAACAGATTCCATGCGTCATTTACCTTTATTCTTCGCATAATGATAAAATAATATTTGCAATTCAAAAAATTCCTGTTTTTTATCTTTAAATCATTTATTTTTTATATTGTCAAAAAACGAGCCTATAGGGCAAATAACATTGTCCTATAGGCATCCTTTTTTTACATATTAAACGTCGAGCATTACTGCACCCTGCATAGCTGACGAAACAAGCTTTGAATATCTTCTTAAATATCCTGTCTTAACCTTCGGCTCATTCGGAGTCCAGCCTTCCTTACGCTTAGCCAATTCCTCCTCTGAAACCTCAAAGCCAAGTACACCGTTAATGATGTCGATTGAAATTATATCGCCGTCCTTAACGAATGCAATCGGGCCGCCCTCTACAGCCTCCGGCGAAACATGACCGATAGCCGCGCCTCTTGTCGCACCTGAGAAACGTCCGTCTGTGATCAATGCAACGTCCTTATCAAGTCCCATACCGCAGATAGCTGATGTCGGTGAAAGCATCTCTCTCATGCCCGGACCGCCCTTTGGTCCCTCGTAACGGATAACAACCACGTCACCCTTTACAATCTTGCCCTTGTAGATTGCGTCAATTGCCTCTTCCTCGCTCTCGAATACCTTTGCCGGACCCTTGTGAACAAGCATTTCCTTAGCGACCGCACTTCTCTTTACTACCGAGCCGTCAACCGCCAGATTACCCTTTAATACCGCAATGCCGCCTGTCTGTGAATACGGATCGTCAATCGGTCTTATTACTGTGTAATCCTGCACGTTGTGACCCTCGATATTCTCACCCTGAGTTTTGCCTGTTACTGTAATTGTATCAAGCTTCAGCAAGCCTTTCTTTGAAAGCTCGTTCATTACAGCGGTTACACCGCCTGCTGCGTAAAGATCCTGCACATGGTGATCACCTGCCGGAGCAAGATGACAGAGGTTCGGTGTCTTTTCGCTTATCTCGTTTGCATAGTCAAGCTTGAACGGTGACTGTGCCTCATGAGCGATTGCCGGTAAGTGAAGCATTGAATTTGTTGAACATCCTAACGCCATATCAACCGTAAGAGCATTGTAAATAGCATCCGGTGTCATAATATCTCTCGGCTTTATATCCTTTGCAAGCAACTCCATAATCTTCATACCTGTATGCTTTGCAAGTCTGATTCTCTCCGAATATACTGCCGGAATTGTACCGTTGCCCGGAAGAGCCATACCTAAAACCTCTGATAAGCAGTTCATTGAATTGGCAGTAAACATACCTGAGCACGAACCGCATGACGGACAAGCCGCCTCTTCAAGACCCTTTAAGCCTGCCTCGTCAATTGTACCTGCCTTGAATGCTCCCACTGCTTCAAATGCTGTGTTTAAGTCACGGTACTTGCCCTCGTAATTCATTGAAAGCATCGGGCCGCCCGATACCAATATTGCCGGCTTGTTAAGTCTTGCCGCTGCAATCAGCATACCGGGTACAATCTTGTCACAGTTCGGAATAAGTACAAGTGCATCAAATGCATGTGCCAATGTCATTGACTCAATTGAGTCTGCTATAAGCTCACGGGTAGCCAATGAATATTTCATACCGATATGACCCATAGCTATACCGTCACATACACCGATTGCCGGGAACTCAATAGGGGTACCGCCTGCAAGTCTGATACCTGCCTTAACTGCTTCGGCAATTTTATCAAGGTGTGTATGTCCCGGAATGATTTCATTCTTTGCACTTACCACACCGATAATCGGTCTCTCGATTTCCTCGTCTGTGAGACCCAAAGCCTTTAATAATGAACGATGCGGAGTCTTTTCAACTCCCTTTTTGATTATATCACTGTACATTTCTTTTTCCTCCTTACAGGTTTATTAAATTTAGTAATATATTATTGTTATAAAAATATTTAACTATATAAGTGCTGTTTATCGCAATATCCCACTGTGAGCCTGAATCTATGCAAAGTGCCGCAACTCCAAGTACGATATAGAAGATAAACATGATGTTTATCAGACCCATAACCATGCCTAAAAGTCTGTTTACTCCCTTTATAATCGGAAGCTTTGTCGCAAGATTCAGTATGCGAAATACAATTGACATAAGTATCCTGATTACGATAAACAATCCCAATGCAGTCACAAGCTTTACAAGCACTGCCGCAACATTTTGGGCAAGCGAAACAGCTCCGTCCTCAATTGGCACTGTACTTCCCCAGTTTTCAGGAATAAGCATAACGGGGATATTGGTGATTTCTGATATTTTCTCAGGAGTCAGTGCATTTACATTGCTTTTAACCATATCAAGTGCAAACTCATGCGAAAAATTATATATCATTTTCTGCACCGTATCTGTAGTCATAGCCCATTCTGTAACAGGCTTTACAAGTATAAGCACAAGCACAAGAGTAACAAGCCATGCCCCCACTCGCCAGAGCATCCTCACAAAACCTCTGGATCTGCCCTCTATAACCGCAATCAGAATAAGAACGATTGCGACAATATCCAATATAAGCGGATTTACCATAAAACTCCTTTCATCCTTACAAGCGAAACGCTGTTGGAATATACAATCATAAACGACTTGGAATCAATCGGTACTATGCCCTGAACATCCATTGCCGCAGTATATTTATACGGAATTCTCGTGTTAAGCTTTGACAAAAACACCTCTCTGTCAACGTTATATATAATATTGCCGTCAAACACATGGGCATAATCAGGAATTTTCCTTGCGGATACTGTATTTTTCAGCTTACCGTTCTTGTTGTATATATTCATCATCGGAACGTTGTTACCCGTAAACAGCATTATCTTGTCGCCGTTTTCGTCAATTCCGCTTAATGCAAGCTCTGATGAACCAAAATCGATACTGTAGGAAACCTTACCCGATATTTTCATTCCTGTCATTGAATTATCTGCAAAAACGTTAAGGTTATCGTCCTTGAAATCCACGTTATAAATAACGGAATCCTCAATGCTCTGCTGCGCATAGCTGTCAGGCTTCTTTATGTCGAAAAGATATACTCCCGACCTGACCGTATCGTCTGTATAAAGCAAAGCTGCCGCTACACGTCTTGATTTTGCGGAAATATCTGCCGAAATAATTGACGCACTTCCCGACGACCATGCAAATGCCTTATCGCCTCGCTTATTATACACGCTGATTGCACCCTTGTAGCCCGCCTTATCGGTTACAAGCACTACATCTCCGTTTGCACTCACGTTGGCGGTTAAAATATTATCCTCGCTGCTACTCTGATACACCTCTTCCGCTCCGCTGTATAAAACAAATCGCACGCCATTTTTCTGGGCAAGAAGAAAATAATCTCCCTCCGCTTTAAGTATCGGGTCAATTATCGAAACGTTTTTCTCCCATTCAATAACGCCGTCCTTATTTATATAGCAAAAGTAGTTGGTTTTTGCACATATCACACCCTCGCCGTAGCCGACAAATTTCGCACCTGAAGCACCGTCAAAGGTCAGCTTTACATCAGACAGCACCTCTGTACGGTACTGCACCGCCTCATCATCATCCTCCGATATCGGTGCTACCTCCTTGTATTCTACGGAAGGCTCGTCTTCAACGGTATTTTCGTCAGGAGCCTCCTCCTGAGACAGATCAATACCCATATTATACATAAGCTGACCTGAGTTTGCTATAAAATTCTCACGGTAGGTTTTTATTACACCTATATTTGATGTCATCATAAATACCATGAACGCAAGCACTGCAAACAGCGGTATGAGATATTTAAGCATAGGCTTAATCATCGGAGCAACCAATGCTTCCTCTTCTTCCTCCGGAGCCTCATACTCATACTCGTATTCTTCCTCGTCCATATCAGTGGTGTATTCCTCAATGAACTCAGCCAATGTATTTTCCTCTTCCTCTTCATCCGAGTACTCAGTATTATCAGCCACCACTTCGGGCATTTCCTCCTCCGCAACAGCTTCCTCCGACTCCCGTATCTCCTCTTCCTCTGAAGCAGGTTTTTCATCACCGTAGTCAATCATATCCTTGAAAATATCTTCATCCATTAATAATACACCTCCTTTAAGCAAAGTCCGTGTGCCGGTGCGGTTATTCCTGCACGCTCACGGCATTTTGAATTGATTATCTCTTCCATCTGCGACGGCTCTATTCTGCCGCTTCCTGCATATACAAGAGTTCCGGCAATTATTCTTACCATATTATATAAGAATCCGTTTCCGCATATGTCAACAGTTATCATATTCCCCTCTTTCGTAACATCAAGCGAATATATCGTCCTGACGGTGGTTTTTACCGTGAAGCCGCTTGAAGCAAAGCCAACAAAATCATGCTCGCCTATAAATGCCTGTGCCGCCTCACGCATTTTTTCTACGTCAAGTTCATACTTATACTGCCATGAATACCGCTGACAAAATGCATCGGGAATCTCGGAATTATATATCCTGTATATATACCTCTTTGATTTTGCTGACCTGTTTGAATTAAAACCGTCATCTGTTTCTTCAGCACTCTTGCACACTATATCCGGCGGAAGATAGGTGTTCAGGGCATACGGATATCGCTGTGCCGGAATTTTCGCATCTGTATGGAAATTACATACATAATTCATTGCATGAACTCCCGAATCAGTGCGTCCGCAGCCGATAAGCTTAACACCTGTACCCACTATACGCTCAAGTGCTTTTGTAAGTTCACTCTCTATCGTGACATCATTTGCCTGTATCTGCCAGCCATGATAGGCTGTGCCGTCGTAGGAGAGGGTGATGAAGTAACGCATTTTTGAGGGAAGAGGGAAAAGTGAAGAGGGAAGTTTCGCGATGCACCCCATCCGGATGGCAACTCTTAACGCTTCACTCTTAACTTTTAACTATTAACTATGTGTAAGGTTCATAACGTGCACCGCCGCTAAGGCCGCTGTCTCGGTGCGGAGGCGTGACTTGCCCAGCGTGATGGGGCGGAAGCCGTGCTGGATGGCCAGTTGCACCTCCTCGGGGCTGAAGTCACCCTCGGGACCGATGAGCACGAGGGCATCCTCACCTGGCGTGAGCGCCTGCATCAAGGGTTCCTTATCGCCCTCGTAGCAGT
>JAZQKZ010000049.1:0-14763 GCA_045542415.1 Clostridia bacterium
GTTTAGCCTCGTTTTATTTGACTGAATCTTTTGGTAAAGCGCAGCGGGAGATTTTAAAGAGGGAGGGGCGTCCCCTCTTTAACGGCACTCTTTTGCTGACTTTTCTGCTGCTGTAGGCAGAAAAGCCAGTAGGGGTTATAGCAAAAAAAAATCAAATCATACCAAAGTCTTCAAGGGGACAAAGTCCCCTACTATGTCGTATGGTTAAGTGCTAACCAATACCCCGCTAAACCATAATTTAACTTATTTTACGGAAAATTTTGTATCGAATATGTCATTGCAACTGTTTTGCCGCCCTCGGCATTGCCGTATGCTACGCCGAAGGATTTAACCTTGTCAATATTGGTTATTAATACAACCGTATCGGTGCTGTAATTTTTTGAAGAAATAAACGAAATATCTGCCTCAGCTATTTTATCTCCTGCTTTTACATTCTGACCGACCCGTACCAAGGGCAAAAAGCCTTCTCCCTTTAATTCTACTGTATCAAGACCAATATGCACAAGGATTTCCAGTCCGTCGGGAGTGGTAATCCCATAGGCATGTAGTGTGTCGGCAACTTGGGTAATAACTCCTGATATTGGCGAATATACCTCGTTTGAAATGGGTTTTAATGCAAAGCCGTCTCCTAAAATTTTTTCGGAAAATACACCGTCATTAAGCTCTTCAAGCTTTATGATTTTTCCGTTTTGGGTGGCGAGCAGCTGTGGCTCATAAGTCTTGTCTGATTTTCTTTTAAGTCCGAACAGTCCCATAAATAATACCTGCTTTCATAAGTTTCTCTAAATATTATATGGAAAAAGGGGTATTTTAAACATAAATTTTAATGTTGTACTTGAAAAAAATACGGTCTTGGTGTACAATATAATATGTGAAAAAGTTTCCAATGATAAGGAATAGGACTATGGATAAAATATTTACAGAAATAATTGTGTCAAAACCGCAGAAAATAGTGTTTTCAAAACCAAAAAATAAAGGCGAAAAATATAAAAAGCTTGTCATAACTGCAAAAAAAGCCGGATATCAGGCAGAAAAGTTTACCGATAAGCAGGCGTTTCACGAAAATATATCAGAAGAAGAGCTGTGCAGATATTGCACGAAGCTTGCCGGTGAGGTGTATTTGCAGTGTAACGCATTTTCGGGAAATACTGAATTTATTATTATGATTTCATCAAAGGGCAAGGTTACTTTTAAGAAAAAGGGCAATGCAACCGCACCTAAGATTGAAAATACTCACAACCGCAAAAAGAACTATATTATAGATGCGGCAACTGCGGCGGCTCCGCTTGTGGATATGGGAATATTCACTTCTGAGGGTAAGGTTGTAAATTCGATGTATGACAAATACCGTCAGATTAATCGCTTTATTGAGATAATCGATGATGAGGCATCAAAAATTAAAAAAGATGAAATAAATATAATTGATTTCGGATGCGGTAAATCATATCTGACCTTTGTACTGTATTATTATTTTACGGAAATTCTTAAAAAGCGTGTCAATATCACAGGTCTTGATTTAAAGGCAGATGTTATAAACAAATGTAATGAAGCGGCTAAAAAGTACGGCTACACCAATCTTAAATTTGAGCTTGGAGATATTAACGGATATAAAACCGATAAGGAAATCGATATGGTAATCACGCTCCATGCTTGTGACACTGCAACTGACTTTGCACTGTATAATGCAATACAGTGGGACGCGAAATATATATTTAGTGTCCCTTGTTGTCAGCATGAATTGAATTCACAGATAAAGAGTGAGGACTTTGGGATACTTACGAGATACGGAATATTAAAGGAGCGCTTTGCGGCAATTGCGACTGATGCGATAAGAGCAAATGCACTTGAAATGTGTGGATATAAAACACAGGTGCTGGAATTTATCGACATGGAGCATACGCCTAAAAATCTGCTTATCCGTGCAGTTAAAACGGGTGTGAGCGAAAAGGCTAAGGAACGTGCAAAGGGCGAAATTGAAAGGCTTATAAAAGAATTTTCGCTTGAACCGACACTTGTAAAATTATTGGGAGAATAAATTATGTTTCATGAGATTTATCCGAAAAAATTCAATAATGCGTATGACCCGACGGCGGTAATATCGGATGATGATTATGTTCTGATATATGAAAAGGGCGAAACGGTTTTTAAGAATAAGGAATTTGAGTTTTTTCAATACAGGGACACGAAACGTCTTTTCGGAAATAAAAAGTTCACATATCTTTTCTCGATTGATAACGACCGCTTTTTTCTGTGTGTTGGTGCAGATGTGTCGGAATACAAGGTGAGAATGAAAAATATCAAGCTCAGATATTTTGAGCCTCAGTGGGTAGGCTTTGCGGCGGTATGCGGTGCGAGTCTTGCATTCTGGTACAGAAGAGTGCAGTATTGCGGAATATGCGGAAGAAAAATGAATCATAGTGAAAAGGAAAGGGCAATGGTGTGTCCTCAGTGCAATAATACGGTATATCCGCAGATTGCTCCGGCGGTTATTGTGGCACTTGTAAATGATGATAAAATCCTGCTCACACGCTATGCACACGGACCGTATAAGCGATATGCACTGATTGCAGGCTACACCGAAATCGGTGAAACCATAGAGGAAACGGTAATCCGTGAGGTCATGGAGGAAACGGGAATAAAGGCGAAAAATTTGCGGTATTACGGCTCTCAGCCGTGGCCGTTTTCGGGGTCGGTGCTGATGGGATATATTGCCGAGGTTGACGGAAGTGACGAGATTAAGCTTGACCGGGATGAGCTGTGCGAGGGAATATGGATGCCCAGAGCAGAGGTAGAAGCGGATGAGGTTCCAAAGTCGATTACCAATCAGATGATTAAGGATTTTAAATTGGGGAAGTTTTAAAGGGACTGTTATTTTATGTAACAGTCCCTTGATTATTTAATATCATCTTGTTCAACATCAAAGCAATAGTATTTATTGCAATATTATCACGAATTATTCTTAAACACATCCTTGCCAAACCTTAATGAAAGTGCATCCATCGTTTTTGCAAGCTTGTCATCCTTGTGCTGTTTTTCTAAGGAATCGTCAAACAGACTTATCTGCTCCGTAACCTCGTTTTCCTCGATAAGATTCAAGCCTGTAACCGTAAGCATACGCACGGGACTTCGCATATTCCATGACTGCTTTAAGAGAGTCATTGCCGTCTCGCAGATATCCTTTGCGAGATATGTCGGATGCTCCGTTTTCATCTGTCTTGAAATTGTCTTGAATTTGGGGTCACGGATATGAAGCTGTACAGTACGGCATTTTAAACCGTGTTTTCGCATACGCTTGGCAATATCCTCCGATAATGCACGAATCTCCGCACGAAGCACTTCTTCACCCGATAAGTCCTGTGCGAAGGTTTTGCCACGTCCTACTGACTTCACCTCATCAGTATCGTATATCGATTTCACAGGCTCATCATCAAGACCGTTGGCGTATTCATAAAGCTTTGTTCCGAGCTTGCCTATATGCGTGGCAAGTAAATCGGGATTGGCAGCTGCCAAATCTCCTATCGTACGAATGTTAAGCTTGTTTAACTGTATCAGTGTGGATTTACCGACATAAAGCAGATTTTCAACATTCATCGGAAAGATAAACTGCCGCCAGTTTTCCTCCGAGAATACTGTGGTTGCATCAGGTTTTTTATAATCACTGCCAAGCTTTGCAAATACCTTGCAAAAGGATACTCCGGCAGAGATTGTCAGACCTGTTTCTTCTCTTACCTCACGCCTGAGTCTGTCGGCAATTGTTTTGCCGTCCCCGAATAAACGTCGGCTGCCTGTCACATCAAGCCATGCCTCGTCGAGTCCAAAGGATTCAACAAGCTCTGTATAGCGTGTGTAAATTTCAAATACACGCTTTGAATATTCCCGATATAAATCATGGTGAGGCGGAACAATCACTAAATCGGGGCATTTAAGCTTCGCCTGATGGATTGTTTCCGCCGTTTTAACGTTGTACTTTTTTGCAAGCTCATTCTTGGCAAGGATAATTCCATGACGGTTTTCTACACTTCCTCCAACAGCCATTGGCACTTTTTTCAGCTCCGGATTCAGGGCACACTCAACCGAGGCGTAGAATCCGTTGCAGTCGCAATGTAAAATTGTGCGTGCCATAGCTTAATTCTCCTTGCTTTCGTTCTTCTTTGCTGAATATGATTTTTTTGCAATACTTCCGTTGCGTTGAGTCTTGCGTCGGTAGGGCTTGCGTTTGTTGTTTTTTGCTTCGTCGGGTGCGGTCGTTTTCTCACTGTCGGTATTTGAAATATCAGCGTTTTCTTCAACCTTTGCGTTCCCGGTATTATCCGCAGCACCTGTTTCATTTACAGCTTTGACGGACTTTTTCACGCTCGTCTTTTTCGGCTTTTCTTCAACCTTTGCGTTCCCGGTATTATCTGTAGCACCTGTTTCATTTACAGCCTTGACGGACTTTTTCCTGCTCGTCTTCTTCGGCTTTTCTTCAACTGTTGCGTTCCCGGTGTTATCCGTAGCCCCCGTTTCATTTGTAGCCTTAACGGACTTTTTCCTGCTCGTCTTCTTCGGCTTTTCTTCAACTGTTGCGTTCTCGGTATTATCCGTAGCACCTGTTTCATTTACAGCCTTAGCGGACTTTTTCCTGCTCGCCTTTTTTGGCTTGTCCTCCATGCTCTCGGCTTCGGGAATGGCCTCCCTGTCCGGTGATGCGGTTGTTTCTGCACTGTTATCCTGTACAGATTCAGACGTGCCGACCTTGTTGGCATCGGGGATATCGACCTTCTCTGCTTCACGACGTTCAACGTCAATTTTTGAAAGCTCGGCAGAAGAAATATATTCATTCATACTTTCGGGATGTGATATATTTTGCAGATAAAGCTTTCCGAAGCGTCTGAAATCAATCGGACTTGCCTCGGCTGCAAGCAATGCCTTTTTCAGTTCGGGACCGAATGCAAATCCGCCATTGTCTCCGGAAGCCGCAACTACACGGTGACAGGGGATGATAAACGGTAATTTATTCTTGTTGCAGGCACTTCCTACAGCCCTGCTGCTTCTTGGCTTTCCAATTGCCTTTGCGATATCCGAATAGGTGCGTGTTTCGCCGTAAGGAATTTCACGCAATGCCTGCCATACGGCTTTTTGGAAATCGCTGCCCTCCATTTTTACGGGTACATCGAATTTGCTTCGCTCTCCCTTAAAAAATTCACGGATTTCCTGAACTGCACGCAGCGTTACGGAGTTGATTTTATATTTGACAAATTCCTCGGTAACATCAATGCGTGTAACAGCCTCATCATCTGCAAAAACAACAATACGTCCGAAATTTGTGATTATACCCTGAACATATGTTGTCTGCAACGGCTCTTCCGGCTCGATAACAGGCTCTTCGATGACAACCGCCGCCGACCGTCTGGCAGGCTCGCGGTGAAAACGCTGCTTCAATTGTTCAAGCTTATCCTTGTCCGGGGAAATATTAAGTAATGAAACGGCGTTTGCAGTATGCTCCATCAGTGCGGAAGAACATTTGCGTTTCGGGACTATTTCAGTAGAATCTCCGTTGGTTCTGATGAGGTTGTTTCTTGTCATGAACTCAAGATAATACATCAGCTCAGGCAGTGATTCGGCATTTTCTTCAAACCATTCGTGCCATGCCTTAAAACGCTTTGCAGAAAAGTTAAAGTCAAGCCCGGAAATGGTTTCATACAGATTTAAAGGCGGAGCTTCAAGCGGTGTGTCGCACGGTATGATAAAAATATTATCACCGTCATGCTTTAAGCTTATATTTATTCCGTCGATAAGCAATGAAACAAAGTCGTAGTAGTCCATAGACGAAAAGACCGGTGCGGGACAGATATTTTCCGTAAATGTACGGAGCATATCGAGCGTAAATCTCTCCAATGCCATATAACGCTTGATAAGCTTATCGTCAAGCATTGCAGTGAGTACCATGCGTACAGCACTCTGATAATCATCGGTTTTTTGAAGCCTGATTCTTGAAGCAAACAGCTCAGATAAACCGACAAGCTTATATTCGCCGCTGAAATCAACCCAGTCATCACTGAGCATGATTATGCTCTTGTTGGTGGTGATTCCGTAGGATGCAACAACAACACGCTTTCCGCAGCTTTTTAATTCTTCACATAAAAATCCGAAATCGGCATCGCCCGTTGCGACAACGACCGTATCAATATTATTTGACAATGAATATGCAATGCAATCCACGTTCATCTTGAAATCAACAAGATTAGCCTTTCCGGAATTGGTATTAGGGTCAACGCCGCAGATATCAATGCCGGTGGATTTTAAAAACTTGTTGTACTTGATATAAGCAGGATGAGTGGTGCTTATATATGCACGCTGCAAAATTATACCGTCAACAAGCTCGCTTTCGCTGATTTTCAAGAGAGAAGCCTTGAATTCGTTGTAATTTTTCGGTGCTGTAAACTTTGAAATGTTTTCCAGATCATAAAAAATTGCAGTAGCCATTTTTTCCTCCTTTCGTTGTTTGATGTAATATATTATACAACAAAAACGGTAAAACGTCAACATTGAATATAGCAACTTGAGGAGATGAAGACAGACTATTAAATAGCAATTTATCACGCTGATTATATTAAAATAAAGAAAAAATAAAAAAATTTAAAAAAATTTCAAAAAAGGCTTTATTTTTCAAATAAAGTATGATATAATGATAAAGTAAATATGAAATTTTAGTACAGGAGGACTTTACAATGAAACATGTACAGACATTAAACAAGGCTAACTTAAAGGAGACAGCAAAGCACGGCGGCTGCGGCGAGTGCCAGACATCATGCCAGTCAGCATGTAAGACATCATGTACAGTGGCTAACCAGAAGTGCGAGCACGCTGAATAAGTTTGAAAAAATGCTCGTTGCATCTCACCTTTATTTGCTGCTCGGAGTATAAGCATACGCCGTTGCATCAAATAAAGGCAATCTGCTTAGAGCATTTTTCCAAGGGGAGAATTTTTTTGTAGGAAAGATTTCCGAAGAGGAGATTTTTTTCGTAAGAAAGATTTCCCGATGTGAGCATTTTTCCGAAAGGGAATTGGCTGAAAATATGAGGGGCAGAGGAATCTGCCCTTTAAATTTATTGAACATATTGGAGCAGAAATGATACATAAATACAAATTATTAGGAAACAACATAGTTCTGGATGTGTATTCGGGTGCGGTGCATGTGGTTGATGATGTGCTTTATGACGTGCTTGACTATACATTGGAGCCGTTTATGCCTGAGAAGGTCTGTCCTGCTTTTATTGTTGAGGGCTTACAGGACCGATACAGTGAAGAGGACATCCGTGATGCGTACAGCGATATCTGCGAGCTTCACGGCATGGGACAGCTTTTCAGCGAGGATTTTTATGAAGAAATTGCGGCAAACTGGAACAAGCAGTCGGTAGTAAAGGCACTTTGCCTGCATATAGCACATGACTGTAATCTCCGCTGTAAGTACTGCTTTGCAGATACAGGCGAGTATAAGGGCTGTCGCGGACTTATGAGTGCCGAGACGGGTAAGAGGGCAATTGACTTTGTTATCAAATCAAGCGGAAACAGAAGAAATATCGAGATTGACTATTTCGGCGGTGAGCCGCTGATGAACTTTGAGGTTGTCAAGGAGATTACCGATTACGCAAAGGAACAGGGTGCAATTCACGGAAAGAATTTCCGTTTTACGATAACTACAAATGGCGTATTGCTTGATGATGCCAAGCAAGCGTATATCAATGAGAATATGTCAAATGTGGTATTGAGCATTGACGGAACGAAAGAAACAAACGACCGTATGCGTTTCCGTGTGGATGGCAGCGGTACATATGATGCAATTGTGCCTAAGTTCAAGAAAATGGCACAGAGCCGTAATCAGGACAACTATTATGTAAGAGGTACATTTACAGCATATAATCCGGATTTTGCAAAGGATGTAATTCACCTTGCAGACCTTGGTTTCAAGCAGACAAGTGTTGAGCCGGTTGTTGCACCGTACAGCGAGGACTACGCCCTTACAGAGGAGCATATTCCGCAGGTGTTTGCTGAATATGAAAAGCTTGCCGAGGAGTATGTAAAGAGATGGAAGAGTGGTAATTGGTTTAATTTCTTCCATTTTATGGTTGATCTGGATCAGGGACCGTGTGCAATAAAGCGTCTTTCGGGCTGTGGAGCAGGACATGAGTATCTTGCAGTGGCAGCAAACGGAGATATTTATCCGTGTCATCAGTTTGTAGGTAACGAGGACTTTAAGATGGGCAGCGTTGCTGAGGGTGAAATTAAGAAAGATATTGTTGATTATTTTGAAAATTCAAATATTTACACAAAGGACAAGTGTAAGAAATGCTTTGCGAAGTTCTATTGCAGCGGCGGCTGCAGTGCAAATGCATGGAATTTCAACGGCGATATAAATAAGCCTTATGAGCTTGCATGTGAATTTGAGAAGAAGAGAGTAGAGTGTGCAATAGCTATTGAGGCGGTTAAAAAGTTAGGTTAAAAATTTTTAATAAAGGGAGGTAATCGATTATGATTCACAAGGGTTTTAAGATGAAGCTTTACGATGGTATGGCTGAGGAGTACGAGAAGCGTCACAATGAATTATGGCCGGAGATGCAGGATATGATTCATGAGCATGGCGGTAAGAATTACTCAATTTTCCTTGACAAGGAAACTATGGTTCTCTATGGCTACATTGAGATTGAGGACGAGGAATTATGGGCAAAGGGTGCTGACACTGCCATCAACAGAAAGTGGTGGGATTTTATGGCTCCGATTATGGAGACGAACCCGGACAACAGCCCGGTTTCGGTTGATCTGGATCTCGTGTTCCATTTGGATTGATGAAATTGTACAAAAGAGCATGGCCTATATCGGCTATGCTCTTTTTTGATAGCATCTGTGTTATAATATAAACCGTAATTCACCAGCATTACCATATTTAATGAAATTACATTTGACTTTAATAACCGAATATAGTATAATATATCATAGATAATTATGCTAAGGAGACGGAAATAATGGGAGTTATCCATGTTCTTGATACAGAGCTGTCCAATAAGATTGCGGCCGGTGAGGTTGTTGAACGTCCGGCGAGTGTTGTTAAGGAGCTTGTCGAAAACAGTATCGATGCCGGTGCTACTACAATTACAGTGGAAATTAATAACGGAGGCGTGAGCTATATCCGTGTCAGTGATAACGGTAAGGGTATGAGTGCGGAGGATGCCAAGATATGCTTTTTGCGTCACGCAACAAGTAAAATCCAAACAGATGCGGACCTTGATGCAATCTATACTCTTGGTTTCAGAGGTGAAGCACTTTCGTCAATCGGTGCTGTTGCCCGAGTGAGTCTTTATACAAAGCAGGCGGACGGAGACGGTATATGCGTAACTTGCTGCGGCGGCGAGATTTTGTCCTCGTCCGAGGCAGGAATCCCTGATGGTACAAGTGTTATTGTAGAAAACCTTTTCTATAATACACCTGCACGTCAGAAGTTTTTGAAAAAGGACGCAACCGAGGCGGGATATATCACCGATATTATTACTCGTTTTATATTCGCACATCCCGAAATTTCATTCAAGCTTATCGTAGGCGGTAAGGAAAAGCTGTTCTCGCCGGGAGATAACAATCTTAAAAACTCGGTTTATACGGCCTACGGCAAGGATTATGCAAACGGAATGCTTGAAGTGGATTACAGTGCAAACGGAATCCGTGTGACGGGACTTGTCGGCAAGGGGAATGTATGCCGTCCTAACCGCAATTATCAGAGCTTTTTCGTAAACGGAAGATATATACGGAGTGCGATGATTTTCCGTGCGGTTGAGGATGCTTATAAAAATCAGATTATGATAGGTAAATTCCCGGTTGCGGTTTTAAATATCGAAATTTCTCCGGAACTAATGGATATAAACGTACATCCCACAAAGCTTGAGGTTAAGTTTGCGAATGAAAAGGATGTAAGAAATGCAGTTTATTACGGCGTGAAAAATGCATTGTACGCATTGCCTAATGTGCCTGAAATCAGTCGGGTTGACGAGGCAACGGGAGAGGTTTTGTTTGAAGCCGGTGAAAGCGGAAAACAGGTTGATTTGAGTGATATGGTTAAAAATCTTCCTGAAAATGTAAGAGAGTATCCCAAAAGAGAGCCGGCGGCTCAGGGGGTAAAAAAAGAAGTACCCACAGTAAAGGTGCCTCAAAAGATTTCTTTTACGCTTGACGAGGAGGAAACCACATATATTTCAGAAAAGCCTTCGACGGTGCAAAAGCCGCAAGAAAAGCCTGCGGATAAAAAGCCGACCGAGAAGTTTGTTTTTGAAGAGGAAAAGGATGAGCCGGCCAATAAGCCGATAATACGGGATGAGTTTGGCATAGAATATGCAGGTGAGCCAAGATCAATTGCAGAAAGATACGAATATCTTAACCGTCTTGGTAACGGCAGATTTCATTTCAGTGATGCTTCGGCGGAGACAAAGGAGAAAAAGGAAGAGATAGCGACGGATAATACTGATGCTGTGATTCCGGAGATACAGCCGACTGAAGAGACTGCCGTAGAGGTTAAAGAGGAAGAGGAAAATATCTTCATGGATGAATACTTCCGTATTGCCGGGCAGATATTTGACACATATATTCTCGTGGAAAAGGATGAAAAGCTTTTAATGGTGGATCAGCATGCAGCACATGAACGCCTGCAATATGAGGAATTAAAGCGGGAAATTGCAAGTAAGCAGGTTATGAGTCAGTTTCTTTTAGAGCCTGTTATAGTCAGACTTACTCCCACAGAGCTTGCGGCATATGATGAGGCGGTTGATATGCTTTATAATATGGGCTTTGAAACAGAGGCTTTTGGCGAGAATGATATAATAGTCAGAGGTGTGCCGGGTGAGCTTGAAGCGGGAGAAATTGAAGAGCTTTTGATAGAACTGGTGACAAATGCGGCGAATGCAAAGCATGAAATCATGACAGAAAAATATGAAAGAATGCTCTACACTATCGCATGTAAATCGGCGATAAAGGCAAATCACCGATTAAGTGAAAGCGAGATGGAAGCTCTTGTAAGAAATGTATTCAGACTGAAGAACATTAATACCTGTCCGCACGGCAGGCCGATTATTATCAGCATGAGTAAAAAAGAAATAGAAAAGGAATTTAAACGAATCACATAATGAAGCAAAAATTAATAGTGGTAGCAGGACCTACGGCATCAGGAAAAACCGGACTTGCAATTGAAATAGCAAAGGCGGTCGGCGGTGAAATTGTGGGTGCTGACAGTATGCAGATATATAAATACATGGATATAGGTGCGGCAAAGCCGACAGCGGAGGAAAGAAGTGCGGCACCTCATCACATGATAGATTTTCTGGAGCCTGATGCAGAGTACAGTGTAGCCGATTACACTGAGCAGGCACATAAGGTGATAGCGGAGATTGCATCAAAAGGCAAGCTTCCCGTGATGTGCGGCGGAACCGGGCTTTATATTAATTCCGTAGTAGATGATGTGACCTTTGGTGAATTTGATACGGACTATGAGATGAGAGCAGAGCTTGAAGCACTTGCAAAAAAAGAGGGAGCGCAGAAACTGCTTGATATATTAGGTGAATTTGACCCGGAAAGTGCCGCAAGACTTCACCCCAATAATCTGCGGCGTATTGTTCGTGCGATTGAGTTTTATCGTGTGACGGGCGTGACTATTTCAGAGCATCAGAAAATGACAAAGCAACGTGAATCACGTTATGAGCCGCTTATGATAAGCGTAATGTGGGATAGAGAAAAGCTGTATGAGCGAATCAACAGGAGAGTTGATATAATGATTGAAGATGGTTTGCTTGACGAGGTAAGGTCTTTGATGGACAAGGGCTATACAAAGGAGCTTAACTCGATGAAAGGGATTGGCTATAAGGAGGTTATGGATTATCTCAACGGCGAAATTCCGTATGAAGAAATGGTTGAAACGGTGAAGCAAAGCTCCAGACGCTATGCAAAGCGACAGCTGACATGGTTCAGACGTGACGAACGCATACATTGGGTAAGCTCGGAAAATGCAGTTAATGAAGCACTTGAGCTGGTAAGAAATTTTATATAGAAAAAGAACAAATGGGACAGCAGATTGCTGTCCCATTTGCGATGAATTATCTGCCGATAAAACGTAACAGGTCAACCATCTGAACAAATTCACGACGGAAGCCTAATTCATCATTCCCCAAAGCATTTCTTGCAAGCTCAATAATCGTGTCGTAGCTTGCATTCCCCTTGTATTCGCTGTCGTTCAAAAGCATTCCAAGCTCTGCAACTGCACAGGCAAAGCGGAAATTATTACTTGTCTCTTTAATGAGAGCATTATTAACGGGATACTCCTTTAATATACTGTCACCGCCGACGGGAAGCTTATAACGCAGCTTTACCGTCATAAGCTCACTGCTGTCTGAATATTTTACATCCTGATAACGAAGCTCCTCTGTAGCCTGAGCCGGTGAAGCCTTTGCATCCTTTGCCGGTACGATTTCATAAAAAGCAGTTACGCTTGCACCTGCACCTAATTCTCCGGCATCGACGGTATCGTCGGCAAATTCTTCTGTTTGCAGTACTCTGTTTTCGTAGCCTATAAGTCGGTAGGAGTCAACCTGTGCAGGATTAAACTCTACCTGAATTTTTACATCCTTTGCGATTGTGTAAAGAGTTGATGTCATCTCGTCTGATAATACCTTTTTTGCCTCACGGAGCGAATCGATATAGTAATATCCGCCGTCGCCGTTGTCGGCAATAAGCTCCATTTTATCGTCTTTATAATTACCCATTCCGAAGCCTAAAACGCTTATGAAAATATTGTTATCACGTTTTTCCTGTATCATCTTTTTTAGCTCATCATTGTCCGAAACACCAATGTTGAAATCGCCGTCTGTACAGAGAATTATACGGTTGTTGCCCTCGCACTTGTGCTTCTCGGCTTGTTCGTATGCGAGCTGAATACCGCCTGCACCGTTGGTTCCGCCGCCTGCACGGAGTGAGCCGATTATATCCATAAGAGCTTCCTTATCACTTGCTGAAATGCCGTCTGCCATAACATTTACTCCGTTTGCATATGTGACAATTGAAATTGTGTCACGCTTATCAAGCTTGCTTAAAAGCAGCTCCATAGAACGCTTTACCAAAGGAAGCTTATTGCGTGAATACATGGAGCCGGAAACGTCAAGCAGGAATATGAGATTTTGCGGCTGACGCTCAATAATCTCCTCGCCCTGAATGTTAATCATTGCAAGAGTGTTTTCTGTATTCCAGGGACATGAAGCGACCTCGGTTGTAACTGAGAACGGTGTTTCGTCGGTGGGTTGCGGAAGAGAGTAGTCGAAATAGTTTATAAGCTCTTCTGTTCTTACCGAGCCTGTCGGTGGTGTCTGACCGTTAAAAGCAAAACGGCGAAGATTAGAATATGATGCAGTATCGGTATCTATTGAAAATGTTGAAAGCGGTGATAATGCCGCATTTTTGAAAATGTTTTCTTCGTTTGCGGTATAGCTTTCGGTGTTGAAATACTCAATGTCAGCCGGTGAATCGGGGATAAACAAAGCATTATAGCTGCTGCCGCCACCGCCTGATAAGGATGCAGATTCCATTGCAACGGAATCTGACGCTGCTACACCGGGTGCAACGCTTGTTGAAGCACTTCCCGAACCGCCGACATATCCCTTTGAGACACTGCTTGAAGAAACCATGCCGCCGGTGTGGATTTCTGAACTGTTATCCGGGTCGGGGGCGTATTTATTGCAGAGAATGCGGACACCGGGATATGAAGAGTAGCTTTCAATGCCATCCTCTTTGATGGCACCTATAAGATTTGTAATAATCTGAACAACATCGCCCCGGCTGATATATTCACCCTGAAGTGCATTGACATTTTCAAGAAGTTCGTTCTCCAATGCGAATGAAATATAGTCAACAGGATAGCTTGACCAATCATTGCCACCGATAATCATCTTGATTGCCTGCTCGTATGTAACGTTATCATCGGGTCGGAACGAACCGTCCTCAAATCCGTTTACAAGCGAGAGTGCGGCAGCCTGCTCTATATATGACTTGCCCCAATGGTTTTCGATATCGGAAAAGGCCTTTAAAATGTCGATATGATTAGCGTCCTTGTAGAGCGTAGTGACAATTTTAGCCATTTCTGCACGGGTTACATAGTCATCAAGCTTGAGATCGCCGTTTTCATCGCCCTCCAAAATCTTAAGCTCTGCATTGCTTTGGGTGATATCGGGAGAGTAGCTGTAAGCAGCCGGAATCGCTGCAAGCAATGCAATACAAAGTAATAACGACAGTTTCTTTTTCATGGTATATTCCTCCTTATGTTTTTGTTCTCATATATAAGACACACTAAGGTGCAAATTTTATTCACTTTTTTGGAAAATCATTTTAAATAATTTAAAATGGTGGGTGGTGTTTCTGTGAATTATGGTTTATATTATTAGTTTGCACTTATCGATACGACATAATGGGGCTCTGCCCCTTGACATTTTGCGGTTATTGTTATTTCGGTAATACCCCCGGTACTTTTTCTTGTGCCTGGTCGTTTCGCTTCGCTACACTGCTCGGCTATGCAACCATACCGCAGCAACAGAAAAAGTACGAAAAAGAATGCTGTTAAAGTGAACAACACAAAGTGTTGTAGCCTTAGAAGCGTAGCTTCGTAGGCGTAGCGTGACTTTCCCCCTTTAAAAACCCCCTTATCAAGCGTCTCGGCAGCCAAAGGCTGCAATTGAAATGTGTCGGTGTAAATTTGCTTGCTTTTT
>JAZQKZ010000050.1:0-1890 GCA_045542415.1 Clostridia bacterium
CTGTAACCGCCAAAGTGGGCTGCAATGGCGTCCAGACCCGGAAACATATCCAGTATTTTTCGCAATTTAATGGGATGCGAGTAATTATACCGCTTGTCGCCCATGTGCAGCAATATGGGAACGCGTCTGCAGATCATTTCATACATAGGGTACAGCCTGGGGTCATCAATGGAAAAGCCCTGAGAGTCCGGATGAATCTTAATTCCCTTTACACCGGCGGATAAGAGCCGTTCTACCTCGTCAGTCAGACCGTCCATTGCGGCATGGACAGTACCAAAAGGGATATAGCAGTCATTTGCACCGGCCTTTTCTAAAATAAAATTGTTAATATGCTGAACTCTGTCCGGACGGATCGCCACCGGCAGGATTACAAATTTCTCGATCCCGGCTGCTTTGCCTCTGCTCAGAAGCATACCCTCTGTGCCGTCCATAGAGCCATCCCCGATGCCGTAAAAATCTCTGACGCTATCGGTTGCCTTGCGGGCAATTTCATCCGGATAAATATGTGTATGAATATCGATTATTTTCATTATTGTCGCCTCAACATTTGCAGTAGGTGGATTAATTTTCATCACATTATAACATGTTTTTATAGAAATGTAAATCATATACGATACTGATATCTTAGGATAAATATGGCAGAACCGTTTGTTGAATGTCAGGAATTGCGAATGGTTGATCACAACAAGTTGTTCGCGTATATGCCTATAAATATACCCTATTTGTTCAGTTTGCGCATAGTTTACAATATATTTTTATAATATTTCAAGCAAAATGGCTTTTGAAATGTGGAATAATGAAAGCTATAATATAGGTGTAATAATTGGTAAAGTAGGTGGATAGCGGCGATGTTCATGGTAAATGATGTTATCATATACGGAACGCAGGGTGTTTGCAAGATCGCAGACATAGAAGAAAAAAACGTTAGCGGAACAAAAAAGACTTATTTTGTCCTGAAACCTGTCAGTGACAAGGGCTCTACGATTTTTGCACCCACGGACAATGAACTGGTTCTCGGAAAGATGCGCAGACTTTTGACTAAAGACGAAATCCATAAACTGATCGATTCTATGCAGTCGGAAACTGCGATATGGGTCGCCAACGAAAATGAACGCAAGGAGCTGTATAAGAACATTCTGACAAAGGGCGATCATTTGGAGCTGATCAAAATGATCAAAGCGATTTACGCCCATAAAAAGGAGAGGGAAGCTGAGGGTACACGCCTGCATATGTCCGACGAGCGGTTTTTCAAGGATGCGGAACAAATCCTGTATAATGAATTTCAGTATGTATTGGATATAAATAGCAAGGATGACCTGATGACCTACATATTTGAACGAATCGAAAAAAACAGCAAGTAGGATTAAAACGGCAGAGAGATTGAAATCTCTCTGCCGTCTTGTATTAGTATGTTCGCTTTGACAACTTACATTATAGGATTTGAGATTTGCAAATACCATGGAGAACAATCTTTTGATGGCAATAGGAAACAGTGTCTACTGGAAGGTATCGGCCTGGAGCATGAATGATAACAATAAGGATATTCATGTAAACGGTTTCACAGGGAAGTCAACGGCCTAAGGTAAACTTTTAGCACTCTCTTTATGAGAGTGCTAAAAGTTTACAATCTGGTCACACATTTTGAAATAATAGCGCTTATAATACAGACAGTAAGCAAGATTAAGCTGAACAGCAAAAAGCATACTGGGCTCGGCAAGCGCCGACCTTGCCGTATGACCTACACAAGTCGGCATATAATATCATAAAACACAGGAGGTATTACTATGTTTGGACTTACCAGAAGAAATCAGGATATAAGCACCTACAACCCCTGGCGGGAGATGGAGGAATTCGAAAAAGCCTTTTTCGGCAGACCTTTCGGCAGCTTCT
>JAZQKZ010000051.1:0-1503 GCA_045542415.1 Clostridia bacterium
GCTGGTGTAATATGTTACATCGCCAACCTGAACATTGGTCCATGCAAGCTTGCCGCCTACGGGAAGAACAGAGTTTATTGATCTGTACATTTCTGTTGCAGAGTTGATTTCGGTACTTACCGTATTTGCACCGTAAGAAACGGTAAATACAGGTGCGCCTGTGGCACTCTTGACACCGATCTGAACATCATCTGGAACTGCCGTTGCCCAAATTTCAAAGGCAACTGCCTGATTCCTTGCAAGATAAAGCTCATTGTTGGGGCCTGCTTTCTTATACATTTCAAGGTCATTGTCACTTGCAGCAATACCGTCAATGAAGATTACGCCCTGAGTTGATGAATCCTGCGAAAGAGTGTTTGCGCCGATAAGCATATCTTTAATTTCAAGGTAATTGGGATATGACTCATCATCATCCTTGAATGACTGAAGAATTGAACTGTCTGCAATATCGTCATCTTTACCTGCGGGGTCATAAATACGGATAGCATCAATGTAAAGATTATAGAACTTGTTACCGTTTGCATCGGTTTCATAATGCTTATAAAGATCCGTAAATGCACAGGTAATAACAACTCTGTAATTTCCGTATTCAAGATCATTGACCTTCATAACGGGAATCTGATAAAGAGCTGCATCCGAGCCGCTTTCCACCCAGCCATATGCATAGTTATAGGCATATGCAGGTGTATCGGTTACTTCTTCTGTCAGAACACCGTTTTCATCATAATATGTGGGAGTTTTAGTGTATCCATTGCCTGAAACATCATAGTAGGTAACCGTTTGTGTGGCTTTACCGTCATCAACATCAAAATAGGTGGGTGATGTTGTTACAACGCCAAGAATGCTGTTATAAAGCGGCTTATCTGTTACATCAAGCACGGCATCGCCGCTTTCATTAGCATAAAGCTGACCATATGTATAGCCGTAATAATTATCAACAATTCGCTTTTTACCGACTCTTACATTGTTTTCATCATAAATATCAAGGTAGAAAACGCCTGATTTGCTGTCGGTGAGGCTGATAATGTCAAAGCCTGTACCTGTAAAGCTAAACTCAGCTGTGGGCCAGCTTGCGCCGCTGCCGCCGCTGATGCTTGACTTAGGATTATTCTTCTCACTTACAGACACAACATGGGATGAATATGCACTGTATTCAACGCAATTATCATATGCAGGGTCATAGCCGTAGGGATTTGCCGCATCGTCATCCGCAAGGTCTGCCGCCTGCGACATAGCCGTTTCTGTTCCGACAGTTTTCCATATGCCGTACTGATAGGTTGAATTATCAAAGCCTGAAGCCGTTGCTCCGTCAGTAAACGAAATTCCGTTTGCATAGTTATCTTCAAAATAAATTGAAGTTGCCGGGATAAACGCCGTTCTTTCGTACTGATAATATTCTGTGTCTGAAGAATAGGTGGGGTCATTGGTAACCTTTGCACAAGAATAGAAATAATCTCTGCCCGTAAACTTAATTGTTGAGGGTGTAAATGTTAAAATACCGTC
>JAZQKZ010000052.1:0-10078 GCA_045542415.1 Clostridia bacterium
TTTTGCTATAACCCCTACTGGCTTTTCTGCCTACAGCAGCAGAAAAGTCAGCAAAAGAGTGCCGTTAAAGAGGGGACGCCCCTCCCTCTTTAAAATCTCCCGCTGCGCTTTACCAAAAGATTCAATCAATTAAAACGAGGCCAAACCATTTGCTGACGTAGGTACTCTTTTGAATTAAAAAGCAAGGTTTTCTAAAAACAATTTTTACTTCGACTTTTCTGACTTTTTGATTGTACGTCAAATTAAGTACCGATATAAGGTAAAGGTAATGGGCAATAGATGCATTTGGTATCGGGTTTCATCCCGACAAGAAAACCACGCATTACACAGTAGTGTCGTGAAGCTTGTTCTACAACGCCACGCCATCGACCGAAGACGCAAAACCCCTTAAAAAAGCAAGCAAATTTCCACCGACACATTTCAATTGCAGCCTTTGGCTGCCGAGACGCTTGATAAGGGGGGTTTTTAAGGGGGAAAGTTATGCTACGCCTACGAAGCTACGCTTCTAAGGCTACAACACTTTGTGTTGTTCACTTTAACAGCATTCTTTTTCGTACTTTTTCTGTTGCTGTGGACAGAAAAAGTACCGGGGTATTACCGAAATAACAATAACCGCAAAATGTCAAGGGGCAGAGCCCCATTATGTCGTATCGATAAGTGCAAACCAATAATATAAACCATAATTTATCTTATCAACTCTTATGATTCTCTACGAATCTCCTTATCCTTACAAGTGCTTCTTTGATACTGTCTATCGAATATGCATACGAACAGCGAATAAATCCCTCACCGCTTTCACCGAATGCATTACCCGGTACGACCGCTACCTTTTCTTCCTGTAATAACGTGTTACAAAATTCCTCTGATGTCATGCCTGTTGACTTTATACACGGGAATACATAGAACGCTCCCAACGGCTCAAAGCAGGACAGTCCCATTTCTCTGAATCCGTCAACTATATAACGGCGTCTGTAATTGTATTCCTTTCTCATTGCCTCGACATCCTTATCGCAGTTCTTCAATGCCTCAATTGCCGCATACTGTGCAGTAGTCGGTGCAGACATGATTCCGAACTGATGTATCTTTGTCATAAGCTTAATTATTCTTTCCGGTCCTATGGCATATCCGAGTCTCCAGCCTGTCATTGCAAAGGTCTTTGAAAAACCGTTTACTACTACCGTTCTCTCTTTCATACCCTCAATGGCTGAGAACATTGTATGCTTTTCTGTTCCGTAACGAAGCTCGCCGTAGATTTCATCTGACAGAACGAGTATATCTGTTCCTCTTAACACCTCAGCAATAGCCTCTAGATCCGCTTTTGACATTACTCCGCCGGTAGGATTGTTCGGATAAGGCAGGATAAGAAGCTTTGTCTTGTCCGTAATTTTTTCCTTAAGCTGTTCGGGAAGAAGTCTGAAATCATCCTCCTCCTTTGTCTCAATCGCAACCGGTACTCCGCCTGCCATAACCGTAAGCGGCTTATAGCACACGAAGCTCGGCTCTACAATAAGCACCTCATCACCGGGGCATACAACGCTTCTTATCATTGCATCAATCGCCTCTGAACCGCCTACTGTTACAAGCACTTCATTTTTCGGATCGTACTCCACACCGTACTTTCTCTTGTTGTAATTGCAAATTTCCTCACGCAGCTCAATAAGACCCGAATTTGCAGTATAGTAGGTCTGTCCCTTTTCAAGAGACAGTATTCCTGCCTCACGGATAGACCAGGGCGTGTCAAAGTCCGGCTCACCCACACCAAGCGAAATAGCGTCTTTCATCTCTGCCGCAATATCGAAAAATTTTCGTATTCCCGACGGCGGAAGTGAATCTACAACAGGCGATACAAGCTTATTTAAATCTATCATAATGTAATCACCTGTCTTGTATCCTTTGAGCTGTGCTTGAATACAATTCCTTCCTCTTTATATTTCTTGAGTACAAAATGAGTTGCAGTAGAAACCACCTGCTCCATAGGAGCGAGCTTCTGTGCAACAAAGAGTGCTACCTCTTTCATGGTTTTACCCTCAAGCGTAACTGCAAGGTCATACGCACCCGACATAAGGTATAATGACTTTACCTGCGGATACTTATAAATTCTTTCCGCAACTCTGTCAAAGCCCTCGCCCTGCTGAGGAGTAATTTTCAGCTCGATTAAAGCATTAACAACCTCATCATCTGTCTTTTCCCAGTTTATTATTGTCTTGTATCCTGCTATTATGTTATTCTTTTCAAGCTCTGCTATTTTTTTATCAACCTCTTCCGGCTCAATACAAAGCATTGCCGCTATTTTTTCACGGTCAATTTTTCCTTTTTCGATATCTAAAAGTCTGAGAATTTCGTTCATTTTTCTAACTCTCCTTTACGCAAATTTGCCAATTAAGCATAAGTATATTCATTCTATTTTATTATATAACATTTCACGCCAAATTTCCATAGTTTTCTCAAAAAAATTTACACAAATTTATTTAATTTTTGCAATATAATATTGGACGGAAAAATCTTGATGAAATCAAAAAACTCTTGCATTTACCGCACAAACGTAGTATAATAGTCCTGCGGGTGGTATTCGCAGAGAAACTGCACCGATTGAGAACAATTTAATCATTAATATTCAGGCAGCCCGATTACCGTTACCCGCAAGGGAACGGATTACACAACATGGACTGCATTCTCTCGGTTTTAATTTCTTTACAGTTTCCATGCTTTCCACCGGTTTATATCTTATTTTTCTGAAAGGATACGGAAAATGAAAAACACAGCAGCTACTTTTAGGGACGCAAAGGCTACCGGCGAAAAGCTTTCAATGCTCACAGCATATGACTATACCACCGCTTCATTAATGGAAAAAGCTGGAATAAATGCCATTTTAGTAGGCGATTCACTCGGAATGGTTATGCTCGGATATGAGGATACCATATCTGTTACAATGGAGGATATGATTCACCACTGTGCCGCTGTTTCACGGGGTACGGACAATACTCTTGTTGTATGTGACATGCCGTTCATGTCATATCAGACCTCTGTTTATGATGCCGTTGTAAACGCAGGTCGGCTCATGAAGGAGGGACGTGCAGGAGCAGTCAAGCTTGAGGGCGGAGTTGAATTTAAGGAGCATATCCGTGCAATTGTCAACGCTTCAATCCCCGTTATGGGACATATCGGACTTACACCGCAGTCGGTCAACGCTTTCGGCGGCTTCAAGGTGCAGGGAAAAACGCTTGCAACAGCAAAAAAGCTCATTGAGGACGCAAGAGCTGTTGAGGAGGCAGGTGCATTTGCGGTTGTACTCGAATGTGTACCGGCAAAGCTTGCAGAGCTTGTTTCAAAAAGCATTTCAATCCCGACAATCGGTATAGGTGCAGGCGCTGGCTGTGACGGGCAGGTGCTTGTATATCAGGACATGCTCGGCATGTATGACAGGATGGCACCCAAGTTCGTAAAGACCTTCGGCGATATCGGAAGTGCTATGACAAAGGCATTCAGTGCATACGACGAAGAGGTAAAGAACAGTACTTTCCCGTCACAGGAGCATTGCTTTATGATAGATAATGAAATCTTAAAAGAGATTGAGGAGATGTTATAAATGAAAATAGTCAAGACTATAGATGAAGTGAGAGCAGCCGTAAAGGCATGGAAAAAAGAGGGACTCAGCGTAGGACTCGTTCCTACAATGGGCTATCTCCACGAGGGGCATAAATCGCTCATAATCCGTGCCGCCGCTGAAAATGACAGGGTTGTGGTAAGCGATTTTGTCAACCCCACACAGTTCGCTCCCAACGAGGACTTTGAAAGCTATCCCCGTGATATTGATGCAGATGCCGCACTTTGCACAGAAGCAGGCGCACATCTGATTTTCAATCCCGAGCCGGAGGAAATGTATATCGACCCGCTGTGCTTTGTTGACATGGACAAGATTACAAAGGTACTTTGCGGAAAGACACGTCCGATTCATTTCAAGGGTGTATGTACAGTGGTGTCAAAGCTGTTCAACATCGTAGCACCCGACAGGGCATACTTCGGCGAAAAGGACGCACAGCAGCTTTGTGTTATAAAGAAAATGGTGCGTGACCTCAACTTTGATATAGAAATCGTAGGCTGTCCCATTATCCGTGAGGAGGACGGACTTGCAAAATCGTCAAGAAACACATATCTCAATCCCGAAGAGCGTAAAGCAGCATTATGTCTGTCACGCTCATTAAGACTCGGAAGAGAAATGATTGATAACGGCGAAAATGACGCTGAAAGGGTTATTTCTGCAATCAGAGCAGAAATTGAAAAGGAGCCGCTTGCGAAAATCGATTATGTTGAAATGGTTGACTTAAACACCCTGGAATCAATAAGCGAGATAAAAGCACCGCTTCTTACAGCTATGGCTGTATATGTGGGCAAAACAAGACTTATTGACAACTTTATTATTGAATAAGCAGGTGATAGTATGGAATTAACAATGCTTAAAGGAAAAATCCACCGTGCTGTGGTTACTCAGGCTGAGCTTGACTATGTGGGCAGTATTACCGTTGATATGGATTTACTTGATGCCGCAGGTATTCTGGAATATGAAAAGGTGCAGATAGTAGATATAAATAACGGCGAGCGTTTTGAAACCTACACAATAGCAGGCGAACGAGGTTCGGGAGTTATATGCTTAAACGGTGCCGCCGCAAGATGTGTTCAGAAAAACGACAAAGTTATCATAATGGCATATGCACAAATGACACCGGAGGAAGCAAAGGCATTCCGTCCGACAGTGGTATTTGTTGATGAACGCAATAAAATTTCAGAGGTTACTCAATATGAGAAGCACGGCGAAATAAGATGAAAAAAGGAGATGTCCTCGTGACATCTCCTTTTTTCAGCGTGTAGATAAACTGTCTGCACGCTGTCAGACTGCGAGAAATTAGGGCAGATTTTGCGAAAAGGCACTCGTCGGTGAACAACGCTTTAGCGTTGTAGCCAAGAGCTTGCTCACAGGCGTAGCATATGTACACGGGTACGTTAGAGTTTCTTTTCGTAAAAAACGCATAACAGCTGCGTTCCTCGATGGGACGCAGCTGTTTGCATAAGAAACTCAAATGTTAATTTTTAAGCTTTATAAACATACTTATGCGTGGTCTGACCAATTTGTCGTCGGTCTGAACATATTAAAACTTCTCTACATAACCGATTACAAACATTATAAACACAAGCACCGGTAATACATATGTGAAATACGGACGTAATACTTTCGGGAACTTCATACCCTTTCCTGTATCCGCCTCTTTTACGAAATTATCCCAGCCCCAGCCGTATCTTGTTACGCAGAACAGAAGATATACGATACTTCCCAACGGAAGAATTGTATTTGATACGATAAAATCCTCTAAGTCCTGAATAGTTGAGCCATCGCCAAACGGTGTAATCCATGAAAGCACATTAAATCCGAGAGCGCACGGAAGCGAAAGAATTATCAGTGCAATGCCGTTGATTAATACTGATTTCTTTGTACTCCAGCCGAATAAATCCTCTGTAATTCCTATAATATTCTGGAATACCGCAATAACGGTCGATGCTGCTGCAAAAGTCATGAATATGAAGAACATCGTTCCCCATACCTGTCCCATCGGCATCTGATTAAACACATTCGGTAAGGTTATAAACACAAGCTCCGGACCGGCTCCCGGATTTACACCGAATGCAAAGCATGCCGGAAATATTATAAGACCTGCCATAAACGCTACCGAGGTATCAAGCAGGCATACTGTTACACCCTCACCCGTAAGTGAACGGTCCTTTGAAATGTAGCTGCCAAAAATTGCCATTGAACCCATACCCGTACTCAGGGTAAAGAACGCCTGTCCCATTGCCGCATACAGTACATTACCGACTCCGCTTTCAACAAGTCTGTTCATATCAGGTACAAGATAAAACTTCAATCCCTCAATACTTCCGTCAAGGGTAAATGAATTTACACAAAGTATAAGCATGATTATAAACAGCGCTGACATCATTACCTTTGTAATTCTTTCAACACCTTTCTGAAGTCCCATTGAGCAGACCAGAAAACTCGATGCTGTAATCAAAACCATCCAGAATATCATCTGGAATGGTGATGCTGTCATTGCTGAGAACTCACCTGCAATCTGCTCTGTATTGAGTCCTGCAAGCGACCCTGTTGCAGTCTTGAACACATATGCCAGCATCCATCCGGCAACAGTTGTATAGAACATCATCAATACATAGTTGCCTAATGCCATTATTTTGCCCGGAACATGCCACTTCTGCCCCGGCTTCTGCAGCACATCAAAGCTCTTTGCAACTGATTTCTGTGAAGCACGGCCAACCGAAAATTCCATAATCATTACAGGCAACGCAAATAATGCGAGGAAGATAAGATAAATAATAAGGAATGCGGCACCGCCGTACTGTCCGCATATATAAGGGAATCTCCATACATTTCCCAGTCCTATTGCACAGCCTGCCGAAATAAGCAGAAAACCGAGTCTTGAACCAAATTTTTCTCTTTCCATTTTCTTCTCCTTTGTTTCTGGTTTATATGCGGTTATTATATCATATCTTTTTAAATTAGTCAATAACAAAGCTTATTCGTGCATATCAATTTCAGCCGACACCCCGAAATGGTCGGATATAACACTTTCCCTCTTTCCGTCAAATATCACCTCCGAGCTTATCACTCTTGCATTATAATTGCACCAGATATAATCAAGACGCATTTTCTCATCACGCTCCCAGCCGTCGATTTTTTTCACGACACTGAACCGTCCCTCTCGCCTTTGTGCAAGCTCATATGCATCATTCCAGCCGCTTTTTCTTACAGCACTGTAGCCCTCATTTTTTATATCATCGGGCGAATTGAAATCACCCATAAGCCATGCCTTGCCCCTGATATGACTCCTCACTCGCTCCCATTGCCGCAAAAACGGCTCCTCGACATCGTTCCACCAGCCCATGTGGACATTACAGAACCTGCCCTTTTCAGTGACAATACCAAGCAAGCGGCGTGTTTTCCAGTTATTATAATCCTGCGAATTACTTATATAGATACTCTCTGCCGCACTGATAGGATATCTGCTTAATATAGCAAGTCCCTCGTCATATTTCCCATAGCCAAGCTTTACAGGTACCCACGTCCAATAATAGTAAAGACCTCTGTCTCTGAGCATATTAACCACACGCAAGGCATGATTATCTGCCTTTACGCTTCGCACCGTACACGGCATAAACAGCGGCAGCTCACAAGCTATATCCTTATCCGCACTCTGATTTACCTCCTGCATTGCTACTATATGAGGAGCATGCCTTTCAAGTGCATCAACAAATCTGACAAGCTTTGCCTCGTAGTCCTCTTCTATTATGCTGTGCGTGTTTATTGTCCAGAGCTTCACAGTCTCCATATATCCCAGTTATATTCCTCAACCGTACGGTCTGATGAGAAATGTCCTGCCTTTGCAATATTTATAAGCATTTTCTTTGCCCATGCACGTCTGTTGCAGTAATCCTCAAGCATTTCTTCCTTTCTGGCAGTATAGCCGCGAAAATCGGGAAATGTCATGAAATAGTCCTTATTGATAAGCTCCTTTTGCAGTCTTTTCAGATGTTCTCTGCTGCCTATCTTCATAAGCTCCCTGCCGGTGATGAAATCCACAGCCCGACGTATGGTTTCATCCTTTTCGTAATATTCCTCTGCATTGTAGCTGCCGTTCATATACCGCTTTATTACGTCTTTGCCGTCATCTCCGAAAATATAGATATTTTCATCACCGACAAGCGAATGAATTTCAACATTGGCACCGTCCTCCGTACCGAGAGTGACGGCACCGTTGAGCATCATTTTCATATTTCCCGTTCCGCTCGCCTCCTTTGAAGCAAGCGAAATCTGCTCCGATATATCGCAGGCAGGGATAAGCTTTTCCGCTATTGTGACATTATAATTTTCAACCATTTCCACTTTGAGATACCGACTCACTTCTTCATCTGAATTTATCAGCTCACGCAGGCATAAAATCAAATGAATGATATCCTGTGCAATCACATATGCCGGAGCCGCTTTTGCTCCGAATATCGCCGTGACAGGCACCGGAAGCGATTTTCCGTTTTTAATTTCCAGATACTGATGAATGAGATACAGTGCGTTCATCTGCTGACGCTTATATTCATGCAGACGTTTTATCTGAATGTCAAAAACGGAATTGTCATTTAAGTCAATGCCCTGTGTTTTTGTAAGATACGCATCAAGCGACCGCTTGTTTTTTCCCTTTATTTCAAGCAGCTTATCAAGCACCTCGTTATTGTCCGCATATGCCGTAAGCTTTTCCAGCTCAAGGGCATTTTTTATGAAGCCGCTGCCTATAAGCGATACTATATACTCACTTAATTCGGGATTGCATTGAAGCAGCCAGCGTCTGAATGTAATTCCGTTGGTTTTGTTATTGAATTTTTTCGGATAGATATTATAGAAATTTTTAAGCTCGCTGTGCTTCAGTATCTCTGTATGCAGCGACGCAACTCCGTTTACACTGAAGCCGTAATGAATATCGATATGTGCCATATGCACACGGCTGTCAGTGTCGATAATCTGCACGCTTTCGTCACTGAATCGGTTTCTTACACGTCTGTCAAGCTCCTTTATTATCGGAACAAGCTGCGGAACTGTTTTTTCAAGGCTTTTGAGCTGCCATTTTTCCAGTGCCTCCGACAAAATGGTATGATTTGTATAGGCACAGCACCTGCTCACAATATCTATTGCCTCGTCAAGCTCTATCCCCTCTTTCACAAGAAGCCTGATAAGCTCCGGGATAATCATTGTAGGATGTGTATCGTTTATCTGTATTACTGCATACTTTTCAAGGTCATGCAGTCTTGAGCCACGCTCACGGCACTCATCAATTATAAGCCTCGCTGCATTTGCAACCATGAAATACTGCTGATAAATTCTAAGCTCTCTTCCCGCCTCGTCACTGTCATCGGGATAGAGGAACAGCGTAAGATTTTTCTCTATATCTGTTTTATCAAAGTCAATCCCGTCGCCGACAATACTTTCATCTACGCTCTCCAGATCGAAAAGGTGAAGCTTGTTAGTACGGTTATCATAGCCCGGAACATTGATATCGTACATCCTTGAGCGAAGAACTTTATCACCCACTTCAATATCATAGCAGCAGTCCGTTTTCACAAGCACACCCTCTTCTTCTATCCAGGGGTTTTTGTGCGCGGTCTGGAGATTATCCTTAAACACCTGCTTAAACAGTCCGAAATGATAATTGAGTCCCACGCCGTCACCCGGCAAGCCGAGAGTGGCTATGGAGTCAAGAAAGCAAGCGGCAAGTCTGCCGAGTCCGCCGTTACCCAATGATGGTTCGGGTTCATTTTCAAGAATCTCACCGAGGCATTTACCGTGATTTTTCAGTTGCTCGTCAATTGACTTATACATTCCGAGATTTATAAGTGCATTTGACATCATTTTGCCTATCAGGAATTCGGCACAGATATAGTAAAGCTTTTTCTTTTCGCCCGTCGCCGCCTTTTCCTCAGATTTTGTTTTTACGAGATTTATCAGTCCGAGATATATTTCACGGTTAGTGCAGTCCTCAATTTCCTTATTGAAGCGTTTTTTTAAGATTTCACATAAAGTCATGATGGTCTCCTTTCTTGGGGGCTAAATTATGGTTTATGTTACTGTTAGCACTTGTTCGAGCGACACTGTGGGGCTTTGCCCCTCGATGCTTTTATATGATTGCTTATTTTGCTATACCCCAGTTCATTTTCTTGTGCCTGGTCGTTTCGCTTCGCTACACTGCTCGGCTATGCAACCATACCTCAGCAACAGAAAACGAACCAAAAGAATGCTGTTAAAGGCGTTCCCCCTTTAAAAACCCCCTTATCAAGCGTCTCGGCAGCCAAAGGCTGCAATTGAAATGTGTCGGTGGAAATTTGCTTGCTTTTTTGAGTAAGCTTTGTCTTTTAATTCAAAAGAGTACCTACGTCAGCAAATGGTTTAGCCTCGTTTTAATTGATTGAATCTTTTGGTAAAGCGCAGCGGGAGATTTTAAAGAGGGAGGGGCGTCCCCTCTTTAACGGC
>JAZQKZ010000053.1:0-50926 GCA_045542415.1 Clostridia bacterium
CTTTTGGTTCGTTTTCTGTTGCTGAGGTATGGTTGCATAGCCGAGCAGTGTAGCGAAGCGAAACGACCAGGCACAAGAAAATGAACTGGGGTATAACAAAATAAGCAATCATATAAAAGCATCGAGGGGCAAAGCCCCACAGTGTTGCTTGGACAAGTGCTAACAAATCGCATAAATCATAATTTATATCACAATCAAAAAAGGGAATGTTAGCAACATCCCCTTTAATCATTTACATCTGTGACATATCCTTTAAAGCTTCTTTTCTTGAAAGCTCATTCTTGCCCTTCGGGTTAACGCCCATATACTTAACGTAAATCTGGTCACCCTCCTGACAGATATCCTCTACTCTTTCAACTCTGCTCATGTCAAGATTTGAAATGTGGCATAAGCCCTCCTTGCCCGGTAAGAACTCAACGAATGCACCGAACTCCTTGATTGACTTAACTGTACCAAGGTAAATCTTGCCCTCTTCCGGCTCTTCAACGATAGCTTCAATAGCTGCTCTTGCAGCATTTCCGCTTTCCTGAGTCTCTGCAAAAATGTGGATTGTTCCGTCATCCTCAATATCAATCTTAGCACCTGTATCAGCAACGATACCCTGGATAACCTTACCGCCCTGACCGATTACTTCACGAATCTTCTCCGGATCAATCTTCATTGTCTCAACCTTGGGAGCGTACTGTGAAAGCTCGCCTCTTACAGCCGGAATAGCCTTTAACATTACCTCATCTAAGATATAGTATCTTGCATCTCTTGTCTTTGTAAGAGCCTCTTCGATTACCTCATACGGTAAACCGTCGTTCTTGATATCAACCTGAATTGATGTGATACCCTTCTTTGTACCTGCTACCTTGAAGTCCATCTCGCCGTAGAAATCCTCAAGACCCTGGATATCAACCATAGTTGTGAAGCCCTCGTCTGTTGTGATAAGACCACATGAGATACCTGCAACCGGAGCCTTGATCGGAACACCTGCAGCCATTAAAGCGAGTGTTGAACCGCATACTGAACCCTGTGATGTTGAACCGTTTGATGAAAGTACCTCTGATACGCAACGGATTGCATACGGGAACTCGTCAGCTGACGGAAGCACCGGAACCAATGAACGCTCTGCCAATGCACCGTGACCGATTTCACGTCTTCCCGGACCTCTTGACGGCTTTGTCTCGCCTACTGAGTATGACGGGAAGTTATACTGGTGCATATATCTCTTCTCCTCCTGGAGGTCAATGCCATCAAGACGCTGTACCTCTGAAAGCGGAGCTAATGTTGCAATTGTAAGAACCTGTGTCTGTCCTCTTGTGAACATACCTGAGCCATGAACTCTCGGAAGTAAGTCAACCTCAGCTGCCAAAGGTCTGATTTCGTTTAAGCCTCTGCCGTCAACTCTCTTACCCTCATACAACCATGCACGAACGATTTCTTTCTGCATCTTGTAAAGAATCTCGCCAAGTGTTCCGATGCTCTCCGGGAACTCCTCTGAAAGGTTCTCTAAAATTCTGTCCTCGATTACGCCCATTCTTGCATCACGAACATTCTTATCATCTGTGTCAAGAGCTTCCTGAATGTTAGCGTATTCCATTTCCTTAATCTTATCGTATAAATCGTGGTCAACGTCGTGAGCCTCGTAAGTCATCTTCTCCTTACCGATTTCAGCCTGGATTGATGAAATGAAGTCACAGATCTCCTTAATTACGCCGTGAGCGAACTTGAGACCGTTCATCATTACGCTTTCCTCAACCTCATTAGCGCCTGCCTCAATCATAACGATCTTTTCCTTAGTACCTGCAACAGTTACATGCATCTCGCTCTTTTCCTGCTGCTCAACAGTCGGGTTGATAACGTACTCGCCGTCAACTAAACCTAACCATACACCACCAATCGGTCCGTTCCAGGGAACATCTGAGATTGAAAGTGCAATTGAAGTACCGATTAATGCTGCAACCTCCGGTGAGTTGTCCTGCTCTACTGATAAAAC
This sequence comes from Clostridia bacterium, assembly GCA_045542415.1. Taxonomy (GTDB): domain Bacteria; phylum Bacillota; class Clostridia; order UBA1381; family UBA1381; genus UMGS1958. The sequence goes on from JAZQKZ010000053.1 coordinate 1,982, forward strand.
AGTGTTTACAACTGATACGTCATTTCTTAAATCGCCCGGGAAAAGCGGTCTTATCGGTCTGTCGATTACACGGCTTGTTAAAATAGCCTTTTCTGACGGCTTACCCTCTCTCTTTGTGTATCCGCCCGGAATCTTACCTACCGAATACATCTTCTCCTCGTAGTCAACTGATAACGGGAAGAAATCTACTCCCTCTCTCGGAGTTCTTGAAGCTGTAACATTTGACATTACAACTGTATCACCATAGCGCACTACACAGTGACCATTTGTAAGCTGAGCCATCTTGCCTGTCTCAACGATAAGCGGACGACCTGCTAATGTTGTTTCAAAAGTCTTAAACATATTTTCTCCTTCTTATGCTTTTGCATATTATTTATTTTTTATGGAATATGTTTTAGCAGATAAGCACAAAACAGGAATCTCCTGTCCTCTGCTTATTTGCTAACCATATCCCGTTTACTTTAACCTTAAAAACGGGGCATCAAAATTAACGCCCCGTTTCTATATATAATTACTTTCTTAAGCCTAACTTAGCAACTAAAGCACGGTATCTCTCGATATCCTGCTCCTTTAAGTAGTTTAAGAGACCTCTTCTCTTACCAACCATCATTAAAAGACCTCTTCTTGAGTGGTGGTCCTTCTTGTGCATGTTTAAGTGCTCGTTGTTTAAGTGGTTGATTCTCTCTGTTAATAATGCAATCTGTACCTCCGGCGAACCTGTGTCACCCTCGTGTGTTGCATATTCAGCGATTAAAGCCTGCTTACGCTCCTTTGTCATGTCTTTCACCTCCTATAATTCAAACAATCGCCCGCTTCCGAGACTCCGTTGGTGATTCGGCAATCCAGGAATGGGTTTAACCTAAAAATCTTAAAAATGTTGTTTTGAAAAATGAAAATTACTGATTGTTCATTTTTCTGTTGAAACGCTTGTTGAACTTCTCAACTCTACCGCCTGTATCTACAAGCTTCTGCTTACCTGTGTAGAACGGGTGACATGCTGAACAAATTTCGACCTGGATGTTTTCCTTAGTTGAACCTGTCGGAATCACATTGCCACATGCACAAGTAATGGTAGTCTGCTTATAATCCGGATGAATTCCTTCTCTCACTACCGTGTCCTCCTTTAATTTTTTTGATGCTTTTACACACCATTAAAAATTATATCACACATCTTTTAATATTGCAAGTACTTTTTTCAAATTGTAACAAGAAATTTTGACTAAATTTTATCCTTATTTTACCGCAAATTCCCGACGTATTTCACCTGCAAGGTATAAAGAACCGCAAACGCATACAAGCGTATTATCATCTGCCGCCACAAGTGCTGTTTTTACCGCCTCAATCGGATTTTCGATAATCTTTACTTCCCTGTCCTTAACCGCCGCTGCAATCTCACTTGCTTTTGCACATCGTGGCATATCAAGCTGAGTACAATATACCCTTGACGCACACACTGAAATCTCAGCAATGCATTCATCAAAGCTCTTATCCTCCATCATTGCCATAACAAGATAGATTTTTTTACCCTCATTTTCAAGTGATTTACGAAGCTCACGCACGCCGTCGATATTATGACCGCCATCGATCACAAGGTTATCACGGATAAATTCGTATCTTACCGGCCATGCCGCAGTTTCAAGAGCTTTTTCTATATTCCTTTCTGAAATCACAATGCCGTACTTATCAAGCATCCGTGCCGCTTCAATTGCCAACGCAGCGTTCTTAGGCTGATATGCTCCCTTTAGTCTCAATCGGTAAGTTTTCTTCTTGTATATAAATCCTCCGTCAACAATCCCCGGTTCATCTGCAAATACAAGTTCTGAACCGCTATCCTTTGCATATGCTTCAATGATACCTTTTACCGCATCATTCGGATATGACACTACCGGCACGCCCGGCTTTATTATACCGCATTTTTCCTGTGTAATTTCCTCGATTGTATCACCCAGAAACTGCATATGGTCAAGGCTTATTGAGGTCAGTACTGACAACGCAGTATTTTCTACAATATTTGTAGCATCCAGCCTACCGCCCATCCCTGTTTCAAGCACAACATAATCGCAATTCTGACGTGCAAAGTACATAAATGCAACTGCAGTTATAAACGCAAATTCCGAAACATACGCTTCGTTATCCTCCATAAGCGAGCGAAGCATTGTTGCACATGTTGCCAGGTCCTCATCGGGAATATTTTCACCGTTAATCTGTATCCGTTCATTAAACACTTCAATAAACGGTGACGTAAACATTCCTGTTTTATAGCCTTGAAGCTCAAGCATTTTTGCAAGCATTGCCGCTGTCGAGCCTTTACCGTTTGTTCCGGCAATATGGATAAATTTCAATTTATGGTGCGGATTAAGAGCCGCATCAAGCAGGCGTTCAAGCTGCGCATTGCCCAAAGGACGGCGGAATTTAGGTATTTGGTGTATGTATTCTATTGTCTCGTTGTAGTTCATTTTTTATTCTTTCCTAATCATACCAAAGGGTGTTGCCATTGCAACACCCTTTCTGTTATTTCTTTAATGTACCAAGCTTTGAAGCCTTGAGATAAGCATTAATGAAACCTGTAATATCACCGTCCATAACAGCCTGGATATTACCCATTTCATAACCTGTCCTCAAATCCTTAACCATTGTATATGGCTGGAATACATATGAACGAATCTGGTTACCCCAGCCATTCTCTGTCTGTACTCCCTGTAAGTCCTCAATCTTTTCTTTCTGCTCACGCTCCGCAAGCTCAATCAGCTTTGCCTTTAACATCTTCATCGCATAGTCACGGTTCTGGAACTGCGAACGCTGTGTCTGACATGACGCAACAATACCTGTCGGAACATGTGTAAGACGAACAGCCGATGAAGTCTTGTTGACATGCTGACCGCCTGCACCTGACGCACGATATACGTCCATCTTAATATCTTCAGGTCTGATATCAACCTCAATATTATCGTCCAATTCCGGCATAACCTCAATTGATGCAAATGAAGTCATTCTCTTACCTGCTGAGTTAAACGGCGAAATTCTTACCAGTCTGTGAACACCCTTTTCAGCCTTTAAATAGCCATAGGCATTTTCGCCTGTAATTTCAATTGTACAGCTCTTGATACCTGCCTCATCACCGTCAAGAGTATCAAGAATTTCAACCTTATAGCCGTTTTTCTGCGCCCACATCTGGTACATTCTTGTAAGCATCTCGCACCAGTCCTGTGCCTCTGTACCGCCTGCACCTGCATGGAATGTCATAATTGCATTTGACGCATCATACTGACCGCTTAAAAGAGTTTCAAGAGTAAGCTTTTCAATGGTGGTTATAAGGTGCTTTACTGTGTCACCTACCTCCTTAGCCATACTCGCATCGTCTTCTTCTTCAGCCATTTCAATCATCATCAACGTATCTTCACGGGTATTCTTTAAATCCTCCCATGCTTCCACCTTGTTTTTTAGCTGCTTTGTTCTTTGAAGAACTTTCTGTGAGTTCTCCATATCATCCCAAAATCCCGGCTCAACCGTCTTAGCCTCAAGCTCCTCGATTTCTGCCTTCGCATTGGCGATGTCAAGTGCATCACGCAGCTCGTTTATACTCTCCTCCATTGAGACGAGAGTCAATCTGTATTCATCGTACTCTAACATCGCTAATCTCCTTCATTAGTTATTCAATCCACAGCAGTGCTTGTACTTCTTACCGCTGCCGCACGGACACGGATCATTTCTGCCCGGTGTCTTCTTCGCCTTAACACCTGTTCTCTTTAAAGTACCGTCACCACCTGTATCCAACGGCTTCGCCACCTGCTCACGCTTAATCGGAGTTCTCGGTAATGCTGATAATACATATCGCACTGTATCCTTCTTGATTGAGTAAAGCATGTCCTCATACAATTCTGAGCCGACATTTCTGTACTCAACTACCGGGTCATGCTGACCGTATGCTCTTAAACCAATCTCACGCTTTACATGCTCCATCTCGTCGAGGTGATCCATCCATAATGTATCAACCACTCTTAACATGATAACTCTCTCAAGCTCTCTCATGTTCTCGCCGAAGATTTCTTCCTGCAGAGTATAATTTGAATTTGCAATCTCCATGAGCATATCCTTTACATCTGCTCTTGTGATTGTATCCATATCCTCTTCAGGAATTACAAATCTGTCCTCAGCTCTTAAATATGTGTTTGCAAACTCAGTAATTGCACGAATGTTCCAATCCTCCGGAATCTCTGAAATTCCTATATAATCATCAAGAGCACTGTCAATAACCGACTCAATCATGTTTCTGATTACGCCACTTATATCCTCACCGTCAAGAACCATCTGACGCTGCTGATAGATAATCTTTCTCTGCACGTTCATAACCTCGTCATACTGAAGAACGTGCTTTCTTGAATCAAAGTTTCTGCTCTCTAAATTTTTCTGAGCGTTCTGAATTGCATTTGTAAGCATTTTCGCCTCAATCGGCTGATCCTCTTCAAGACCTAATGAGTTAACCATAGCCTTTACTCTTTCACTACCGAAGATTCTCATTAAATCATCATCAAGTGAAAGGAAAAACTTTGATACACCCTTGTCGCCCTGACGACCCGCACGACCTCTTAACTGGTTATCAATACGTCTTGATTCATGACGCTCTGTACCGATAATATAAAGACCGCCAAGCTCAAGAACCTCGTCATGCTCAGGCTGAATCTGCTCCTTGTACTTTGAGTGAAGCTCCTGGAATACCTTTCTTGCCTCAATGATTTCCTCATCATCTGTATCACCGAAGCCTGTAGCCTCAACGATAAGCTCCTCACTGAAGCCTCTCTTCTTCATCTCATGCTTTGCCATATATTCCGGGTTACCGCCGAGATTGATATCTGTACCACGACCTGCCATGTTGGTCGCAATTGTTACCGCACCTTTTTTACCTGCCTGTGCAACAATTTCAGCTTCCTTTTCATGGTACTTCGCATTTAACACCTCATGCGGAATACCCTCACGCTTTAATATCTTTGACAAAGTCTCTGACTTATCTACATTTACTGTACCCACAAGAACAGGCTGTCCCTTTTCGTGACATTCCTTAATCTGACGTACTACCGCCATGAACTTGCCGTTCTCTGTCTTATATACGCTGTCATCCATATCCTTACGGATAACCGGCTTATTTGTCGGAACCGCTACGATGTCAAGCTTATAGATATGCTGGAATTCCTCTTCCTCTGTAAGAGCTGTACCTGTCATACCCGAAAGCTTTCCGTATAAACGGAAGAAGTTCTGGAATGTAATTGTAGCAAGAGTTCTTGACTCGTTCTCTACCTTTACACCCTCTTTAGCTTCAATCGCCTGATGCAAACCGTCACTGTAACGGCGCCCCGGCATGATACGACCTGTAAATTCATCAACAATCATAACCTCGCCGTCTTTTACAACGTACTGCTGGTCACGGTGCATTACACCGTTTGCATGAAGTGCCTGGTTGATATGATGCTGAATCTTCATATTCTCAGGGTCTGCAAGGTTATCGATTGCAAACGCCTGCTCAACTTTCTTTGTACCACGCTCTGTGAGTGATGCAGTTTTTGCTTTTTCATCCACGATATAATCTGCATCAACGTCAACGTCAAGCTGCTTATCGTCATGCTCTGTAAGCACAAGTCTCTTTAATCTCTTTGCAACTGCATCTGCCTGTGCATAAAGCTCATTAGCCTCTTCACCCTGTCCTGAAATGATAAGCGGAGTTCTCGCCTCATCGATAAGAATTGAGTCAACCTCATCGACAACCGCATAATTATGACCTCTCTGAACCATCTCTGCCTTGTGAACTACCATGTTATCACGCAGATAGTCAAAACCAAGCTCATTATTTGTACCGTAAGTAATATCGGCTGCATATGCCGCACGTCTTTCGTTATTGTCAAGGTCATGAATGATAAGACCAACGCTCATACCGAGGTAACGGTAAACCTTACCCATCCACTCCGAGTCACGCTTTGCAAGGTAATCGTTAACTGTAACGATATGTACACCCTTGCCTGTCAAGCCGTTAAGATATGCCGGGAGAGTTGATACAAGAGTTTTACCCTCACCTGTTTTCATTTCAGCAATTCGTCCCTGATGAAGAATGATACCGCCTATTACCTGCACATAGAAATGCTTCATGCCCAAAACTCGCCATGAAGCCTCACGCATTACGGCAAATGCCTCCGGAAGAATATCGTCAAGAGTCTCACCGTTTGCAAGTCTTTCCTTAAATTCCGGTGTCTTGGCTTTAAGCTCCTTATCGGAAAGTGCCGCCATAGTATCTTCCAACGCCATTACCTTATCGGCGATAGGACGCACACGCTTCAATTCTCTTTCCGAATATGTGCCGAAAATTTTATCAAATAAATTCATCGAAAAAGTCCTTTCTTAAAGTTACTCATAATATACTATTTTATATTATACCATATCTTTCTTGAAATTACCACTGTTTTTTGAAAAAATTTTGTAAATTTTTTGTGGCTTTTACTGTATATTTCAACAAAAATCCCCTGCGGCATTGCCGCAGGGGGTAAATTTATCCTTTTATATTGGACGGTGTTATCACAAGAGCTTCAACAACTTCACCGTCAACAACCTTTAAGACTGCAAATCTTATTTTTCCGTAATCTGCATTATTCTCCGACAAAAGCACTTCACTTCTGAGATTTAATATCTCCTGATTATCATCTATGAATGCACTGTTCGGAATAGTATAATTAAAAAGAGCCATTGATGATAAATCTATTCTGTTTTTTGTATGCAGAGAACTTATATCATAATCATATCTGTAAACACATACATCATCTGCTACATCGTACTCCGTACATGCATCAATATTAACCGCTTCTATGTCCTCTACATTATACTGATCTGCAATTGTTACGCTGCCGTAATCAGCATCTACTATTGCACCGAATACTATATCATCGTCCTCAAAGACATCAGTTCTGCCATTCATGAACATATACGCTGTGTGCCCGTTTCTCAATGACAAACCATTATCAAGCACCATATTGTATAAATCCGTATATGTATCAGGAAGACTCTCATTCAATATTCTATCAATTTCAGTCACAACTCCGTTCTCATCTTTCCTGTAAAAGAAAGTATCTCCCGGGGTCATATTAAATTTTTTCTTTGCTTCAAAGCTTTTCAGTTCGCCATCGGCATATGCAGTCAGTTCATTTTCTGTTGATGCTACAAATACCGCCATCGGCGAATTCTGGTTAATTACTTCAATGCACGAAACAACCCGTCCGAATATATCGAAATCAAGACGGTACAGCCAATCCTTTTCTATCGGCGGCATATCGCAAATACACCAGTATTCACTTCCGTCCTCCATAATGCAAAGCTTATCATCAAATGATGAAATCTTTCCTAAAACCTTGTCTCTTGATATTGTTATATTATATGTGTCCCAATCGTCAAGTCCTTTATCCTTATCCTCAATTTCAATGCTTATAACGTCACCCGTACGAATTGACGATATATCTGTTTTCTTCCCATTATAAGTAACATTATATGTTCCATCGGCTCTGATATTCAACGATGAGCCAAATAATCTATTGCTGTAAGCCGGATAAAAGAGCTGAATCGTCATCGGCTCATTGTTATAATAGTCAATGTAGCCGACACACGCTACTGCATACTCAGAAGGATCAACCTTTATCACATCAGCACTTCTCCCGGCTTCAAGAGGTTTTATGCTGTCCTCCTCCCACAGAAGCACCTTTCTGTTTGAATACACTCCTTCTGCCAGCAACCAATTTGCACCGACACCCAGCTGCTGATATGTATATACATTATCACCCTCCGATATATCCAGTGTATTGGTTGTCGCGCTCATCAAATAGCCATCACGGTCATAATCCGCCACAATGACTTTTGCTTTTTTAGCAGTATCAGATGTTATAGTGAAATTTACACTGTCTGCACTGCTTACATATATTTCCTCCGCAAATACCGACACCGCCGTACCGACAGCAACCGCACCTGCAAGAAGCATACCTAAAATCCCCTTTAGTCGCATAGCTCTGACCTCCTTAATATTTATTTAATATCTCATTTTGCATAAGCTATCCACGCCACGTCCGCCTGCAACCCGGTCGCTCACGTTCATCAGATATCAACAAAGACCAATTTATCCGCAAATAAAAAATTGCAAAATAAACATTTTCTATATTCACATTATACCATATTCCACCTGATATGTCAACGCTTTTTTGAATACATATGCTGACATTTCTTTTTCACTCAGCTTAATCTTATTATACTTCATTGGCTACCATGCAGCCGTATTGCACTGAGCTGTTAACAGAAATCATATCGTATATTTTACCACCAAGCCCTCACCCGGAATAAAATGCTGTTTTTTCAGGAACAAAAAATAGCAAAATATCCACACTTTTGAATAAAAAAACTGATTGTATCCTTCCTGCATTTATGGTACAATAAAGAAAATAATAAAAAAGGAGATTTTTTACCATGAAATATTTAATCGGTGTAGATTTAGGTACATCAGGAACAAAAACCGTTCTTTTCGACACAGACGGTAACGTTGTTGCTTCAAAGACAATCGAATACCCCATGTATCAGCCGCACAACGGCTGGGCAGAGCAGGAGCCGATTGACTGGTACAATGCTGCCGTTGAAACAATTAAATATGTTTCTTCAAAGGTTGACCCGAAAGATATCGCAGGTCTCGGTATTTCCGGACAGATGCACGGTCTTGTTATGCTTGATGAAAACGGCGACGTTATCCGTCCGTCAATCATATGGTGCGACCAGAGAACAGGTGAGGAATGCGAGGACATCACACGTCTTGTAGGCAAGGAGCGTCTTATTGAAATCACAGCAAACCCGGCTTTGACCGGTTTTACAGCCTCAAAAATTATGTGGGTAAAAAAGCACGAACCGGAAAATTACGCAAAGTGCCGCCACATTCTTCTTCCCAAAGACTATGTACGCTATAAGCTTACAGGCGAATTTGCTACAGAGGTTAGTGACGCAAGCGGAATGCAGCTTTTAGACATCGCCAACCGTTGCTGGTCAGATGAGGTTTTAGAAAAGCTCGATATTGACAAGAGTCTTTTAGCAAAGGTTTATGAAAGCCCCGATGTTACCGGAACAATCACATCAGAAGCCTCAAAACTCACAGGTCTTTGTGAGGGAACAATTGTAGTCGGCGGTGCAGGCGACAATGCCGCTGCCGCTGTAGGAACAGGTGTTGTAAAGGACAAGACTGCATTCACCACAATAGGCACATCAGGTGTTGTATTTGCACATACATCAGAAATGTCCATCGACAAAGCCGGCAGAGTACACACTTTCTGTTGTGCTGTACCGGGTGCATGGCATGTAATGGGTGTAACCCAGGCAGCCGGACTTTCTTTAAAGTGGTTCCGTGACAACTTCTGCGAAAGCGAAATGAAGACAGCCGCAGAAATGGGTGTTGATGCATATTATTTAACCGACAAGGAAGCTGAAAAATCACCGATTGGCTGTAACAAGCTTGTATATCTCCCCTATCTCATGGGCGAGAGAACTCCGCATCTCAATCCGAACTGTCGCGGTATGTTCTTCGGTTTAAGTGCAATTCACACAAAGCGTGATATGATAAGAGCCGTTATGGAGGGTGTTTCATACTCACTCCGTGACTGTGTTGAAGTATTAAAGGAAATGGGCGTTGACATTTCAGATATGACTGCCTGCGGTGGCGGCGGTTCAAGCCCGTTATGGAGAAGCATGCTGGCAGACATCTACGGATGCCCGATAAAGACATGTACATCCAAAGAGGGACCGGCATTAGGTGTTGCAATCTTAGCGGGTGTAGGTGCAGGCATTTATCCGTCAGTTGAAGAAGCTTGTGAAAAGATGATTCACTACAATCCGGCACAGGAGCCTGTAGCTGCAAACAGCGAAGAGTACGAGAAATACTACAACGTATATACTCAGCTCTACAAGGATGTAGAAAATACATATGCAAAATTAGCAGATATCTAAAAAATACGGCTGTTGCAAATGCAACAGCCGTATTCTGATTTTAAATCCAAAAATATGTTTACAACAGCTTATCGGATACAAGCTTTATATCAGCAAATCTGATGCTCCGTTTCTTAAAACATTCCCATCCGCACAATACTATCCTTGACACCTCTGTAATATTCCATATCCGCACCCGATGCATCAAGTATAATACCGCCTGTGTTCACACGCACATCAAAGTAATCACCCTTAATTGAGATATATGAGGTCTTTTTCTCCGGATCTGCACAGCCCATAATTGAAGTGACTCCGTTAACAACCGAGTCAGTAATCTTAACCGGTGAAGCACCGACACTGTATGCTACTATCAGATTTCTGTCTGTTGTGAACATATCCACAACAACATCACCGCTTCGTATAACAACTGTTTTATCCTCTTCAAAGTCACTCGTTGTATATGTTCCCGGCTCGTCAACATACGTTCCTATAATTTCATCCATCAGATACATGAACTCTCCGACTGTAATCAGCGAATCTCCCTTTAAAAGACCGTTAAAGCCGTCAAAGCCACCGTTTCCGACAATGCATGCCGCGTACTCTTCATATCCTGCTACGCTTTCCTTATCAGCAAAGCCCTCAAGAACCGCTGAATCCACCTTACCCACATATTCTTTTTTGCCGCTCAGGTAGTTAAGCGTGTACCAGTCAAAATCAAACACCTTTGCCAACAGCACATACGCCTGTGCGCAGGTCAGTGTTTCATCCGAATCATAGTCCTCGCCTGTATCAATAACAAAGTCACCCATCGCATTGGTAATAACTGCCTTTATCTGTTTTCGGGTAATAGCATCATTCAGCTTAACCGGGCCCAACCCGTCAGTCAGACCGTTTTTCTCACCTGCAACAAAAGCCTGTGCATATTCCATGTCCTCCGGATGTGACAAGGGCGTTGCGCAAATAGGCTCAATACTTTCTGCTTCGCCTCTCCACAGCAGTATTTCTCTTTGTCCTTTCTGCTCTGCTGCTCCCAAAGTCTCATATGCATAAGCATTATCGCCGGCATTAACTCCAACGATATTTTCGCATGCATTGATAAGCCGTCCCGAATCATCGTAGTCTGCAACAATAAGCTTTACACTTAAATCTGTATCGGACGTAACTATTACACCGTCCTCATTTGCCCAGCTTACATATATATCCGGCGTCTGAGCATATACATAACTGTTCAGCACTGTCACTGCAAGAAATACTGACGCAAAACCTTTCATTTTCATAGCTTTCTCCTTTTCCAAAAAAGGGATGCTTTTCGCACCCCTTTTCAAGCCGTTATCAACCGCCAAATGTACCCATGTTTACGACACTGTCCTTAACACCCTTATAATACTGCATCTTTGCACCCGATGCATCAAGAGTTATCCATGGTGCACCTACTCTTACATCCTTAAATGTACCTGTGATTATTGCACATGATGTCTGGTTAACCGGATCAGCACCACCAAAAATAGCTGTAGCACCTGTTACTGTTGAATTTGTCACCTTTACACCCGTTGTATCAACACTGTATGCAACGATAAGGTTCTTGTCTGTTGTAAGTGAATCAATTGTAACACCACCCGAACGGACAACTATTGACTTTGCTGTATTCAATGTGCCACCTGCATATGTACCCGGTGCATCAATATATGTTCCGATAAGTGCATCCATAAGCACTGCAAACTCGCCTCTTGTAATCATCGAATCACCCTTTAACTGACCGTTAAAGCCTGTGAAACCGCCGTTACCTACAATTGCAGCCGCATAGTCTGTTGCCCAGCCTGCTACTGTAGCCTTATCTGCAAAACCATCAAGCACTGATGCATCTGCCTTACCTACATAACCCTTTTTACCGTCTCTGTAATTAAGCTCATAGCCCTCAAAGCAGAATACTCTTGAAAGTACTGTATATGTCTCCTGACATGTGATGTTATTTTCCGGATTAAGCTTTCCGTCGGTATCACCCTTGAAAGCACCCATAGCCACTGCCTTTGACACAACATCTGCATACCATGCTGTCGGAGCCACGTCCGGGAATACTGTTGTAGAAGTTGCTGTAGCACCCATAGCTCTTACAATAATAGCCGCCATTTCTGCACGCTTAATATAATCGTTCGGTCTTACTGTTCCGTCGTCATAGCCGGTAATGAGTCCGTTATCAACTGCTGTCTGAATTGCAGCTCCGGTCTGATCTGCCGGCATATCTGTAAATGCCGCAAAAGCAGTTGCCTGCATAGCCATAATACCTGCTGCCAATGCAGCAATTAACTTAACTGTTTTTTTCATGTTCATATGCTCCTTTTCATCACGCATATGCGTGGTTTTATACTATATATGGTTATTATATCATTTTTTTATGCAGTTGTAAATAGTTTTTTGTTAATTTGTTTAGAAAAAGTAAAAGGACTAAACTATAATTAATTTAGTCCTCAATCAAACAACGTGCGTATGCTATTCTTCATGTAATTTGTCAAAACAATCCAACCAACCACATTTTGTCATATTACTTTTTTCTATTTCAACTATTACTTCCGTACCATTTTCGTTTGTATATTTGCATTCTCTTGTTTTCGGTATTGAATCCATTCCGCCCATATACACTTTTAATTCCGTATTCCTGTCAACCTCACTAACCAAACTTCCGCCGGGAACAACACAAACTAAAGACTCTCCATTTTCTGTCTTTCCTTGTACAGAAACCTCATTAATTGTATAAAACGCATCATACCTGTTGTAATGGTAATTGTAATATGTATATATGCCGTATCCAAACAGCGACAAAGATGCCATAAACAAAATTGCTGTAGGAAACATTCTCTTTCTCCCTATAAAGCAACATATTTTATTCAATAAAATCAATATCACTAAAACTACAATAAGGACAAGAATCCCAATCCCGATATTAGTCAGTATTTCTCCAATATTTGAAATTATCCCCCAACCAAATGCGACAATACACAATCCGAACAGTATAAGCAACACAAACGGTATCTCTATAAAAAACATCCGAACCACCTCCGATACTGTACAGGATTTCAGCTTTATATGTTATCCATCAATCCTCTTTTCTTTTCATCAAATTCTTCTTGGCATATGGCACCTGCATCAAGTAAATCTTTTAGCTTTTTTATCTTATCCAGTGCAGTCTCGTCTTGTACTGTATTTATGACATTCACACCATTGCCTGCTTTGTTTTTATATTCATGGAAAATTCCTTTAACTCTGTTATAATGGCTTTCCATATCTTTTTTATCTTTATTGAAAACAATACAATACGGATTTCCTAATGCATTGACAACATCAACATTATTTAACATCTTACCTTGTACATCTACTGTTTTTACCGCACTTCCACCAACGCTTATACCACTTAATTCAATCCAACCTATCCCATTCATTCCCATTGGCTTAACAAAATTTATTCCGGACAAATCATTATAATATACTGTCGTTTCATGCGGTAACTTTACAGTCAGTGATAAAACACCTGAGATTTTTCTTTTTAGTTGAACTCTGTTATCAAATACCGATACCTCCGTTTCAATCCCTCCCAATGCTTTGTGCATAGCTTTAAAACTGAAAAGTAAATTTTCCATTTTTATATCTCCTTTTATACTAATATTTTACTATAAAATAATTATATCACTAAATATCTCCTACGTCAAGCATGTTTTAGAATTTTTGTAGTACAATACAATAAAAAAGGAAGGATTTTAGTATTATTGCCATGAAAAACAGAATACGAGACTTGCGTGAAGATTTGGATTTACGCCAGATTGATGTTGCCAACGCAACAGGAATAGACCAGAAAACTCTTTCAAATTATGAGACAGGCAAAACAAACCCTGATAGTTTTTCTATTATAAAATTAGCTGATTTTTTCAACGTAACAACCGACTATCTTCTCGGCTATTCAAACTCGTCACTTAAAACACAAAATGATATTTTAAATAAACTCAACGATATAGAAAACGAATTAAAAGAGATTAAAAGATTTTTTAACACCGGCTTGCCCTTAACAGGACATCGATAAACATAAGTTTTCACAGCAATACAAAAACAACAAAAAACGGGCGATTCATGAATCGCCCCTACAAAAAGGCAGAACGGATTTCGTTCTGCCCTTTTCATCTTAATACATTCCACCCATTGACGGGTCCATTGCCGGTGCAGCCGGCATCGGCTCCGGCTTATCTGCAACAAGACTCTCTGTTGTGAGAACCATTGCCGCAACAGAAGCCGCATTCTGTAATGCACTTCTTGTTACCTTAACCGGGTCAACAATTCCCATTTCAATCATGTTGCCATATACGCCTGTGAGTGCATTATAACCCTCACCTGCTGCAATCGTCTTAACCTTTTCAACTATTACCGCACCCTCTAAGCCTGCATTCTTTGCAATCTGCCATGCCGGCTCCTCAAGCGCCTTTAATACGATAGAAACACCTGTCTTTTCGTCACCCTCTGTCTCGTCAAGAAGCTTTGCAACTGTCGGGATAACGTCAATATAGCTTGTGCCGCCACCTGCAATTATGCCCTCTTCAACAGCTGCCTTTGTAGCTGCAAGAGCATCCTCGATACGGAGCTTCATTTCTTTCATTTCTGTCTCTGTTGCCGCACCAACCTTGATTACAGCAACTCCGCCTGCAAGCTTTGCAAGTCTTTCCTGAAGCTTTTCACGGTCGAAATCCGATGTTGATGTCTCGATTGACTTTCTGATTACATTTACTCTGTCAGCAATTGCTTCCTTTGAGCCTGCACCATCAACAATAACAGTTACTTCTTTCTGAATCTTAACCTGTCTTGCACGACCTAACTGATTAATTGTTGTATCCTTTAAGTCAAGACCTAACTCCTCGCTTATAACCTGACCACCTGTAAGGATTGCAATATCCTGTAACATCTCCTTACGTCTGTCACCGAAGCCCGGAGCCTTAACCGGTACACATGTAAATGTTCCTCTGAGCTTGTTAACGATAAGTGTTGATAAAGCCTCACCCTCAACATCCTCGGCAATAATAACCATTTTCTTGCCTGCCTGAACAACCTGCTCTAAAAGCGGAAGAATTTCCTGAATATTTGAAATCTTTTTGTCTGTGATAAGAATAAGTGCATCGTCTAAAACAGCCTCCATCTTATCTGTATCTGTTACCATGTACGGTGTGATATAGCCTCTGTCAAACTGCATACCCTCAACGATTTCGCTGTATGTCTCAGCAGTCTTTGACTCCTCAACCGTAATTACACCGTCTGCTGTAACCTTTTCCATTGCTTCTGCGATAAGCTCACCGATTTCATCGTTTGCAGCCGATACTGCCGCAACTCTTGCGATATCCTCCTTGCCCTTTACTGCCTGTGCAGTTGCAACAAGCTTTTCAACTGCCACGTCAACAGCTTTCTGGATACCCTTTCTTACAACCATCGGGTTTGCACCTGCCGCAACATTCTTCAAGCCCTCTCTTACAAGTGCCTGAGCGAGAAGTGTAGCTGTTGTTGTACCGTCTCCTGCAACATCGTTTGTCTTTGTTGCTACCTCCTTAACAAGCTGTGCACCCATATTCTCGAAAGCATTTTCAAGCTCAATTTCCTTTGCAATTGTAACACCGTCGTTTGTAATAAGCGGTGCTCCGAACTTCTTGCCTAAAACAACATTTCTGCCCTTAGGTCCCAATGTGATTTTTACAGTATCCGCAAGCTGATTGATACCGCTCTCAAGAGCATGTCTTGCGTCCTGTCCGTATAAAATTTCCTTTGCCATGTTCTGTCTCCTCTATCTTTCTATCAATAAATACTCAGCTGTTTTATTCTACTTTAGCCAATATATCGCTCTGTCTTAATATTGTATATTCCTGTCCCTCAAGCTTTACTTCTGTACCGGCATACTTTGAAATAAGTACCTTATCGCCAACAGCGACCTCCATAACGATTTCCTTGCCATCTACAACGCCACCCGGTCCTACTGCAACTATCTGTGCAACCTGCGGCTTCTCCTGTGCCTTTGATGTAAGAATAATACCACTCTTTGTTGTTTCCTCTGCCTCAAGCATCTTTATTACTACTCTGTCTGCTAACGGCTTAATGTTCATAATATATTACCTCCTCGAACAATAATATAAATCTATATTATATAATTATAGCCTTTTTCTGCCGGATTGTCAATGTACAAACCCCAAAAAAATCACCTTTATTATCCATATGTTTTTGGCAATTAGGAATCTCTTTATGAAACAAAATCCTCAAAACACGCCTGTGCCGCCTCAAAGCTTTCAAATATAAGACCGTCACCCAACTCATTTCTGTCGTCATGTGGAAACAGCCCTGCACTGATTTCCTCGCTTGCAAGCTCAACTCTTTCATCACTGCCTCTCAGCCTGTACAGACAAAGTCTGTTGTCCTCTGTACACACCTCATACCACACCTCCGCCACAACCTCGGTGTCAGTATTAATAACAGCCTCATCAAGCACCGCTACAGCTTCTTCCGGCACCGCAAGCCGACCTATTCCGTAACCCATTGAAAAGAATACAGCCGCCAATACTATATATACGGCACAAATCGCCGCTCTATTACCGGCGACTTTTTCCAATATAGTCATTTTTTCTTTTCTTTCTCCGTTCTCCATATCCAAAAATCCTTTCATTAATATAGTTTTATCATATTTTTGCCTGAATTTATGGCATTTAATACCTTGTTTTAAAAATTTTTGTTGCAAATTTTTATTGAATGCGGTATAATAGAATTGGTGATTAAGAAATTCTTTGAATTTCTGAAACCGTTATAACAGATAATAATGTAATTCCGAAAAGGAGGTAATCCATTTGTCAGACGAATTCAGAAGCAGACGGAGACGCACACAAAAAAGTTCTGCATCCGATTTTGATTGGGATGAGTTTGAGCGTTCATTAAAAACAGGCAAAAACCAACGCTCACGCTATAATAATGATGATGAAATAGAAGAAGCTCCGCAACCTGCCGAACCGTCACGCCGACGCGTTCAGCAGACAACGAACGAAAAACGCCGCAGGCGTGCAAAGAAAGAGGACAAGAGACGCAGCAAAAAGAAGAATAAAAAGCTTCGCAGGCGCATACGTCTCGGCATTCTTGTGGCATGTCTTGTCGCTCTGGTAATCGGTACGGGTGTTACAATAGGCATGTACGCCGCCGTTTCGCGTGAAATCGGGGCAATGAACATACAGAACCTCGCCTTAAACACCTCTTCATTTATATATTATACCGACGAAGACGGCGATGTGCATGAGTTGCAGAGATTACAGGCTGATACAAATAGAATATGGGTTGACTCGGATAAGATTTCTCAGTTCGCCAAGGATGCCATTGTAGCAATCGAGGACGAGAGATTTTATTCACACAACGGCGTTGACCTCAAGCGAACAGCCGGTGCGACAGTTAAATTCGTTCTTGCTAAGCTGGGAATCGGCGAAGCAAGCTACGGCGGCTCTACCATCACTCAGCAGGTAATCAAGAATATTACAAATGAGATGGACAGAACATCGGGCAGAAAGATAAAGGAAATCCTTCGCGCAATAGCTCTTGAAAAGGAGCTTACCAAGGATGAAATTCTTACTCTTTATCTCAACATAGTATATTTTGCAAACAACTGTAACGGTATTGAAGCAGCATCAAACATATACTTCAACAAGCATGCCGACGAGCTTAATCTTCAGGAGGCGGCATCAATTGCAGGTATAACGCAGTTCCCGTCACAGTATGACCCGTTTGCCAACCCTGAAAATAACATTGAAAAGAGAAATGTCGTTCTCGGCAAAATGCTTGAGCTTGGCATGATTGATCAGGAGCAGCACGACAAGGCTGTAAAGAGCAAGCTTGCAACAGATAAGTCATATAAGCGTGCGCAAAATCAGGTTACATCATACTTCTCCGATCAGGTAGTAAATGACGTCATCCGCGACCTTATGGAGCAAAAGGGCTATTCAGAGGATTTTGCAACACAGCAGGTATATAACGGCGGCATGAAGATTTATGCTACCGTTGACATCGACATTCAGGAGACTATGGAAGACATTTTTGAGGATACCTCAAACTTCCCGTCAACAGGCAAGGGCGGTCAGTCAGCTATGGTTGTCACAGACCCCTACACCGGTGCTGTTAAGGGTATTATCGGCGGACTCGGAAAAAAAGAAGATATCCGAGGCTGGAACAGAGCAACACAAATGAAGCGTCAACCCGGTTCATCATTGAAGCCGCTTGCTGTATATGCTCCGGCAATAGACAAAAACGAAATCACAGAAGCTACAGTAATCAAGGACGAAAAAATCACAATCGGCTCGGATAAATGGCAACCAAGGAATTCATATAATGATTTCTACGGTGAAATGACAGTAAGAGAAGCGGTTGCACGTTCTTCAAACATTCCTGCCGTAAAGGTTCTTGATGAGTTAGGTCTGGGAACCTCATACGGATATTTACAGAATAAGTTCCACTTATCTTCATTATCGGATAAGGACAAAAACTATTCATCGCTCGCACTCGGCGGACTTACGCAAGGTGTATCACCGCTTGAAATGGCAGCGGCATACGGTACTTTCCCCAACGGCGGAAAATATATCAAGCCATATACTTATACACAGGTTGTTGATTCAGCAGGTATAACCATTCTTCAGAACGGTCCGGACACTTCACAGGCACTCAGTCCCGCAGCGGCGTATATAACAGCCGATTTACTTTCAGCTGTTGTAAACAGCAGTGTCGGTACAGGACGCAGTGCAAGGCTTGATGATATGCCGGCTTACGGCAAAACAGGTACTACAGACGATAACTTTGATAAGTGGTTTGTAGGCTTCACTCCTTATTATGTTGGTGCAGTATGGTACGGCTTTGACACTCCGATGTCGATATCGGAAGCAGGCGTAAGCGGCAATCCGTGTATTTCAGCCTGGAAAAAGGTTATGAACGAAATTCATGCCACACTTCCCGAAAAGGAATTGGATGAACCTGCAAATATTGTTGAAACAAAGATTTGTATGGACACAGGTAAGCTTGCAGGCGGTGGCTGTGATGCGGTAAAAGCATACTTCATAGAGGGTACTCAGCCCAAGAACAAATGTAATGACAAGGTTGAGAAATCAGAGCTGGACGCTACTCCGTCCCCCTCAACAACCCCCGAACCGTCAAGCGGAACAAAGGCAACCTCCGCACCGGACAGCGATGACGAGGATTCGGATACTTCATCCGACTCCAACAGTTCGTCAAGTTCCGGTAATTCATCGAATACCGGCAATTCGTCAAGCTCCGGCAGCTCGTCAAGCTCCGACAGCTCGTCAAACTCAGGCAACTCGTCAAGCTCAGGCAGCTCATCAAGCTCAGGCAGCTCATCAAGCTCAAGTAGCTCATCAAGCTCCGGCAGTTCGTCAAGCTCAAGTAGTTCATCAAGCTCCGGCAGCTCGTCAAGCTCAGGCAGCTCATCAGGCTCCGGTAGTTCGTCAGGCTCCGGTTCTGCAACAGGCGGTGCCGCAACAGGAAATTTAGATGATATGTAACAGTAAACAGCTCTTCCCTCAAACGGAAGAGCTGTTTTTTATAACAAAAAAACGGGCGGGAACCCCCATCCGTTACTGTGTCAGAATTTTCAGCATTTCTTCAATATCATCTGCAATAAAATCTGCACCTGCCGCTTCAAGCTCTCCCGTTTCAGCATAACCGAAACGCACTCCGCATGATACAATACCACACTTCTTCGCACCGATTATATCATGCTTTCTGTCGCCCACCATAATTGTCCTGTCACGGTCTGCTCCGACTGTTTCTATTGCATATTCTATAACCTCATTTTTATCGTTTCTTGTACCGTCAAGCTCCGAGCCGCATATTGCCTTAAAATACGGACGCAAGCGGTACTTTGCCATAATCCTGTCGGCAAAAACTTTAGGTTTTGATGTCGCAAGAACCAATATATGTCCGTTGTCGCACAGCTTCTGCATTGCCTCCTCAACGCCGTCATAAACACGGTTTTCAAAAAGCCCTACTGCAGCAAAGCGTTCACGGTATTTTTCTGTTGCTTCAAGAGCCTTTTCTTCATCAAAGCCATAATAATTAGCAAATGACCATACAAGCGGCGGACCGATAAAGTTCATAAGCCGTCTTTCATCCTCTTCATGAATCCCGTAATGCTCAAGTGCATATTTCACACAATTTGTAATTCCCTCTTTCGGGTCTGTCAATGTGCCGTCAAGGTCGAAAAAGATATATTTATATTTCATAAAAAATCCTCCATACGAAAACAAGGGATTTCTTTCGAAATCCCTTGAAATTGCCAATCAATTATGCAAGCTTTGCGAGCTTGATAGCTAACTGTGACTTCTTTCTTGCAGCAGCATTCTTATGAATGATACCACGAGCAACACCCTGGTCTAACTTCTTTGAAGCCTCGTTGAATAAAACCTTAGCCTCGTCCTTGTCGCCCTTTACTGCAGCAGCCTCAAACTTCTTGATAGCTGTCTTTAAAGCTGTCTTGTGAGCAAGGTTAATCTTTGTCTTCTTCTCGATTACCTTAACTCTCTTCTTTGCTGACTTGATATTCGGCATCGTTATACACCTCCACAAATTTTAATCATAATACCTTATCATTATACAGTATTATTTTTAATTTTGCAAGTGTTTTTTGTCTTTTTTTTTAATTTTATTGATTATTAACAAAAACGACGCTAAATTCTGCCTGTTATGCAACGTTTTTTTCAGATATCCTTAACTGCCTTGAAGTAATCAAGCGACTTAAATCCTCTGTCACTTTGCTTCAGAAGATATTCCTCACTTATTTTACCAAGCTCATTAATAAGAATTTCATTAGCATTAAATGACAGCATTTTCCTATCTTCACACCCCGTCAGATATGCAAGTGCCTTATATACAGCACCGCTTATACGCCTGCTTGAAGCACTTCTGCACCCGGCACATACCACACCACCACGCTCCGGATCAAAGGAATATATTTCCGTATTGCCGCAGTTTGCACAGGCGGCAAGCACCGGAGTAAGTCCCTCTGCACACATAAGCTTTATTTCAAATACTGCCTTGACCTTCATCAAATCATCATCACGGTATGCAAGTGCATATATACAGTTGAGTAATATATTAAACAACCGTTCATCAGGGTTGTTTTCTCCCAAAAACGTTATTACCGTTTCTGCCATATAATTACACAGTGCAAGCTTCGGCACACTTTCCGATATCGGCAGAAAAGCGTCAATAATGTTCACACTGTTAACACTACCTGCACCGCCCTTGCCGCCGAACAAATCATAATCGCCGTAGCATAAAAACTGCCCCGATGCGGCTTTGGCATTATTCTTCCCTCTCTTAACGCCGTAGATAACTGCTTTTATTATTCCGTTGTCACGGGTAAATATCGTCAGCATGCAGTTATTTTCTCCGTAATCGCTGCGGCGAAGCACTATTCCTCTCTGAGAAAAATCCGACATAGCTTATTCGTTATTGTAGCCGAAGTTCTTTATAAGGAAATCACTGTTTCGCCAGTCACTCTTAACCTTTACCCAAAGCTCAAGATATACCTGCTTATCAAGCATCTTTTCAATGTCACCTCTTGCCAGTGAGCCTATTTTCTTCAGCATCTCGCCATTCTTACCGATAATTATTCCCTTATGCGAGCCCTTTTCACAGAAAATCGTTGCATAGATATTAGTTATCTTTGCCTTTTCCTGCATTTTTGTTATTTCAATTGCAATACCGTGCGGAATTTCCTTATCCAGCAACCACAGCATTTTCTCGCGGATAATCTCCGCCGCAATCTGCTTTTCCGGCTGATCTGTCACCATATCCTCATCATAGAACTGCGGTCCCTCCTCGATATGCTCAAGTATGTCATTCAAAAGCAAATCCACGCCGTCACCTGTTTTTGCACTTATCGGCACAATCGACTCAAAATCGTGCATTGATGAATAATCCGCAATCATCGGAAGCAGATTTTCCTTTGCAACCATATCCACCTTGTTCAATACAAGTATGCACGGAAGCCCGCATTTATCGACATTCTGTGCAATCTCACGCTCAATACTCTGTATCGGACGTGTAGCATCCACTACAAATAACAGCACATCAACATCACGCATCGTTTCATTTGCGGCATTTACCATAAACTCGCCAAGCTTGTTGTGCGGCTTATGTATTCCGGGGGTATCGGTAAATATAATCTGCTCGGTATCTGTTGTATAGATAGCTAAAATCTTATTTCTTGTAGTCTGAGGCTTTTCTGAAATTATCGCAATTTTCTGCCCTGCTATCTGATTCAATAAGGTTGACTTTCCTACATTAGGCATACCTATAATTGCGGCAAAGCCTGATTTAAATTTCTTTTCCATCTTATTCTCCGTTCTTATATTTCTCTGGTAATTCCCAAATCCGTTAATATTTTTTCTTGCTTTGCGAACATTATTCTTTCGCCCTCCGGGTCATCCACATGATCATAGCCCAGAAGATGAAGCATCGAATGTGCCACTAAAAATGCAATCTCACGCCTGAAGCTGTGTCCGTACTCCTCCGACTGCTCTCTTGCACGCTCCATTGAGATAACAATATCACCCAATATGACAAATTCTCCGTCCATTTCATAGTCCGCATCCAGACAGTCGCCGTTCTCGTCAAATTCAAGCATCGGGAATGACAAAACATCCGTTGCACGGTCAATTCCTCGCTGCTCGTTATTTATTTCTCTTATAGCTTCATTATCCACAAGGGTAAGGCTTATCTGTGCTTCAAAATCACATTCCTCGCTTTCAAGTGCCTTTTCGCATACGCTCATAACAAGCACTTCCAGCTCATTTGTCCATTCTTCCTTGTCCTGTTCATTTTCAATTATTAAGTCTATCATTTATCTTAATCCTCATACAGAAAAAAAGCAATTATTTCTCCTTTTTCTCCCGATTACGTTTTTCTTTTAGCTGTTCGTACTTATCGTACGCCTTGATAATCTGCATTACAAGCGGATGTCTCACTACATCCTTTTCGGTAAACTTACAGAACGCAATACCCTCGATATTCTGCAATACCTTCATCGCCTCTTTAAGTCCCGAACGCTTGTCGCCCGGAAGGTCAATCTGTGTAATATCTCCCGTCACAATAGCCTTTGAGCCAAAGCCTATACGCGTCAGGAACATTTTCATCTGCTCAGGAGTTGTATTTTGTGCCTCGTCTAAGATTATAAACGCATTATCCAATGTTCTGCCTCGCATATATGCAAGCGGTGCAACTTCAATCACGCCTTTTTCCTGATATCTTGTAAAGCCCTCTGCACCAAGCATTTCATACATTCCGTCATAGAGCGGTCTTAAATACGGATCCACCTTACTCTGTAAATCACCCGGCAAAAATCCAAGTCTTTCTCCTGCCTCAACTGCCGGACGTGTTAAAATAATTCTGTTTACTTCCTTGGATTTAAGAGCGGTAACCGCCTTTGCTACCGCAAGATAGGTCTTACCCGTTCCGGCAGGGCCTATTCCGAAAATTACGGTGTTGTTATTAATCGCCTCAATGTATCGCTTCTGTCCAAGAGTTTTCGTCTTGATAGGCGCACCCTTTGAATTTATGGCAATACAGTCATCGCCCATAAGCTTCACGTCAATTCCGCCGTTTTCCTGTGCCATGCTTATTGCATAAAGAACCTTTTGCGTATCAATCCTGTCGCCTCTGTCTAATGCACCGATAAGTATATTCAGCACCTCGGATGCCTTTTCTACCTGTTCCTCCTCACCTGAAATCCTTAATGAGTTTTCTCTTGAAACAACAGTTACATTAAGTCCCTTTTCTATCAGCTTTATGTTCTCATCAAAGCTACCGAAAAGCGGTGCTAAATCCATTTCCTCCGAAACGTCAATCTTTCTGTTTATCAATTAGCTATTTCCTCCATATTTTCTTCTACTGCTTCACAGGGGACTTCCACCCCTATATCCTCTATAAAGCTCATTGTGAGCTTCACCTTAATTTCTTTGTCCGAAATCCTTTCATACTGTAAATCCTCGCCGGTCAGCTCTGCATTTTTGCACAGCTCCGCTGCAATCTTCTCTTCAAGATCCTCTTTTGCCAGCTGCAATGCACTATCTATACTCATAGGCTCATATTCAACAAATACCTCGTTGTATTTACTGCCACCTACGGCAATACCCATGAAATCATGAAAAAACTCCTCTTTGTCATAGCTTTCATATCCGCACTCGTCGTCACGGTAAAGGTTTATCCGTTTTCCGAAAAAGTCAAGATATACCTTTTTCCGACTTCTGCCCGTAGGTATTCTGTGTTCATATTCCAGTGCGTATGCACCGCTTTTTGTACGCTCTGTATATGCCCGTATCTCTGCCTGTGCATGAACATATAAATAGTTTTCAGGATCTCCCTCCCGATAAGCACTTACTTTTCCCGAAACAACAGTCTCACCTGCCTGTACCACAGATGCACCCTTAATTTTATTCTCGCCCCTGAGAACACGCACGCTTTCAACATACGCATCGCACGCCGCCACTATATCGCACGGCTTGTCACTCTCAACAACCGACGGAGGCAAGGTCTTTTCATAAACATGCACATCAGCCGCTGTACCGTTTATATACACCCATGCCCAGATAAGTCCTTTATTTTCTTCAAGAAGTCTGTGCTTAACCGTAAATCCGTCAGGAATTCTGCTTTTCAACGCTCCCCGATAAATTCCAAGCCCACGCAGTGACTGCTCCACCGCCTCTGTTTTTACATCCTCATTCCCCGAAATATCCACCGTCCAGATAAATCCCGGAGCAAGCGTCAGAAACGCCACACAAAGAAACGCACCTGCAAGCAGACCGTATCGGCTTTTATATCGCCTGCGTAAATCAAAGAATCCCCGTTTATTTACAATATGTACTCTTGTATGTGTCTTATACGCAATCGGGCGAAGCTTTTTGAAATCGCTTTTCCTTATACGCATAGTAACTGATCCGTCCGCTGCTCTTTGTATATTGCGGACACCCACTCTGCGTCTTATGCAAATATTAATAAACCGTTCTGCATGACGCCCATACACTTTTATTATAACATATCCTTGCAAAAATTTAAAGAGCGAATTTAACAATTTTTTTAAATCCTTTCAAAAGTTATTGTGGAAATTTCACCTTTTATTACCACCATGTCCTTTTCAATCCATTCCACTCCTAATTTTTCTCCCAAAACACTGATTTTATTCCCAAGTACAATTTCATTTTCACGAAGCGTCACAACCCCTCCGTGATTTTCTACTCTCAACTCCCCTCCGATTATATGTGTAACTATAGGCGTACCGTCAACAACACTTTCATCAATGCCCCACGTCCGGCTTATAAACGCACCCAGCTTTCCCATCATTCCTTCACTCCTCTGTTAATATGCTTTCTTATTTTTACGCTTATCGCACCTGTAGCTGCAGCTGTTATCGAAGCAATCGGGATGAGCGTATAAAGTGACGACGCAAAAAACGCTCTGCCCATTGACGGTGCAAAAGCCGCCTCACTTACAGGGAACAGGTGCAGATATATCAAAGTATATAGTGCCGCAAGCAAGCCATGCAGAAGCTTGCCCGCAAAGTACGGAAGCAGCGAAAAACCGTACTTTGCAATAACTGCAATTACCTGTGCATGAACACTCATACCTGCAAAACCTACAATAAATGCCGTCATTATTAACTTTTTGCTCATTTCAATATCAAGCTGTGAAACCGCAACGGTTCCGTTGACAAACTCAAGAAACCCTGCCGCAAGTGCATACATTACGTCCTCAAGGGGCATCAGGTCAAGAAGCAGTCGTCCTGCTATTGAGAAAAACACCACCGCCCCACACACGGTAAGCATTGTACTTACCGCATTATTCAGAGATATACTGATAACCTCGCCCACACTTCTTGCAGGTGTAGTCATAACCGTAGGCGGTGCCGCATAGGAGGATTTTTTATAAAATCTGAATATCACTCCGACTGTTAATGATGCAATAATATGCACTATATATATCATCACACCAAGCATAACATTTCCATATATTGCAGCTCCAACTGAACCTATTATAAACAAGGGACCCGAATTATTGCAGAATGCACACAGGCGTTCAGCCTCAGTCTTTGTCAGATAACCGCTTTCATACAACTGACCTGCAGTAACCGCACCCAGCGGATATCCGCTGACTATCCCAAGCACAAACGCCGACGCACCTGCCGGACTCACTCCGAACAGCGGTTTCATACAAAACCTAAACATTTGCGACAGCGTTTCACAAAATCCCGAATATATAAGTATCCCCGAACAGATAAAAAACGGAAATAACGTCGGAACAATCATTTCACAGCATATTCCCATCGAATAGCGAGCATATCCGATTGCTGCATCCGGAAACACAATCATCAGTACAATAACCGCAATTGCCAAACTCCATATAGCTATTCTTTTCATATTACCTCCGCCTTTGATATTCTCACTACTATTAATATTGTTTTTTTATGGATTTAATGATAATTTGGTAAAGAAAAAATGAGAAAGAGTCAACTTGTCTTTCTCATTTTATTCTGTAATTATTTTATTTACATTAACACTACAAACAATATTGCTTGATTCTATCAATAAACCTTTTTACATCATCTCTGATTGCCAATTTGCTTCTTTGCGCCAATTTGGTGTATTCTAAATAATGTTTTTTTGTTTTTTCCTTGCTTAGAGCTTCATTTTTCATATCAGCAATACAATCCAGCTCTATCATAGCCATCGCTCCGATTAATGACTTTTCCATCAGTGCTTTGTCATTTTCAGATTCATCATTAACTATATCTTCTAAAATAAGTTTAAAATATTTTTTAGAAATCATATTATAATATCTTTGTCTTTCGGTAACTAATCTTTTTTCTTTCATCCGACTCATCTATAGCACCTCTCTTTAGTTTTGATTATATCATATAGGTTGTACAAAAATTGGTACATCGCAAAAAACTCCGCAAATCGGGAGGTTAATGCTGTTAGCAAAAACACTGTACTACAATTTGACCTATGTATCAAGGATGGTACAGTAATGTTCACAAAAGAACCCACAAAACAAAAAACCTTGCAGAGCATACGCTCTGCAAGGTCCATATTCAGCTTGCCTTTAACAGCAAATTACTTATTAGCCTTAATTGCAGCCTGAGCAGCAGCGAGCTTAGCGATCGGCACACGGAACGGTGAGCATGATACATAGTCTAAGCCGATGTTGTGGCAGAACTCTACTGATGTCGGGTCGCCGCCGTGCTCACCACAGATACCAACGTGGAGTGATGATCTTACCGGCTTACCTAACTTAATTGACATCTCCATGAGCTTACCAACACCTGACTGGTCAAGTCTTGCAAACGGATCGTTCTCGAAGATCTTCTTGTCATAGTAAGCCTCTAAGAACTTACCTGCATCGTCTCTTGAGAAACCGTATGTCATCTGTGTAAGGTCGTTTGTACCGAAGCAGAAGAACTCAGCCTCTGTAGCAATCTCGTCAGCCAAGAGTGCAGCTCTCGGAATCTCGATCATTGTACCTACCTCGTACTTAAGCTCAACGCCTGCAGCAGCGATTTCAGCCTCAGCTGTCTCTACTACTACGTTCTTAACAAACTTTAACTCCTTGATTTCGCCTACTAACGGAATCATGATTTCCGGAACGATCTTCCAGTCAGCATGCTTCTTCTGTACGTTAATAGCAGCACGGATGATAGCACTTGTCTGCATCTTTGCGATTTCCGGATATGTTACCGCAAGACGGCAGCCTCTGTGGCCCATCATCGGGTTGAACTCGTGGAGTGATGAGATAATAGCCTTGATATCCTCAACGCTCTTACCCTGTGTCTTAGCTAATGCAGCGATATCCTCTTCCTCTGTCGGAACGAACTCGTGAAGCGGCGGGTCTAAGAAACGGATTGTTACCGGGTTACCCTCAAGTGCCTCGTAAAGCTCCTCAAAGTCACTCTGCTGCATCGGGAGAATCTTAGCAAGTGCTGCTTCTCTCTCCTCTAATGTATCTGAACAGATCATCTCTCTGAACGCATCAATTCTGTTGCCGCCGAAGAACATGTGCTCTGTACGGCAGAGACCGATACCCTCAGCACCTAACTCTCTTGCTCTCTTAGCATCTTCCGGAGTATCAGCGTTTGTTCTTACCTTCATTGTTCTGAACTTGTCAGCCCATGCCATGATTGTACCGAAGTAACCGTCGATTGAAGCCGGTACTGTCGGGATGATACCCTCATAAATATTACCTGTTGAACCGTCGAGTGAAATATAGTCACCCTCAACATATGTCTTGCCGCCGAGTGTGAACTTCTTGTTTTCCTCGTCCATGTTGATTTCTGAACATCCTGATACACAGCATGTACCCATACCACGAGCAACAACGGCTGCGTGTGATGTCATACCACCACGAACTGTCAAGATACCCTGAGCAGCCTTCATACCCTCGATATCCTCCGGTGAAGTCTCAAGTCTTACTAATACAACCTTTTCACCGTTGTCATTCCATGCCTTTGCATCTTCAGCTGTGAATACGATCTTACCGCAAGCAGCACCCGGTGATGCCGGTAATGCCTTGCCGATCGGTGTTGCAGCCTTTAATGCCTTTGCGTCAAACTGCGGGTGGAGAAGTGTGTCGAGGTTTCTCGGGTCGATCATAAGAACTGCCTCTTCCTCTGTAATCATCTTCTCATCAACGAGATCGCTTGCGATCTTTAAAGCAGCCTGAGCTGTTCTCTTACCGTTTCTTGTCTGGAGCATGTAGAGCTTCTTGTCCTCAATTGTGAACTCCATGTCCTGCATGTCTCTGTAGTGGTTCTCAAGCTTCTGGCAGATGCCTACAAACTGCTCGTAAACCTCCGGCATAACCTCCTTGAGCTGATCAATCTTCTGCGGTGTTCTAACACCTGCAACTACGTCCTCACCCTGAGCGTTCATTAAGAACTCACCCATGAGCTTCTTCTCGCCTGTTGCCGGGTCTCTTGTAAATGCAACACCTGTACCTGATGTCTCACCCATGTTACCGAATGCCATCATCTGTACGTTTACAGCTGTACCCCATGAATACGGGATATCGTTGTCACGACGGTAAACGTTAGCTCTCGGGTTGTCCCATGAACGGAATACTGCCTCTACAGCACCGAATAACTGCTCGATCGGGTCTGTCGGGAAGTCCTTGCCGAGCTTGCTCTTGTACTCAGCCTTGAACTGATCAGCTAACTCCTTTAAGTCGTCTGCTGTAAGCTCAACGTCTTCCTTAACGCCCTTTTCTTCCTTCATCTTGTCGATAAGCTTCTCAAAGTATTCCTTACCAACACCCATAACTACGTCTGAGTACATCTGGATGAAACGTCTGTAACAGTCTCTCGCCCATCTCATGTTGTTTGACTTTGTACCCATAACTTCAACAACCTCTTCGTTAAGACCGAGGTTTAAGATTGTATCCATCATACCCGGCATTGAAGCTCTTGCACCTGAACGAACCGATACTAATAACGGGTTCTCAAGGTCACCGAACTTCTTGCCTGTGATTTCTTCCATTTTCTTGATGTTCTCAAGGATTTCAGCCTGAATGTCTGCATTGATCATTCTGCCATCCTCGTAATACTGAGTACAAGCCTCAGTTGAAACTGTGAAGCCCTGCGGAACCGGTAAACCAAGCTTTGTCATCTCAGCAAGGTTAGCACCCTTACCACCTAAAAGCTCACGCATTGACGCATCGCCCTCTGAAAAGAGGTAAACAAACTTATGTGCCATTGGAATCTCCTCCTGTTTGAATTAAAATTGTAAACTCCCGACGAAATATATCCCATCGGTTTACTTCACCTTATATTATACCATAAATTCTGTATTTGTCCACCCTTTTTTTGAGAAAAGTTATTTTTTTATCAAAATTCGGAGTTTTGCATATAAAAATGAACTTTTATGTGGGCAGACACTGCATTTTTTCAATGTTTATTGTATTAATTATGGTTTATACGTCTTGTCGTATGGTCATTGCAGGGGCGATTCATGAATCGCCCCTACATTTTCAAATCATGCCACATAAACCATAATTTAACATCACTTCAAAAAAACTATTGATTATTCAGATAATTTGTATTATAATTATATTATAAAAATTTCCAAGGAGGAAAAGATATGTTAGAAGAATTAAAACAGCAGGTATATGAAGCTAATATGGACTTACCGAAATACGGTCTTGTTACATTCACATGGGGCAATGTCTCAGGAATCGACCGCGAAAAGGGACTTTTTGTTATTAAGCCCTCAGGCGTTGAATATGACAAGCTCCGTCCTGAGGATATGGTTGTTATCGACATGAACGGTAACAAGGTTGAGGGAGATTATAATCCGTCATCAGATACCCCGACTCACCTTGAATTATACAAGGCTTTCCCGGAGTGTGGCGGCGTTGTTCACACTCACTCATCATGGGCAACATCATTCGCTCAGGCATGCAGAGGTATTCCGCCTTTCGGCACAACTCATGCAGACTATTTCTACGGTGAAATTCCTGCAACACGTCTTATGACAAAGGAAGAAATCGAGGGCGAATACGAAAAGAATACAGGTCTTGTAATCATCGAAACATTTAAGGATAAGGATCCGGCAGCCATTCCGGGCGTACTTGTGTCAAATCACGGTCCGTTCGCATGGGGAACTGATGCTCACAATGCAGTACATAATGCGGTTGTAATGGAGGAATGTGCAAAAATGGCATTAAGAGCAATGGAATTAAATCCGAACTTACCGCCGATTTCACAGACAATTTTAGACAAGCACTATTTAAGAAAGCACGGTGCTAACGCTTATTACGGTCAGATCAAGAAATAAACCCAAAGGGCTGTTGCAACAAGCAACAGCCCTTTGATTAATTTATTATTTCCGCATCACAGACAGGCTCCATACTGCCTATGCTCTTCCATACCATAGTCTTTACAGTATCAGCCTCTGCTGCCTTGTTGTAGTTCACTTCGCCCTCTGCATAGCCACTGATTTCAACTCCGACAAGCCTGCCGTTATTATACTGCGCAACAATCTGCTTCCCGGCAGGTACATAATTGTAATTTATATCCGAATCGTACAGATATCCATTATCATAGCCTATTGCGATCTGTTGCCACTCATCTTTACTTCCGTAATAGTATATCTCTCCATCCGGACATCCTCTGAATGCCCGGTCACTTATGCTTGTAATGCTGTCCGGAATTACAACCCTGTTAAGAGCTGAACACATTCGAAATACCGAAGCCTCCAGCTGTGTCATCCCCTCTGACAACTCTGCACTGACAAGATTTTTACAGCCATAAAATGCAAATTCGCCTACTGTTTTTACATTTTCAGGAATTACAATGTCAGTAAGGCCGCTGTTCCAGAACGCTTCAGCTCCTATCGCCCTCACACTGTCCGGAATCACTACAACCGTTATTGCAATGCAATTCTTAAAGGCTCCACCCGCAATATTTACTACGCCCTCAGGAATCACATATTCACCCTCCACATCTTCGTCAACATCAAGTAAATGTATTCCGATGATAAACGCGTCATTAACCCAATTATTTTTCTCACGATAGAGCTTTGTGCCCGTAAATGCTTCTGAACCTATTGATATCACCTTATCCGGCAGGACTATTTCATCTAAGCTACGACAGTTTTCAAAAGCCTCAAACCCGATGCTTGTAACACTTTCCGGAATAACTACACTCTCAATATTTACGCAGGCACGGAATGCTCCTGCACCAATACTTGTAACTCCGTCAGGAATTGTCAGAGTACTAAGGTCATTGCAATACAAGAATGCATAATCGCCGATAGTCTCAACGCTATCCGGAATTTCTACATTTTCCAGCTTTGAACTGTAGAATGCATACTCACCAATCTTTGTTACTCCATCAGGAATTATGTAATGTAGCCCGGCTTTTCCCTCAGGAAAAGCCAACAAAGCAGTTCTATCCTTATTGAACAGCACTCCGTCAACTGAGCAATAGTATGAATTATTTTCATCAACCGTTATCTTATTCAAAGACGAACAGCCTCCGAATGCCATTTCTCCTATGCTATATACATTCGTCGGAATATGAACCTCCGATACTGTGTCACAGCCGTCAAACGCCGACTCACCAATCGCCCTTAACGAAACCGGCAGAGTTATTTCACTCAATCCGTCACAGCCACTGAATGCCAACCTGCCAATGCTTATAACACTTTCGGGAAACTCTGCAATTCCCAAAGCACTGCATCCGGTAAATGCCCAATCGTCAATATTCACTACACCCTCCGGTATTGCATATGCCCTCTCATTCTTTGCAGGCGGATACTGCATCAAGATTGTTTTCTTCGCATCAAACAGCACTCCGTCAACCGTGATATAGTGCTTATTTTCACTATCCACCGTTATTCCCACCAAGCTCTCGCAATTTGAAAAGGCTCCGCTTTCGATATACCTGACATTTGCTGATAATTCCACTGTTGTAAGATCATTACAGAATGCAAATGCAACTGAGCCGATTCTTTCAACACTGTCGGGAATTACAACCTGTGCCAGATAATCACAGCCATAAAAAGCATACGAGCCTATACTTGTAATTCCGTCCTCAATCACAACTTTTTTGATATTGATGTTTTCCTCATACCAGGGAACACGCGATTCACTTACATAATCATCCATATCGCCGGTGCCGTTTATCGTAAGAACACCTTCCTCAAGGCTCCATGATATTGTCCCGTCTGTCGTAGATTTATAATCATAGTGAATAGTCGCAGAACCAAGCTGTGCCTCCGGACTATCAATATTTATGCTTTCCCATTCTGCCTTTGTACCTTTATAATACACATCCGTCAGAGACTTACAGCCACAAAATGCTTCAAAGCCTATTTCAGTCACACTGTCGGAAATTATTACACTTTTCAGATTCTCACAGCCATAGAACATACTGTCTGCAATAACCTGCACACCCTTTCCGATTGAAGCTGATTCCAAGGCTGTACATTCTCTGAATACAGAAGCCCCCAGGCTCGTTACGCTGTTGGGAATCTCCACATTCACCAGAGACGTACATGATGCAAAGGCACGGTCTCCAATACTTACTACGCTATCGGGAATTACTATCGTATTCAGATTTGTACATTCGCTAAATGCACCGGATCCTATGCTTACTACGCTTTCAGGAATTACTATACTTTCAAGACCACTACAACCGGAAAATGCATTATAGTTAATCGCCGTTACACTATCTCCTATCACTACCTGATTAAGGCTCGTACATCCGGAAAATGTACCGTCGTTAATGTATGTAAGCCCGCTTCCCGTTTTAGCATATGTCAGACTCGTACATCCGGAAAATACTTTTTCTCCCATTGTTGTTACACTATCCCGTATGTTTATACTTTTAAGCCCTTCACACTGATAGAATGCTCTGTCCTTGATTTCCGTCAATTC
This sequence comes from Clostridia bacterium, assembly GCA_045542415.1. Lineage (GTDB taxonomy): Bacteria > Bacillota > Clostridia > UBA1381 > UBA1381 > UMGS1958. Next base: position 35,441 of record JAZQKZ010000053.1, read on the forward strand.
AGCAGGAAGTATAACTCTGGTCAGACTGCTGCATCCATAGAATGCATCCTCGCCAATAATTTTTACACCTGTACCGATTACTACATTTTCCAACGCCGAACAGCCGTAGAATGTTTCGTCACCAATTTCACTGACTCCGGCAGGGATTTTTATATCCGTCAATGCACCGCAGTTATAAAATGCATTATTCCCTATAGTTTCCACAGCTAAGCCAATCGTCACATCCGCCAAAGTGCCGCATCCCTTAAACGCTCCGTAACCAATGCTTTTTACTGTATCAGGTATTGTTACTCCTGTAATATACTGACTGTCCTCAAATGCATAGTCACCTATGCTTGTAACATTGTATCCCCCAAGTGTTTCAGGAATTACAATATCCCCCGCCGCATCAGTGCTGCAATCTGTTATCTGCGCACTTGTTCCTGATGTTGTATATGTGTAATACCCTTCTGTCACAGCACCTGCACTTGTTTGTAAAGCCGCCGCCATGCCGAACACCGCCAACAAACCAATTAATTTCTTCATTGATACTACCTCCCTTCTTTTTATACCTTGATTATATCACATCAAATGACAAATGTAAACGCTAAAAGCAAAAATATGTCAGATTATTCATCAAGGTATTGCTTTTAAATAACCCGTCCGCAATATCTTATAATTCTTTTGTTGATATAAAGGACTTGTTTATGTAAAGCAAATGAGGATGCCGTATTATACAGCATCCTCATTTTTTTGTTTATAGTCCTGAATCAATACCAGCCCGTATCTATCACATACGGCTCTGAATACGGCTCCATTGTTTCTGTGTTCCATACAAAAACCTTGACATATGCCGCATAATATGCACCCAAATCAAACCATTCATAAAATCTTGTGTTCGGCTCTATTTCAGAACAATTCCTAGGTGAAAACTTTATCGACATAAAATCACCGTTCTTGTCATAACGGGCAATGATTATAGCCGCATTTTCAACGTTTTCATAGCATTCAATTTCTAAAGTTGCAGTCGCGTCCCCATAAATTTCATGCTCTACACCCCTGAACGGATACTTGTAGCCGTCAGGTGCAACAGCTATGTCCGGTGCAGCCGACACATTATCTACAATTACACCCTCGGTAGCTGTAAGATACTGCACTCCGCTATAGTTACTTCGCAAAAACTTCACTTCTGAGCTTCCGCATACCTTTTTCATTGAACCGTCTTCATTGTATTTATACACTACTAGACTTCCATCAGGTTCATCACCAAATTCAGCTTTAATTTCCAAACGATACCACATGTCTGTCGATATTGCACTATAATAATCATAGCTCGTTGCCGAATGCTGCACCGCAAGGCAACCCTCGTTAAGAACAACTGTTATATTCGCTTTTCCCGTTGAATCTGTAATAGTAAAGCCCGCACCTTCCTTTTCAAAGCGTATATCAGCTTTCCAGATCAGCTCATCCGTTACTTCCTCCCCGAGATTGATAATGGTTGTATTGTCTGTCACCTCGTACGCATTTGTACCGTCCGGTGCTCCTGAAACTACATTTACACCGCCAATCACCGTTTCACAGTTATTTGATGTGACCACCGGCATTTCCGTCGGTTTGGGAGTTGGTGTCGGCGTTGCTGTCGGCACAGGTGTCGGCGTTGCTGTCGGTTCCGGTGTCGGCGTTGCTGTCGGCACAGGTGTCGGTGTTGGTGTCGGCACAGGTGTCGGCGTTGCCGTTGGCACAGGTGTCGGCGTTGCTGTCGGCACAGGTGTCGGCGTTGCCGTTGGCACAGGTGTCGGCGTTGCCGTTGGCACAGGTGTCGGCGTTGCTGTCGGTTCCGGCGTAGGCGTTGCCGTCGGTACCACTTTCTCAACCGTATAATACTTGAAATTATCAATTGCTACATACGCACCTGTCATATAGTCAACACCTGCATATGTCTTATCAAGATAAATCTGCATTTTTGAAACTGCATTCAGTGATTCGGTCGCTCCGAGCTTTGTTACCGATATAACAGTTCCCTCTGAATCAGTTATAGTTCTTACATATTCACCCTCTGAATACACAAGTGAGTAATTATACCACTTCCCGAACTCCATGCCGAGATTGTCCTTCGAGCAAGTATCAATTATGCCGTTTTCATCCTCAATCGTCATATATGCCGCAATCTGTTCCTCGCTCATATTAAGCTGCTCCGGGAACATCACATCAAAGCTCAGTATAACATCGGTTTCATCTTCCAGCGGCAGAACATTATCAATCGCAAGGTATGCGTGACGGTTGCTTGTACCAAATCGGCCTATACCGCAATTCATATACGAATTGCCATCAGTTTCAACAGCAGTATAGAATCCCGTTCTGCTGTCACCTCCTGAGGGTCTTGCACCCATTCCGAATGTCAGTCCCTCTATACTCTGAGCCCATTCTGAGGTACCCTGCACCACACGCAGATTAACGAAATCATCTTCCTCGAAGTCTATATCAATGATATATTCCTCAATATCAACCTCAATAAGCTCATATTTGGCATTATTCTCAACTGCATACTTATACGCCGCACCGTTACGATAGCAGTGAATCACTGTCTCACCGAAATCATTCGCCCCGATATCCGCAACATGGTTATAGACATATAAATCTCTGATTGAAGTGTTTTCAACCGCACCCTCGGCAATTCCCACAATCGCAACATCGCCTATATATTCAGGAATTATCTCCGTTTCCTCTGTACCGTTATATGCCGTAATATATCCGTTTTCATCACAGGTAAAGCCGCTTTCAACCGTTACGGTGAACTTCTCCATAAACTCCTTATATGTTACGGTTATTTCCTGAGTGCCTGCCTTCATCGGATTAAACTCCGTCATTCCGTAGCTGAGGGTTTCCTCACTCGTGCCGTCGTCATAGCTTAAAACTGCTTTCATTCCTGCAAGCTCAAGCTGCTCACCCACCTTATAAACCGTCTTATCAGGTGGTGTCAGCGTAAATGATGTGATTGTGCGGATAAACATCTCATTATCCATATAAAATCCCACATGCGGCGGCTGATTGTATGCCGTCTGCTGTGCTGCAACTCCACTTCTGTAAACCGGGTCATGCATAAGCGTCGGCAGCTTGTAGCCCGTAACGTCCGTTGTAGTTAACACTCTTATTGCGGAGTAGTCCGCCAACGGAAAACATTGCTCCTCTCGCCAGTCGCCGAAAAGGTCTGCCTGCAATGCAGGATTTGACTTTGTTCCGTTACCCGCAACGCATCCGGTTGCTGTGAAAATTCTTACTACTTCCTCTCCGTTCCAGTCAGTTATGTATATACTGTTTGCCATTTCATCATACAAGTCAGCGTCCCAGAACACACGGAAGTTATTACCCGGACCGACAGTGCTTTCCTCAAACACTCCGTTACCCATCGCCGTAACATTTCCGACTCCATAAATCTGATAATATCCGCCCGAGCCGATATTCGCCATAACACCTCGTCCGGTATCGCCGGTAGAACCCTTATGATAAAGCTCCTCACCCGTTTCGGCATCATACACTGTCATACCGTAGTCAAGCACCTTGCCTGTGTTCGGGTCTGTATAATCGCCGCCCTCGTGTACGCTGAAATATTCAAAGCCCGGATGCGTCGGGTCGTAGTCACCGATATGCAATGCATCACCGTGACCCCTGAACGAGCACCACTTCACCGCAAGCTTATCATCATCGTTCACCTCAAAGCACAATGCACCTGAAATAAACTCGTCCTTGCCGTCATTATCCACATCGGCAACCGTCATATTATGGTTACCCTGTCCGGTGTACTGATAGATATTCTCGGAATATCCATACACACCCTTGTAATCCTCAACCGTTGACGTATCGTAGGTATCAAAGCAATAGTCGCACTGCAGTCTCTTGTTCTCGTCAAGTCTTGCACCAAAGATACCCGTTCTTGTTCCATAGCCGCCTCTCGGACCGTAATAGCCTCGCCAATAAATTGCGTACGGTCTTTCGCCGTCGAGATATGCCACGTCTGCAAGATAGCGGTCACAGCGGTTTCCGTAATTGTCGCCCCATACTTCTACGCTTATACGCTGGTTCGGGTAATAGATTGTGTCAAGTGCTTTTCCATCTCTTCCGTCAAATGCAGTAAAGAACTCGTCACCCTCTAAAATATAGCCGCCGTCATTTATATACACAGCTGTGTTATCCGTATTTCTTATATCCTCAACAAGGCTAGCCTCACTTACATAGTTGCCCTCGCCGTCAATTGAGCCGGGAGCCGTTTTTGCAGTAACCTCCGCATATCCGTCAAGGTCAAAGTCATAAACCAGAAACTGCGTATAGTGTGCGCCTGCACGGATATTTCTGCCCAGGTCAATTCTCCACATTTTCTCGCCCGTAAGCTCATATGCATCAAGATACACATTGCCCGTAACACCGCTATGTGAATTATCCTTTGCATTACAATCCCACTTCACCACGATTTCATACTGACCGTCACCGTCAAGATCACCCGTTGATGCCTCACCTACACTGTATGTATAGGTTGTTTCTCCGTCAACGAAATCAGCAGGGATATCCATCGGGATATCTATATAGTTGTTTTCCAGCACCGAAACAGTCTCGCTCTGCTCGCCGCCCACAATTGCAACACTGTAGGTATCGCCCGTTTTTCCCGCTTTGTCAAGATAGTTAGTACTATCCTCGACCACTGCGATTTTCTCACCGTTGCGATAAACCTCAAAATCGGGTGCATTTCTGATGTCACTGACACTTCCCTCTTCACCCGACATTCGCCAGCCGACATACACTCCGCCGCTTACCTTTATAGCAACAAGTCCCCTGTCAAGCTTTTCCATTTGGCGTGTGTATGTATTATCACCATAGGTAAAGCTGATTTGTGCAGTAGTAGCCGCTGCTTTTACCGGCACCGGCAATAAATTCACAAAAACAGCCAATGCGAAAATTACACTTGAAAACTTTTTCATAAAATACTCTCCCTTATTTCACTTCTGCTAACGGAAGCTGTTCCCTCCACATAAATATCCTTATTTTCTTTCCGTACGGAATTTCTGTATTGAATCCAATTACAGCATACGAGCATTCAACCGTCTTTGAAACTACAGCTTCAAGTCTGCCGTTTTCATCATATACAGCTACAAACACTCTTACATTTTCCGGATCCTCTGCATGCACCGTAACATCCGTTAAATATCTTCCGTTTTCAGTATCGCTTATAGTGTAGTTAATAATTTCATACGGTTCAGGTTCAGCCGTCGGCTCAATTGTCGGCTCGACCGTTGGTTCAACTGTCGGTGTAGCCGTTGGCTCAACCGTCGGCTCGACTGTCGGTGTGGCTGTTGGCTCAACCACCGTTTCTTCTGCATTGCTTGCAAAGACCGCTTTTTTTTCATTATCCGAATACAGCGACTCCTCTGTAGCTGTCGCTACCGATATATAAACCGCATTCATTGCATTTTCTTCCGTTGTCATCAGTTCTGCCGGGAATTGATATTCAACATTTACACACTCGCCCGGTGCAATATTTCCGACTTCAATCGTTTCCAAAACATCACCGTTTATACTGCCGTTATATATCGTCACAACAGCTGACTCTGCATTTTCAAAGCCTGTATTTGTCACAGCCGCTTTTATGTCCGTTGTTCTGTCCGCATTGACAACGCTATGTATCTGAGCCACGCTAAGATTTGCATATCCGATTTCCGTTGAAACGGTATTATTTTCATAGCTCTTTTCTCCCTCGGTTCTTACGCTGAGGTTCAACTGCGTTTTTGCTGTTTCAGCAGGCAGATGATATTTTATACTAAGCTCCTCGCTTGTAAACGGTGCAACACTACAGCTGACACTCTGCTCATGAAGTACATTCGAGCTACCGTCACAAAGAACCACATCAACTGATTCAAGAGTCTGCGCCGAATCATTATATACATCAAAGTACAGCTCTATATCACTGTCTGGTTTAACCGCCTCATCATCATAATACACATACGAGCTTGATAAATCCCGGTACTCACACTGTTCCAGCACCATTATTGATGTGGCACCGTAAACATCGTCTCCCGCTTCAATTTCATTATTGACTTCAGCCGCCGATACCGCCACCTTTACCGTACCATCCGCATCAATTAAAGGTGAATAGCTTCTTATATATTTACCAAGGTCCGTAAACCTTTCCGGTGTACTCAATACACCGTTTTCGATAGTAGATATATATAATTCACTGCCGGCACCGTCGGGAACATTCATAATCATAACCGTCTTTTCGCCGTTTGCAACCGACTTAAAGCTTGTGACATTATTTATTCCGACTGCCGTTTCTTCTTCACCCTCAATGCAGTATATGCCCGAATTTTTTATGTAATAAAGCTTTCCGTCAATGATTTCGGCATTATACATCCCACCCTCGGTATAATACTCCGGCGGAATGCTTTCATGCTGTGAAATCAGCATTGTTTCAGTATTTTCTCCATCGGAATTTATTATCGTAAAATACATAGTACCGTCAGCACCAAAATTCACCTCTCCCGGATACTGACCCTCTTCGCCGTAGGTACCGAAAAGCGGCATCGTCTCACTCCATACTCCGTCCTGACGGTATTTGCCAAGCACCGCCGTTTCACCCTCGGCAAGGAATACATCGTTGTATTCGTTTTCTATCCATAACACAATCGGCTCACCCTCATAAACGCTCAGCTCGCATATATATTCGTATCCGGTATTGCCCTCATCATTGATGCATATCGGAGGTGTAAATTCTCCGTCTGTATATTCTGTAATATACAAATCAGATGCCGCAAGCAGCTCTTCTACACCTGCATCGTCACCAAATACCTGTGAGAGCTTCTGATAAACAACATATACCCGTTCACCATCCGCAAACATATCAAATTCACCGACCGCACATCCGTCCTCGGCTATTGTCTGTACCTCGCTCCACACGCCATCACTGCATATGCTATACATCAGTGACGTTCTGTTCACATCCGATTTACTTCCGTCATCGCCTGTCCATATAAGCATCTGCATGTTATCGCCAATCGATACAAGCTCTGCGTTATTGTCAGGATATACTCCATAAATCTCATACTCCGTATCTACACTGTCAAGACGTGCAATTTCGTCATGGTTGATATAATCTCTCGGAGTGTTCACCGCATTTGCATATATATCCTGTGTAGTGCCAAAGCTTGTCAAAGCTGCACTTTCATCATTCGCCTTGAATTCGGGATATAATTCCACATCAAGATACGGGTGACTCCAGTCGATAAGCGACTTATTGAACACCTTAGCATCAAGGAAAATATTTCCGCCCATTGTTACTGTGAGCTTGGGGTCAAAGGTCTGCAAAATCACTGCCAATGTTGCATCAATACCACCCTCGGCAGAGCACAGCATTGGAATTTCACCTGTTATTGAGGCTTTTGCGGTGAGTGACGGTTTTATCGACATCTGCGGATTTATTTCGCCGCTTGAGGTCACAACCGCCTTGATTGTACCCTCTTCACTACCCTTTAAGCCAAGCGTAGCATAAAGGCATTTGCCGACAAGCGGATAATTCAGATTTACACCAAGACTTGCACTTTCGATAAATCCGCCCTCAGACAATTTAAGACTTCCCGTCTGGTAATCGAAATCAAGATATGCCACGCACTGCATCTCGGCTTCGATGAACATATCGCATTTTATACTGTTAAGCTCACCCTTTAACTTTTCAAAGCTGTTCCAGTTTTTACGGCTACTCATATCGCCGCCCGTCATTTTCTTGTATAAACCCTTTATCTCGCCATACTGCTTGCCCCACGATGCATCACACGTTTTTGTAGTCTGCACAACCGACGCCTTGCCGTCCTCGTTTATCTTTCCGAGTATTACATGAACTGTTTTCTTATCTGTATCAACTGTAATACACTTTGAAAGTCCCGATAAATCAAGTACTGCCTTAGCATCAAATTCAAGCGGACAAATGACGTTTCCATTTATTTCAAAGCTTGGTCCTTTTATTGTGGTATCGCACAGAGTGACTGATTTTAAGAGCGAATTCAGCTCTGTTTCAATATTGGGAGCAATGTCTTTCTCATCCGAATATTCCACATCAATCGGCGGAACAGGCACCTCAATAACGCTTTCAGACTCTTTTGTTATATCAAGCAGGTAATCGTTACCATTTTCTATCGTAATCGCTGCCCATTCCTCATCGGTTCCTGCATAATACACATTTTCCAGTGCTTCGACACCCTCAAATGCATATGCCTGAATTTCTTTCACACTTTTAGGAATAGCAACGCTTTTCATTGCACTGCATGCAGAAAAGGCGCCCCCGGAAATACATTCCACACCCTCGGGAATTGTCATGCTTTCAAGTGAAGTACATCTGTAAAACGCATAGTCGCCAAAGCTTTTTACTCCATATGGCAGCAGAACCTTTTTAAGTGATGTACAGTATGCAAAAGCAAATTCTCCTATCGTTTCAACACTTGCAGGCAGTGTTACCTTTTCAAGCTGTTCATTGTATAAAAACGCTTCATCTGCTATATTGGTTACACAGGCGGGAACAGTGTATGCACTTTCTGCCCTCTTAGCCGGATAGACATACAGCGTTTTTTTATCTGCACTAAACATTACTCCGTTGATGGAGGTATAATTCGCATTCCCTGCTTCCACCGCTATTTCCTCAAGCTCCGTGCAGTAATGAAAAACATCATCTTCAACTATTTCAACATTTTTATGCAAATATACATTCTTTAAGTGCACACAGCCCTGCAAAAGCCCCTCTCTCAGTACTGTAACCTTTTCGGGTGTTTTAAATTCCGTAATTGCACTATAAGCAAGCGCAGCTGCACCAATTTCTGTCACCGCATCAGGAAGCTCTATGTCCTTGAGTGAGCCGCAAAAGTAGAATGCATCCGAACCTATGCTTGTGATACTTTCCGGAAGCACAACTCTTTCAAGTGCATCACATTCATAGAACATACCTACAGGCACTGAAGTGATACCCTCAGCTATTTCTGCCTCCTTAAGTGAATTACATCCATAAAACGTATCAACACCACAATTCGTGACAGATGCAGGAATCGCTATTTTTTCAAGTGAATCACAGTTCCCGAATGCGCCGTTGCCAATCACTTGCACGCTTGGCACAATATCAACATTGTTCAGAGAAGTACAGTCTTTAAACGCACCTCCGTCTATTATTGTCAGCGTATCGGGAAATGTTACCTTTTCAAGCTTTTGTGCAGATGCAAATGCATACACACCAATATCCGTAACCCCCTCCGGAATGGCATATTCCGTATCGGGCTTTGCCGGAGAGTAGAATACAATCTTACTTTTGTCTTTGTTGAACAGAACTCCGTTTTCTGCTGTAAAATGTTCATTACTTTCTTCAATAGTGACGTCCGCAATATTATTACAGTCATAAAAAACATGTTCTCCCATATGCACAAGCGATGCAGGAAGATCTACCTTTTCAATCAGTGACCAGCTACCAAATGCCTGACTACCAATGCTTTTCACACTGTCCGGCAATATAAGCTCGGCAGGATTACTGTCATAAAACGCCTGCTCACCGATGCTTTCAAGACCGTCCGGCAGTATAAGCTCTGTAATATCTCTACATGCATAAAATGCACGATCTCCGATCGTCTTAATTCCCTCAGGAATTTTTACAGTCTTATAGAGGCCTTTTATAAACGCTTCATCACCAATAGCAACAACCTTCTTACCATTATATTCCGACGGAATTTCAATATCGTTGTGCCACCAGTATAATTCATTATATCTGTTACCCGTTATAATAAGGTCTCCGTTTTCATTTTCCTCGTAATACAAATAATCACCGCAATTATAATACCCGTCTGCATTTACGCTTAACGGTGAAAGGATATTTATCATCATACACAGAATTGTTATAATACAAAAAGCTCTCTTTTTCATGCCACACCTCCATAAGGTTATATATAATAATTATATCACAACTTCGATGAGATGTAAATATATCCCACAAAAAATGAGAGCCTTTCAGCTCTCATTTTATCAGCCTATCATCTTTCTTACTGCACCCTTACCCTCAAGCATTGCCTTAAAGTTATCCTCAACCATCTGAGCAATTCCTGCATCGTAAAGATTTACACCGAACAGCTTCTCGTTCGATAAAATATCCTTTAACTTTCCGTCTGCACTCTCCGGCTTGCCCAATTCAATGCCTGCCATTATTTCGTCAAGTTCCTCAAGCATCGGGTCTGCACTTCTCTCGAACTCATTACCCTCGTCATCAATACCTAAAAGGTATCTTAACCAGCCTGCAATTGCCTTTGAAACGCATACTAAATCCTTTGTATCAAGCTCGCCGCTCTTCATATATGACTCGATTGTTTCACCGTATCTGATTCCCACTTTCTGTGATGTATCTGTTGCAATTCTCTGCGGCATATCCGGAATATTCGGATTCGGTAATCTCTCCTCTATTACTTCCTTTACAAATGCTTTCGGGTCAATAATCTCCGGATCAACAACGACCTTTATACCCTCTTTTGCAATTCCGTTTACAAGGTTTGCCAGATCCTTATCTGCCATTTCCTCCCAGATTGATGTATAGCCTAACATGCAACCATATACAGCAAGTGCTGTATGAAGCGGATTAAGACAGGTTGTAACTTTCATTGTCTCAGACTTATTTACAGTCTCTCTTGTTGTCATATACACGCCTGCCTTTTCAAGTGCAGGTCTTCCGTTGGGGAAATCATCCTCAACCACTAAGTACTGTGCAGTCTCGGCATTTACAAACGGTGCGATATATGTACCCTTTGAAGTAATAATCGGGTCCATACCCTCAACGCCCATTTCCTCAAGCTGTGCCTTTACCTTGTCTGACGGTCTCGGTGTAATCTTGTCAATCATACTCCAGGGGAATGATACCTTTGTTTCAAGATAATCAATAAATCCGCCGTCAACACTACCGTTATCAACCCAGCCATGAGCGATTTCCATTACTGCGTTTCTTACCTTTTCACCGTTGTGCGAGCAGTTATCCATGCTTACAACCGCCATCGGATATCCGCCGCTGATGTAACGGTGATATAATAATGCAGCGGTGATGCTCATAGCATGTCGGGGTGAAGCAGGTCCGTTTGCAATATCCGCTGCCACTCCATTCATCAATGTACCGTCAAGTCCATAGATTGCATAGCCCTTTTCAGTGATTGTATAGCTGAGCATTTTAAGCGACGGCTTTGCAAATATGTTCCTGAGACAGTCCAGATCACTGCCCTTTACTCCCTGTGCGATGCCTGCAAGAACCTCAATATCAAGGTTTGACTTTGCATCCATAACTACAGACAATGTAAGATTATCATAAGCATCGTAAATCTTGTCTATTATATCATAGTCAAAGGTCTCAACTGCTATTATACCTGTTTTGGTATCGCCGTTATTCAAAAGAGTCTGGTTAATTGAACCGATAAAGCCTCTGAATATATTACCTGCACCAAAGTGTACCCATTCAGGGTTCTTTGCAGTTTCTTCACGCATTGCCGATATATCAAACTGCGGAAGCTTTATTCCCGTCCACTGATTTTCATTTGATAATTCTGATAATTCAAGCTGCATAATTATATCTCCTCTCTTTTATCGGTTTAATAATAACACAATTTAAGTCAATTTTCTATATGTATATTGGCATAAACATTGACATTATTGCGTAATTGTGATATGATGAGGGTATAGATTGTTAGGTAAATTATGGTTTATGTTACTGTTAGCACTTGTTCAAACAACGCAGTGGGGCTTTGCCCCTCGATGCTTTTATATGATTGCTTATTTTGCTATACCCCAGTTCATTTTCTGTCCGCAGCAACAGAAAACGAACCAAAAGAATGCTGTTAAAGGCTTTCCCCCTTTAAAAACCCCCTTATCAAGCGTCTCGGCAGCCAATGGCTGCAATTGAAATGTGTCGGTGGAAATTTGCTTGTTTTTTTTTGAGTAAGCTTTGTATTTTAATTCAAAAGAGTACCTACGCTAGCAAATGGTTTGGCCTCGTTTTAATTGACTAAATCTTTTGGTAAAGCGCAGCGGGAGATTTTAAAGAGGGAGGGGCGTCCCCTCTTTAACGGCATTCTTTTGCTGACTTTTCTGCTGCTGTAGGCAGAAAAGTCAGTAGGGGTTATAGCAAAAAATCAAATCATACCAAAGTCTGCAAGGGGACAAAGTCCCCTCCAAAGTCGCTCGGACAAGTGCTAACAAAAAACGATAAACCATAATTTACAACGTATTCCACGAAAGGAGCAACACATATGCCTCCCATTGATTTAAAACTCATTCCCGGATACGGATTCGGTATCTCGGAATCACGGGATATTTCTCCCGATAATTCCAGCTTTATACTCCATAACCATAATGACCTGTACGAAATTGTATTGTTTTTAAACGGTGATGCTCAATTTCACGCAGAGGGTAGTATATACGATCTCAAACCGTATGACCTCCTCATTACACGTCCGTTTGAAATGCATCGCATACACTGTAACAGTTCAAAGGCGTACGAAAGACGTGTACTTTACATTTCAACGGACTATTTCCGTATAAATCACTGTGATGACTTTGCCGATATATTTGAAAACCGTGAGCTTGGAACAAAAAATATCATTCCGTCAGAAACAGTAAAAGAATCACTGCTTGAGCCTTTAAACCGCATAGCAAGATATACAGAGGACAAGGCATATATCGTGGCAAATGCGGCACTGATTGAGTTTTTATATCTTTTAAATAACTCACAAAAAAACGCCGCAAGGGCTATTATCCAAAACAAACGTATAAGTGCGATTATTCTCTACATAAACGAAAACTTAAGCGAACGCATAACATTGGACGAGCTTGCGGAGCAGTTTCATATTGACAAGTTTCATCTGTGCCGTACGTTTAAAAAGTTCACCGGATACACCTTGAATAAATATATAAATTACAAACGCCTGCTCCTCGTCCGTGAGCTGCACGCAAAAGGTCAGTCACTGCTTGAAGCAAGCGTCAACGCCGGTTTTAACAACTACTCCCATTTCTACCGCATGTATGTAAAGGAAAACGGCTCACCGCCTAAATTTATGGAATAAACAGCAAAACGGAGGTACTGCACTTAGCAATACCTCCGTTGTTTTCTTTATTTAATACGCTTTTACGGTCTTCTCATATATTCAATTATCTTATGATTCGCCGAGAAGAAGTCTATATTAGCATCGAAGTACATATGTGACGGCTCACCGTTAATTTCTTCTCCATTTTCAATCTTATTCATGCAATCCCATGTCGTGTCAAGAATTACCCATCTTCCGTCAACATATGCTTCATTCCATGCATGGTTCTGCTCTTCTGTATTCACCGTAACCTCGCTCCATTGCGTATCCTCACCTATGCCCAGGGCATATCCTGATACCACATTGCACGGAATACCCACACTCCTGCATAATGATGCGGTGAGTGTCGAAAATCCGAGACATACCGCACTGCGGTTCTTCAATACCTTTGTCGCCGAATATGGCACCGTTGTCGATGAATTGAGCTTGTCACGGTCATAGCGTATGTTATTGCATACCCAGTCGTGAATTGCGTAGAGCTTCTCATAATCACTCTCAGCATTAGCTGTTATGATAGCCGCAAGCTGTATTATTTCATCCTCATCCGACTCAATCGCCGGAGTGCTTTTCAGGGCATCACTTATCGGCTTTTCCTTTTCGTACGCTGTTTTGTTATGCTGCAAAACAGGTGATTGTACAATACTCCACTTGCCGTCAGCGTCACATTCAAGGTAGAGATAATTATATATCCAACTCACAAAGCTTCCGTACGCCTCTGCTCCTGTATAAACCTCTACACTTATTTTATTATAATCACTGTCGGGAATCTCTATTGTCTTATCAAATTCACCCTTTGAATCTACACTCATACCGACCTGATCAAGCTTTTCATTTTCTTCATCGGAAAAACGTACAATCATATGAGACTTATCTATAGAATCCGTCACTCCGAAAAGTCTCAGGTATTTCCCGTCTCTGATCTTTGCACTTATATTTTCGTTCGGACTGAACGTCAACATCGGACTGTTTTCGATATATGCATTAACCGCGACATCAGACGGGTCAATCGGCAACTCTTCATTTTTTAAAATTGCCATCACTTCTCCCGGAGTAGGCAGACTGCTGGTGAAGTCATATACATAATCTGCCGCCTCTTCAACCGCAATCACAACATCCGGAAATCTTTCTTCAATAGCAGGTACATACCCGCCGAGGTCACGGAAAAAGTCCGTTTTGGAATTAACAACCATAAGGGCAATTATAATTGCCAACACACTGAATATGAATTTTTTCATGGCTGTACCACTCCCTTATTCCCTCTATTTCTCTGGTTTTTTTGCTGTATTCAATGTCGAAACCAATATCTTCTTAATTTCCAGACAATCCGACAAAAGAGATGCAAATTCATTTTCGGTTATATACTCTGAAAGCTTTAATAACCTCAACCAATATTCCGTTTCTGCCGTCTCTTTAAGCGCTATATGTAATTTAGCGATAAAATCTGCTTTACTTATTCCATAAATTGCTTCATTCGCATTTGCTCCTATTGATGTAGCACTTCGTACGATTTGATTTGAAATTATTCGCTTTTTTTTCCTTTACAAGATATTTATGAAGTTTAATGGTTCTAGCCGCAAACACAAGTGACTTTTCAAGTAATATGCTGTTCTGTGACATAAACGCACCTCTATTTAGATAATAAATAAGAGATAATAGATAATAGTACAAAAGCGGCGAAACTCGCCTATCTTTTATTTTTTCTCTATTATCTATTATCTCTTATCTTAGGCAACGCACGTTGCCGCTTTTGGAGCGGAAGACGAGATTCGAACTCGCGACGTTCACCTTGGCAAGGTGACGCTCTACCACTGAGCCACTCCCGCATATTAAATTTGTTCCCGAAGCCTCTGAAGTATCAGAGGCTCGGAATTAAGCGATCCGGATGAGGCTCGAACTCACGACCTCCAGCGTGACAGGCTGGCGTTCTAACCAACTGAACTACCGGACCAGGTTACGACCAAAACAGCAAAAACTGTTTTGGCGTATTTATGGGAATTACAGGGCTCGAACCTGTGACATCCTGCTTGTAAGGCAGACGCTCTCCCAGCTGAGCTAAACTCCCATATTAAAGAGGCGCCACCCAGATTTGAACTGGGGAATAAAGGTTTTGCAGACCTCTGCCTTACCACTTGGCTATGGCGCCGAATATAAGGCGGAAGAGGAGATACGAACTCGCGACGTTCACCTTGGCAAGGTGACGCTCTACCACTGAGCCACTCCCGCATATGCTCTGCTCACATTTAGCAAAGCAGTGCCTCCGGGTGGAATCGAACCGCCGACACAGGGATTTTCAGTCCCTTGCTCTACCAACTGAGCTACAGAGGCATTAAAGCGATCCGGATGAGGCTCGAACTCACGACCTCCAGCGTGACAGGCTGGCGTT
>JAZQKZ010000054.1:0-31118 GCA_045542415.1 Clostridia bacterium
TGCTGTTAAAGTGAACAACACAAAGTGTTGTAGCCTTAGAAGCGTAGCTTCGTAGGCGTAGCATAACTTTCCCCCTTTAAAAACCCCCTTATCAAGCGTCTCGGCAGCCAATGGCTGCAATTGAAATGTGTCGGTGTAAATTTGCTTGCTTTTTGAGTAAGCTTTGCCTATTAATTCAAAAGAGTACCTACGTCAGCAAATGGTTTAGCCTGGTTTTAATTGATTGAATCTTTTGGTAAAGCGCAGCGGGAGATTTTAAAGAGGGAGGGGCGTCCCCTCTTTAACGGCACTCTTTTGCTGACTTTTCTGCTGCTGTAGGCAGAAAAGTCAGTAGGGGTTATATCAAAAAAAAATCAAATCATACCAAAGTCTGCAAGGGGACAAAGTCCCCTCCAATGTCGTATGGTTAAGTGCTAACTAATACACCGCTAAACCATAATTTATCCAATAAAAAAGGGGGAAATGACATGAAAGAGAATATAATTTACTACGGCATTACTGTTGCGGTAATCGTGGTGATGAGCGCTTGCTTTACAATATTTTCCAATCAGGACACTTATATCGTGGAGTTTTTAAACAGCTACGGCTACGAGGTTTCCGCCAAACCGATTGAGACTCTAAAGGTAAAAATCCCCGAGCCGTTGGATTTGGTATATGAGGAATATAATCTGCTTCAGA
The DNA here is from genome assembly GCA_045542415.1 of Clostridia bacterium. Taxonomy (GTDB): domain Bacteria; phylum Bacillota; class Clostridia; order UBA1381; family UBA1381; genus UMGS1958. The sequence continues at coordinate 679 of JAZQKZ010000054.1, forward strand.
AAAAGGCAGGCTTTAATCTGGAGCCGTATCAGGGAAAAAACGGAATACGCTATACATATGAAGTGAAAAATTATTACAGCGGCGAGGACGGTGTGCGTGCAAATGTTCTTGTAATAGACGGAAAAATTGTAGGAGGTGACATATGTACGCTCAAAATTGACGGGTTTATGCACGAAATTTGTAAAAATAAGTAAATGGACTCGTGTAAAATTTTAAAATTGGCACTATACAAGAGGAAAATATAAGTATATAATATACATACAATAATATAGTGGGATGGAAACGGTATCATCTCACACAAAAAGGAGGAAACTTTTATGAAAATGAAGAAAATGCTGTCAGCTTTGACAGCGGCTGCTATGTTGGCAGCTTCAATGACAAGCCTTTGTGCTTATGCTGATGATTCAGCAGCTGCTTTAGCGGCAGAAAAGACAATAGATGCAGCGGTGGACACAGTTTACACAGCAGCAGATCTTTGCCCGGACGGTGCATCGTATTTAAAGACAAATTCAACATGGTCAGAAGTAGATTCAACAAATTACTCATCATTCGGTGTTGATTTCGGTGACATCACATCATACACCACATATGCAGTAAAGGGCTTGAATGCCGAGCTGAATTTTGATGCTCCGGTAGATGGAATATACCAGATCAACTTGCTTACAGCTACTGATTACTGGTGGCAGTATCCGGCAGTATATGTAGGTGGCACATCTGTTGCAAACGGTACAGACGGCGGTTTCGCAAATAAGAGTGAGCTTGCTTCAACAATCGCTACTTTTGATGGCGGTAAGGCTGCAATTGCAAAGGCAAAGGTGAGCTTGTCAGAGGGTGATAACGCAATCAGAATTACCAGCGGCGGCTCATACGAGGGTCTTACAGGTCTTGTTGCAGTGAAAGTTACATTACTCAGCAAGAGCACATTCACAACAGACGAAATTATCAAGGGTGATAACATCACAAGAGGTACAGGCAGAGCTTCATACTGCCATACAGTAGCAGGTGGTTTCACAGCAACTGACGCTTATACAGGCGAAATTGCAGAGGTATTCGGCGATGCTGCAAATATTGGTGATAAGTACAACAACTACACAGACGATACAGCTACATATAACCTTAAGGTTGAAAAAGCAGGAAAGTACAAGGTATATGTTCTTGGTGTAAATGGTGTTGATACAATGCTTACATATACAGACAAGAACGGTACAGCAGCAACAGCAACAGCAACAACAGCATGGACAAGCGAATACTGGAATAATGCAGTATTCACAGGCGGCGACAAGAGCGTGTATGCTATGGCTTGCGAGGTTGAGCTTGAAGCAACAACATATACAGTAAGTCTTGACAATGCAAGCAATGGAAACTACTTCACAGACTTCGTTGCATTAGGTATGAAGCTTGTTGAGGAGGCATCAGAGGAGCCGACAGTAATTGACGGTACAATTGCAGTTTTAAAGACATTCTCAGGTGAGGCTTATGAGGGCGAGGCTACTGCTTTAACAGCTACATTTGAGGTTCCGGCAGACACATCAGTAGCAAAGATTACAGTTGCAGAGGCAGCAGATACAACAAATGCAGTTTCAATGGACGTAGTAGTTACAGGTGCAACAACTGTTGTTTACGGTATCGTGGTTGATTCAATCGTAACAGCAGATGCTTTAACAGCATTTGCAGAATAATAGGAGGTAAAAACAATGAGAAAATATGAAGCTCCGGTTATGGAAATGAATAAGTTCAGCTTACAGAACATTATAACATCATCAGGTGATACTCCGGTTAAGGAGAACGCAGTTACAGCAGCAACAGCATATCTTACTGACGATGTAAAGGTTGATAGCGTTTTAAAAATCACATTATAATTTAAGTAATAATATTGAGCAAAAAGCATCGGGAAACCGGTGCTTTTTGTAGTGGAAGTCAATATATTTGTGAAAAAGGGCGGTTTTTTTGTGATGATTGGTTTGATTTGGCACTTTTGCCATAAAAAGATTGACTTTTGAAAATTTTGGTTGTATAATTATGATATCAAAATATACTCGTCAGAGGTATGGCGGGTAAAAAAGGAGGAATTTTCTTATGAAAATGAAGAAGATGTTGTCATTACTGACAGCAACAGCAATGGCTGCTTCATGCATGGCAGGATTTGCAAGTTCAGCAAGTGCGGCAACAGAAGCAGATATCGTGCCAATCAGCTCAACAGCTACATATTGGTTCGATGATTATATGAGCGCAGGCTTATCAGCAGGTGATTTGATTGGTGAAAGCCATTTCTTCTCAGCAAAAGGTAACAGCTATGCTGCAAACAAGGGTAATTATGACGGCAATCTTGCATGCTTAAGACTTAAAAATGTTCAGAATGTACTTCAGTTTTCTGTAAGCAAGCCGGCTGAGGTTACTGTTTATACACAGGCACACGGAAGCAGAGGTACAGTTGTAACTTCAACAGTTCCGTCAAGTGCATATGCTTCATATGATGCGGCAATTGCTGATACAGCGAACGTTATCGCAGCTCAGGAAGCATCAACAAGCAGCTTTACATTCTCACTTGATGCAGCAGCAGATTTATGCTTATCATCATATGCAGGTGACTTCTACATTGCAGGTGTAGGCGTAACAATTCTTACAACAGATCCGGAAATCAGTGTATCACCGGCATCAAGCACAATTAACTTAGGCGATACATTAACAATCAATGCAACAACACAGAACACAGGCGATGCAGCAGTTGTATGGTCATCAGACAACGAGGCAGTTGCTACAGTTGCAGACGGTGTTGTAACAACAGTTGCACCGGGTACAGCTAACATCACAGCAACTGTTACAGTTAACGGCGTTGACTACAGTGCTACATGTGCTTTAACAGTACAGGACGTTGCTACAATTACATTTGATATAAGTAATGTAGGCGGTGTAACAGGTACAGCTCCGGAGGCTATTACAGTTACAAAGGGTGAAACAATTACAATTCCTGTAAACAACAGCTTATATATGGGTGACGGAATATCATTAAAAGGCTGGGATATCGGCAGCGGTAATGTTGTTGCAACAGGTTCAGAGGTTACATTAACAAACGATATAACAGCAAGACCGACATTCGCTTTCAATGAAGCTAATTTAGGCGATGCAGAAACATCAGTTACATTCTACTTTGGTGAGGTTAATGGTGCGCCGACAACAGCAGTTCAGGGTGCAAACAACCCGAGTGCAATCATCGTTGCGCAGACAACAGTAGGCGAAGAGGTAATCGACGTTAAGGCAGATATCGACGCTTCAGCAGGTAAGTTCAATAACTACAAGCGTGGTGACAAGTGGGCACAGGTAAACGGCGGAACAATCATCTCTGTTCCGGTGCTTGCAGGCTCAGTTGTAACAATGGGCGACATCTACAATGACGCAGGTACATACACAATCGGCGGTGTAGAGTACACAGGCGATGGCGGCACATACACAGCAACAGCAGCAGGTACAGTTGATATCGTTGCAGGTACAGAGAGCGGCGGCTACTGGGAGAGCGTTACAGTAACATATCCGCAGGTTGAAGCAGCTTCAACTCCGGAGCCGACAGCAACACCGACTCCGACACCGGCACCGACAGCAGCTCCGGTTGATTTAGTAGCAGACTTTACAGGCGAGGGTATCCTCACAGCTGATGAGGTTGCAGCACAGACAAAGGTTGATTTTGGTATCAATGCAGCAGGTGAAAGAGTTGCAGCTGACAGTACAGACGCAGTTATGGTTGTAGATGCTACAACACATGCTTCAGTACACGGCTTAATCTGGTTCAAGTCAACAATTACAGTATCAGGTCCGGCAATGATCACAGCAGGTACATGTGCATGGGGCGCTGACCTTATAGTTAAGGATGCAGACGGCAACGAGGTTGCAAAGGTTAACACAAATAACGGCACTTGCTTCCACGGTGACAAGACAAACAACGTAGTTGTAGCATATTATAAGGGCGAGGGTACAACACTCTCAATCTCAGGCGGTAACTATCTCCCGTACATCGCAGTTAAGGAAATTGACGCGTCAGAGATTCCGAATGATGCAACAGTAACATATGATCTTGGTTCAGTTGCAGCAACAGGTACAGTTCCGACAGCTCAGACTGTTGAAGTTGGCAGCGAGGCTACAATTCCGGTTAACAGAACATTATATGTTGAGGGTTCAACATTAACAGGCTGGACAGACGGTACAAATACATATGCACCGGGTGCAGCTCTTACAGTAACAGAGAACATTACATTAACACCGGTATTTACAGCAAATACAGCTGCATTAGGTGATGCTGATGCAACAGTTGCATTTGACTTCCAGCAGAAGAACGGTACACCGGTAGTGGCATACCAGGGCGGCACTAACTTCCTTGTATATCAGGCAACAATCGGTGAGGCTGTAATCGACGTTAAGATGGATGTTGATACAACAAGCGGTAAGCTTGCAAACGGCAGCTGGCAGGATTGGGCACAGGTTAACGTTGGAACAAAGTTTATCGTTCCGGCATTAGCAGGTAGCACAGTTACAGTTGATACAATCTATAACGACGGTAACTACACAATCAACGGTACAGCTTATACACAGTCAGGTCAGTCAACAGGTGAAACTGTGACAATTACAGATGCAGCTACAATTGAAATCGTAGCAGGTGATCCGACAGGTTCATACTGGAGAGGCTTCACAGTAACATACCCGAAGGCTGTTGAAAAGACATACCCGACAGTTACAGTTGCAGAGTTCGGTACATATACAGAGAATGCAGGTAACCCGGCAAAGGCTTACACAGGTACATTCACAGTTGATCCGGAGACAAATAATCCGGTTAATTGCGTGAAGTGGACAGTTGGCGAGGCAACAGCAGTATCAAGCTTCGGCACAACAATTTCAAGCGGTACAGTTGTAACAGGTCTCGTAGTAGTAGCAGCTGATTTAGATGCTATTCCGGCACCGACAGCTGAAGCGGGATTTGCAAACTAATTAAAGGAGGATAACTATTATGAAAAAGAATTTTGTAACACCTTCATTAGAAATGAAGTCATTCAATAAGGAGCTTATTCTCCAGGACAGCACAGTTCCGACAATGACAAATGAGGAAGCTGCAAAGGCTGCATTAAACAGTGCAGACGTAACAGTTAACCAGGTTGCTGTTATCACATTATAATGATACTTAAAAAGAGGGCGAAAGCCCTCTTTTTTGTTTATCGGCGACGATGAATAAAAGTTAACAATTTCATTAAAAGTCAGTGCTGTCATTGACTATTTTGCGATTTTGTGGTATTATATTATAAAAATGGAGTAATATGAGGAATTGCAGAATGAAACGCTTGATATACTTGTGTGTGTTCATGCTATTTTGCGTTGGTATGCTTCCGGCTTTGGCGGCAGAAAGCGACGACATTGATATATATATCAAATCAGGTAAATATGCCGACGGTGGATATACTTTAACATATAAAACCGAAAACACAGACATTGAGCCGTTTTCGGGAACTGTGGCATTTGCGGCTCTTGATTCATACGGTAGGCTTGTATTGCTGAGTAGTGTACAGGCAGAGCTTGGCGGAGAAAAGAGTGTGTATGATAAAATATCGCTCAGGGGATTGCGGGAGGATTTTTGTGATCTCAGAGTTTTTATATGGGATTCATTCTCCGCAATGGAGCCGAAAAAGCCCTCACTGTCAATAGATTTCTCGGATATTCCCGAACCTCTTGAAAACGAAAGCTATTACTTTTTTGAAGAACCGTTTGCATCGCTTGGCGAAATTCCCGAAACAGTCGTTGTAGGCGGAATTTCCTTTAACCGACCTGCGGACAGCCGGGAGATTCGCATAAACACAAATAGCTGTGTTGAGCTTGGCGGCGGCGGAAATATGACAAAATGCTCGCTTGGCTTTAAGGTTAAGGGGAGCTGTACAATAAATGTATGGGCAAGATCAAGATCGACGGAGGAAGCCAGAGTGGTTAAGCTTGGTGATGCTTACTCCGAGCTTATGTACTTTGATGCACCGGCAGACCGTATAAATAAAGGCACATACGTCTATGAGGGCGGCGAGACAGAGCTGTATGTCGCATCGAAAGCGGCGGCGGTTATGATTTATGCGATTGAGGTAATATATGAAGAGGACGGTGATGAGAGTGCCGATGTGTGGTCTGTTGCCGACTATGAATCGCTCAGAAGAGCAATATGGAAAGCCGGTATAAACGGCGGCGGAACTATCATTATAAATGCAGGTACAATCAACTGCAAGGATTCTCTCGTTCTTGAGAACACAGGAGAAGGAACAATAACTATTTGCGGCGGCGAGGGCTATGAGGCAATTCTGGACTTTGACGAATTCAGAAAAAGCTTTGATGAGGATGATATGTATATGCCGGCAGGACTAATTATTCGCGGCAATAATTATGTCATCAGGGATATTATAATTCAGAATACTCCGTATATAGCACTCAGACTTCACAAGGGTGCAGGCAATAACCGCATTGAAAACGTTGTTGCACGTTATAACGGCGGAAACGGTTTTGCAGTAAGTGACGAGGCACACGACAATACCTTTAAAAATTGCTATGCCTACAGAAACTGTGATATTATAACAAAGGGTCAGAATGCTGACGGCTTCTGGGTGGCGTTTTATGCAGGTACGGGCAACAGGCTCATAGACTGCTATTCGTGGGAAAATGCGGATGACGGCTTCGACTCATTCAATATGTTTAATGACGTATATTACGAAAACTGCTTCGCATGGCGAAACGGAACGGCTGATATTTTTACCGGTAAGTTTGATTTTGACCGGGGCAGGCCGCTTGACGAAAATCTGCATCTTGTGCGGAGAATCTGCGAGTATGACAGCAGCTTTAAGGAAAAATATGCAAACGGCATTTTTGAGCTTCCGCAAGGTGAATTTCTGTTGACCACCCCGACCAATGAGGTTGTTTTTTCGTATATTTCTGCACAGGATTTTTCCGGAACCGAATGGTGTGGCAACGGTAACGGCATAAAGCTTGGCTCCGGCTCATCATCAACAACAGAGCGTCCGCAGGTAGGTCCTGAGGCAGTGCGTACTATGATAAACTGCATAACCTTTGAGCATCACTCAAAGGGCTTTGACAGAAATAATTCGGACTGTACGGTGTATATTAAAAACGGTCTGTCGTTTGATAATTACCGCAACTACTGGCTTGATACCTGTACAATAAAGCAGTTTGACAATGTGCTGTCCGCAGTAACGGATAAAAACCTGTTTCCGACGGAAAATGAGGTTACTTACCTGAATCAGGCACAGCTGGGTAAAGCAAAGGAGTTTATTTATGAAAGAATAGATGTGCTGGAAAGCATGGTAAAAAGCGACGAAATTCCAAGCGGGATTTGCTTTGAGAGAGTATTTGATATTTTAGAACAATAATGAAAGGAACAAATAGATATGAAAAAAGTAATGCTTGTATTCGGTACACGTCCGGAGGCTATCAAGATGTGTCCGCTTGTAAACGAGTTAAAAAGCCGTGAGGCGATTGAGACAGTTGTATGTGTAACAGGTCAGCACCGTCAGATGCTCGACCAGGTATTAGAGGCTTTTAATGTAGTGCCTGACTATGATTTGTCAATCATGAAAGACCGTCAGACATTATTTGACGTTACTACAAATATTTTAAACAGAATAAAGGATGTTTTAGAGGAAGTGAAGCCGGATGTTGTGCTTGTTCACGGCGACACCTCAACTACATTTGTTACAGCTCTTGCCTGCTTCTATTTACAGATTCCGGTAGGACATGTTGAGGCGGGTCTGCGAACCTACAATATCTATTCACCCTATCCGGAGGAGTTTAACCGTCAGGCGGTGGGTATAATTTCGCAGTATAACTTTGCACCGACCGAGCTTTCAAAAAACAATCTTGTTCGCGAGGGAAAAAATCCCGACTCTATCTATGTTACAGGTAATACGGCAATTGATGCATTAAAGACAACGGTGCGTGAGGATTACACAAATGAGCATCTTGAATGGGCAAAGGACAGCCGTCTGATTATGATTACAGCACACAGACGTGAGAATCTTGGCGAGCCTATGAAGCATATGTTCCGTGCAATCCGTCGCATTATTGACGAGAATCCCGATATCAAGGCGATTTATCCGATTCATATGAATCCGGCAGTAAGAGAGATTGCAAACAGTATCTTAGGTGATGAGGACAGAATAAGAATTATTGAGCCGCTTGAAGTGCTTGACTTCCATAACTTCCTCTCACGCAGCTATCTCATTCTTACAGACAGCGGCGGTATTCAGGAGGAGGCTCCGTCACTTGGCAAGCCGGTATTGGTAATGCGTGACACAACAGAGCGTCCGGAGGGAATTGCCGCAGGTACATTAAAGCTTGTCGGAACAGAAGAAGAGACGATTTATAATACATTCAAGCTCTTGCTGGAGGATAAGTCGGAATATGACAAGATGAGCAAGGCTTCAAATCCTTACGGTGACGGCAGAACAAGTGAGAGAATTGCCGATATATTAGAGGGCAAAGAGGTAAATTATTAATGGCTAATCAGGAATGGACAACGATAATCCGTCCGAAAACCCGCCTGCTTGAGCTCAAGCTCCGTGAGGTGTGGCAATACCGTGACCTCATATACATGTTTCTGAAAAGGAATTTCAACAGTGCATACAAGCAGACGATTTTAGGACCGCTGTGGTTTCTTATAACACCGCTTTTATCCTCGTCAATGTACACTGTTATATTCGGACAGATTGCAAAAATCTCAACAGACGGAGTTCCGCAGTTTCTGTTTTATCTTGCGGGCAATACGGCATGGGGATATTTCTCTTCGTGTCTGACAAGTACCTCGCATACGTTTACGTCAAATGCGGCAATTTTCGGTAAGGTGTATTTTCCGAGACTTGTCTCCCCTATCACAACGGTTATATATGCACTGCTTTCGTTCTTCATACAGATAGTGCTGATGCTTGTCGTTATGGGAATATTTGCGTTGAGGGGCATTTATGTAGAGCCTAATCTGCATTTGCTGCTACTGCCGCTTCTGATTGTTGAAATGGCACTTATGGGCATGGGCTTCGGCATTATAATATCATCGGTAACAACAAAGTACCGCGACCTTGCGATACTTGTAAGCTTTGGTGTATCGCTATGGATGTATGCAACTCCGGTTGTATATCCGGTATCGCAGATACCTGATAATATGCACAATATTTTCATGCTCAACCCGATGGCACCGATAGTAAATAACTTCCGCTATGCATTCCTTGGCTGCGGCAGCTTTGACTGGCAGTATTGGGGAATAAGCTGGGCGGTTACCGTTGTGGTGCTTCTGGTTGGAATTGTGATATTCAACAAGGTAGAAAAAACCTTTATGGATACGGTTTGATTAGTTATGATTTAGCGTAATGGAGAAAAACGTGAATACAGTAATAAAAATAGAAAACGTAAAAAAGCAATACCGTTTAGGCACAATCGGCGGCGGCACTTTAAAGGGTGATTTGCAGAGCTGGTGGGCAAGAGTCCGCCATAAGGAGGATCCCAACCTGCGTGTTGACCAGACGGCATATAAATATAACGAAAAATTTATGGCGTTAGACGGTATTGACCTTGAAATAAAAAAGGGCGAAGCAATAGGCCTTATTGGCTCGAACGGTGCGGGTAAATCGACACTGTTGAAGCTTCTTTCCCGTGTCACCGCACCTACAGAGGGTACGATATACATAAACGGTAAAATCTCAAGCATGCTTGAGGTGGGTACAGGCTTTCACGGTGAGCTTACGGGCAGAGAGAACATATATTTAAACGGTGCAATACTCGGCATGTCAAGAGCCGAGGTAAGTGAAAAAATTGAGGATATTATCGAGTTTTCAGAGTGCCGTCAGTTTATTGATACGCCTGTAAAGCGTTATTCGTCGGGAATGTTTGTCAAGCTCGCGTTCAGTGTAGCGGCACATCTTGATAATGATATAATGCTTATGGATGAGGTTCTTGCTGTAGGAGATATGGCGTTCCAGAAGAAGTGTATTGAAAAGATGCTTGAGGTTGTAAGGACAGCAGGTAAAACAATTATTTATGTGAGTCATAACATGCAGACTATCCGCCAGCTTTGCTCAAGAGGCGTTGTCCTGAGTAAGGGCAAGGTTGTATATGACGGCGAGGTTGAGCAGGCAATAGGCTTGTATCTCAATCAGGCAAAGATGCAGACAAAGATGCACTATGATTTCGGTGACGGGACTCACGGCTGGAATTTCCTTACAGATAAAACCAGGCTCCTTTCGCTTGATGTAACAGAGCGTGATTCAATGGTTGTAAAGGACGGCGAAAAGCTGAAGTTCCGCCTTAAATGGGAGGCCAAGGAGGATATCGATGCATTGGGACTGCGTATGATGGTACACAATAATGACCAGGCAGTTATTGCAACTTCGGTGTGTCCTTCGTTTATGGACTGTAAAAAGGGCGAGATCTATGAGCGTGAATTTGAAATGGATGTAAGCGCTCTTTGTACCGGCACATACAAGGTGCTTATGGTACAGTATGAGTCGGACGAGCTTGGTAATGTAATTGATTCGGATGCAGTATGGCCGGGGTTGGTTTTTGAAAGAGAAAACAAGTCGTCGCTCGACTGGAAGCCGAAGCTTTTCGGTGATATAGAGTTGCCGGAGATGAGTGTAAGATGAACCGCATTTAAAAACCGAAGAGGGGATGTTCACACAAACATCCCCTCTTATATTTACTTCCAGTCATCAAGTCCGGTACTTATCGCATTAAACAACCGCTTTCGCAGTCCCCGTGCTGATTTTTCGTCAAGCATATCAATAATTTCTTTCATATCCGCACGCTTAGTCAGTCCGTCAACCGGACACAGACTCTTTACAACCGGGATATTACAGTCACGCACCATTGATTTTATATCACATTCTCTTACATATATAAGCGGACGTATCTGATATATGTCCGTACGGCTCAGATATGTTACGGGCGAGAATGTATGCAGCCTGCCCTCGTATAAGAGGCTCAGGAAAAATGTTTCAAGTACATCATCGATGTGATGTCCCAGAGCAACCTTTTTGCATCCGTTTTCTATCGCAAATTCATTTAACGCACCCCGACGCATTTTCGCGCACAGTGAGCATGGATTTGCTTCCTTGCGTTCGTCAAAAACTATTTCCTTTATCTGGGTATATTTCACCTTGTATTCAATTCCGAGCTTTTTGCAAAATTCCTCAACCTCGCTGTAATCGGCTTTGTAGCCCATGTCAAGAGTGAGGCCTATTACCTCGAACTTTTTTGAATAGTATTTTGATAAATCAGCAAGTGCTGCAGCAAGTGCAAGCGAGTCTTTACCGCCCGAAATGCCCACAGCGACTCTGTCGCCGTCTTCTATCATGTTATAGCGGTCAACCGCTTTGCGTACAAGTCCCGTCAGTCTCTGCATTTTTCTATTGCCTCTGTTAAGTTTACGTTATCAGTATATAAAGCACGTCCCACGATTACGCCCTCAACACCTGTATCAGCGAGTGAGAGTATATGCTCAAGTGAGCCTACGCCGCCCGATGCAATAATGTCCGCGTCAACTGCTGAAGCCATTTCACGCATTGCCTCAACATTCGGGCCCGCAAGTGTACCGTCTGTTGCGATATCAGTATAGACAATTGTTTTAACGCCTAAATCAACCATTTTCTTGGCAAATTCAACAGCTGTAAATTCGCTTGTCTTTTCCCAGCCCTCGATTGCAACCATACCGTCCTTGGCATCAATTCCGATTACGATTTTATCGCCGTATTTTTCAACTGCCTTTTTTACAAAGTCCGCATCAGAAACCGCCTTTGTACCAATAATTACACGGTTTATGCCGCATGCAAGTCTTGATTCAATATCCTCCATTGTGCGGATACCGCCGCCTGTCTGTACAGGCACGCTTACACGCTTGCAGATTTCCTCAATGGCTTTAGCATTGACACCGCTGCCCTTTAAAGCACCGTCGAGGTCAACCACATGGATAAATTCGCCGCCGAGCGACTCCCACTTGGCTGCCATGTCGGCAGGTGAATTACCATATACTGTAACATCGGAAAAGCGTCCCTGTAAAAGTCTGACGCAGTTTCCGTCCTTTATATCTATTGCAGGATAAATTCTCATAGCTGTTTCCTTTCCCCTGTTATTCCTCGCTTGTAATCTGCGTAAAATGCTCTACAATCTTCATTATACGTTCTGTTTCCATCTTCATGCTCACCTTGTTCACAATAAATCTTGCACTCAGGTCAACAATTTCTTCGAGAACGTCAAGTCCGTTGGCACGGAGCGTTGAGCCTGTTTCCACAATATCAACTATTACATCCGAAAGACCTACAAGCGGTGCAAGCTCTACTGAGCCGTTGAGCTTTATTATTTCAACTGTCTGTCCGTATGTTTCTCTGAAATGCTTTGCAGCAATCTTTGTATATTTTGATGCAACTGTGAGGTTGGTCATTGTATGAATTTTATCCTTTAATTCAAGCGGACCGCATACGCACATACGGCATTTACCAAAGCCGAGGTCAACCATCTCATAAAGGTTTCTGCTTTCCTCAAGAAGCGTATCCTTGCCGACAATTCCGATATCTGCCGCACCGTACTCCACATAGGTCGGTACATCCGACGCCTTTACAAGGATGAATTTCATCTTATACTCTTCATTTGTAAAGATGAGCTTTCTTGTATTTTTGTCTTTCATTTCCGAGCAGTCCATGCCAATCTGCGAAAATATATCCATAGCCAGCTCTGCGAGCCTGCCCTTGGCTAAAGCCACTGTCAAATATCTCATATCTTAAAATCTCCTGAATCCCATATCCTCTGCCGAGGGCGTAAATGCATCCTCGCTGTAGCCTAAAAACTCGTCTGCAGTTGTATTGATTGTGTTGTTCTGCAACAAATCATACAGCTTCAATGCTCCGTCCGGGAATGCTCTTATTATACATTCCTGTGCTGTTTCTTTTGCATATTCAAGTGCAGCGTCAAAGTCGCCGTCACCGATATACATTTCAACCAGACATCCGTTTACACGCAGATTTGATGCCACCTCATAAGCAACTCCGTCTGCCTTTTCCTCCGCAAAAATGAGAGTTGAGCCAATCTTCGAATCGCTTAACTTATCCTTGAGTGCAACCATCAGACGGTTTATTCCCATAGCCACGCCGACCGCACCTCTTGCCACGCCGAACTTTGACATAAGATTATCGTATCTGCCGCCGGCACATATCGGGAATCCGACACCATGCGTATAGCCCTTGAAGATAGAGCCTGTGTAATAGTCAATACTCTGGAGCATTCCGAGGTCAAGTGAGATATATTTCTCAAAGCCGTAAAGGCAAAGCACGTCATAAATCTTTTTAAGGTTGTCAAGTGCCGCCTTTGATGTTTCGTTAAGCTCTTTGATATTTGCACGTTCAATAACCGAGCTGTTTCCGAACAGATACGGTAAGTCAATAATCAGCTGCTTGAGGTTATCATCAATATCCATGTCCTTTATAAGAAGCTTTATTCCCATGCTGTCCTTGGTATCGATTCGCTCTCTGATTTTTTCGGTAAGCTCTGTATCAAAGCCTGCCTGCTCAACAATTCCGTTGAAGAATGCAACCTGACCGATTTCGATTGAAAATTCTTCAATGCCAAGTGCGATAATTGACTCAATTGCACACGAGATGACCTCTGCATCGGCAAGGTGTGAATTTGAGCCTATAAGCTCTATACCCGTCTGAGCAATTTCACGCTGTCGGGTTTCCTCCGAGTTTTCATGGCGATAAACACTGCCTGTATAGAGATAGCGAAGCGGTCCGTTTTTGTCGGCTGCTTTTGTTGCCGCCATTCGTGCTATTGAGGTTGTGAAATCGGGACGAAGTGCAAGGATGCGACCCTGTTCATCAAAGAACTTGAAAAGAGCCTCCTGTGAAATCATTCCGCCCTCACCTATGTAGCAGTCATAGTATTCAAATGCAGGAGTTTCAACCTCTCTGTAGCCTGCTGCTTCCATGACTGATAATACGGTAGATTCTATATGCTTTTTTATGTTACACTCTTCCGGGAGGATATCGTTTGTTCCCGTAGGTGTGTGAAGCTTCCAATCTGACATTATAATTGTTCCTTTCCTGTTGTAAATTATGGTTAAGTGCAAACCAATACACCGCTAAACCATAACTCACCAAAACTACATTCACTTTATCGTGCTAAATCGATAAAGCAGACAATATTGATATTATAACTCACATTAATACATTTGTCAAGCCTAAATTACAGCTTTAATTCAAAATCCTCGTCACGGTCACAGCAAAGCTTTCCGTCCTCTACTTTGAGTCTTGCTACCTGGATACAGGTGCGGTCAAATGAACCGTCATCACATGTGCCGCCGGCAAGACGTATTTCGTTTTCCCAGAATGGATGCGTGAAATAGAATATATATGCTTCATCGCCGCTTACCACAACGTCGGCATGGTTCGCCATAACTCCGTCCCATTCACGCTTTCCGCCCTCTCGCAGTATTACACCGTTCTTTGTCCAGCTGCAATAGTCCTTTGATTCATATACTCCGAGTCCGTTCCATTCGTCTGTAATCATCCATATCTTACCACCAAGCTCAAATACATTCGGACCCTCGTGGTGACGGTCGGTTATCTCTGCTTCTCCTGCTGTCCAGTTAAATAAGTCCTTGCTTGTCGCAGTGTATGACAGTGAGCCGTGTGCCTCGTCCTTATACCACATCTTGTATGTACCGTCCGGCAGCTGATGCACACATGCATCAATTACCCTGTCAGATGAAAGCTCAAGCACATTTTCAAATTCCCAGTTCCATAAATCGTCTGAGGTGTAGTGGATAATGTGGCGTTCCCAATTCCAGTCAGTCGGGATGCCTGTGATATAGCTCACATACATGTGATATTCGCCCTCGCCCCATATTATCTCCGGTGCCCAGAACGTATTGTGACCAAACTCAAAATCAAGCTCCGGAAGAGTGCCGCGATATAACCAGCGGTTTCCGTCCTTTGATACCGCAACACCTATTGCGGTGCCGTGAATGTGTGCTACGCCTACCGAATTGATACCGCTGCGGCGTTGGGTGTAGAACATCCACCACTCCTCACGCTCGCGGTTCCATATTACTACCGGGTCTGTCGGTGCGTCATAAATAGGGTCTCTGAATAAAGGTGCTTTTGCCATTGTTCTCTCTCCTTTAATATATCAACTCTTTTAAAAGGGTACCGCATTGCGATACCCTTTTAAGTAAATTATTCATAAACTACAATTAATCTTGCACTTCCTCTTAATGAGCATACAAGAATCTTTGAGCAGTCTGAACCGTAGTTCTGTGCAGCTCTTAAATCACGGTATGTCATAACTGTTTCAGTATCCTCAACATACGGTGAGAACTCTTTTCTGTTGCTTTCCATACGGATAATCTTTGTTGATGATGAAATTGTGATTTCCTCATAATCGTCTGTATCAAAAAGTGTATTTTCAACGTTGCCGTCTTCGTCAACAGCAAATCCGCCCTGTGTTACGAGAAGCTTGTTGCTGTCCTCCTGAATCTGATATACGTTGTACATACAAGCTCTTGAATACGGGATTGTACCTAATGTTGAGCTTGTGTATGTCTCATACCATGTTGATGATGATGTGTTAGCCTTCGGGAAGCGGTAGTTAAACATCTCTGTCTGTACGCTGTCCTCGTCCTCCGGTGCCTGTGTCCAGTTAAATACTTCCTTGTGAACCTCGCCGTCCTCGTTTTCAACCTCGATTTCAGCTCCGTCAAGAACCTCTGCGATATCCGAGAACTTGATAATATCAACTCTGTCCTGAGCGTATCTGTCCTGGTCATATGCAAACTGGATTACATCGCCGACTGCAACATCCTCAAATTCGCTCTCATCCTTTGTTGTCCAGTTCTTTATTGCACTTGATGTACCTGCATAAACCGGAAGTGTGAGCTTGTTCTCATCCTCAGCCTCGTCATATGTAAGCTGCGGAGCCTTTGCCACGATTGAGAAGTCTGTTGTCTTTGAAACCTCAGTGATTGAACCGCTTGTTCCGTAAAGAAGAACAAGACCTGCAATCTTTGAAGCGTTGATGTCATAAGCCTCTACATAGTACTTCTCTGTTGAAGTAAATGATGAGGTTGTCTTCTTTGCGTAATCGCTCTTTAAGCTTCTGTCAGCCGGGATATAGATAATAGTTGTCGATGAGTTAATCGAGAACTGTGACTTGTTGCTGATTGTAAAGCTTGACGATGTGTAGTTATACTGAGTAAGGTCCTTACATCTTACAATCTTTGAGGTATCCTCATTACTTGTAATGTTTGTTGTACCGTCCTCGTTGTATGCATCTTCCTCGTCTGTAACTGTGATAATCTCTGAAACCTCGCCGTCAGCATTGATTTCAAGTCTTGCAACCTGTGCTGAGGTTGTAAGCTTTGTATCTGAGCTTCCGTAAATCTTCTTCTTTGTATCTTCGTTGTTGATATCGTTGTTGTTGTAGTAGATACCCTCTGCGATTTCGTCTCTTGAAAGATCCTTGAGGTATGCAACAGCCTCTGTATCACTCATTGATGTGCCGTTTACCTTAACCTTTTCACGGATCTTGTAGTTCTGTGTGCCTGATGTTGCCTTTGACGGGATAAATGCAGCAAGGTACTGTGTTGTATTGTCGTCTGACTCGTATGTGTTTGTAATATAAGCGTACGGCTTTGTCTTTTCCTCATTGATTGTACCGTAAACCAATGTGTTGTACTTGTCAACATAGAAAGTACCTGTCTGGCTTGTTGCGATTGTCTTACCGTCCTGGTTTGTACTTACATACTTCTCAAACAACTCGCCTAAGTTGTACATTGTACCGTCAATATAGATTTCGCCCTCGTTTTTGTCAATTGATGTAATTGTACCTGATATTGTCTTTGTCTCGATTACACATGTGTATAAATCACCGTCAAGACTCTCTGCATAAAGAACGATATCGCCTGCTGAAACAGATGTAACCGGAATCTGTGAGCCGTTCTTTACAATTGTATATGAATACTGTGTTGAATCCGGGTTGAGAACAAGTCCGTTACCTGTGATAATCTTATCTACAATCTTGTAATCTGTTGTTGTCGGTGTTTTGTATGCAACGATTGTTTCGTAGTCATTAATCTGAACGTCATCAATTATGCCGTTGTCTTCTCTGTCTGTTAATGTGATATCACCGTAGATGAAATAGTCGCTGTCCGGATCGAGCCACTCCTTGAGTGCGTCCTCTAAATCCATTGAATCGCTTGTCTGAGTTGTGATAATTCCGTCCTCGTCGAGATATGTGCTTGTAAGCACGATATCATCACCTGACTGAACAACCTTGCCGTTGTATCTTACTGTAATATCCTCGATATCAAATTCGAGAGTTTCTGTTCTCTTTGAAGTATCTGTTTCGTAGTACTCAAGATTCTTGCCGTTGAATGAGTCAAGCTGTGATGACTTAATCTGATACTCTGCATTCTCATTACTCTCATCATCGATAATCATGAGCTTCTTCTCGCCTGTTGCATCAATCTTCTGGTAGTAAACAGTGATTATCTTTCCGAGATACTTGCTGATATCGGTAACTGACTTTGTATATTCCGAATAGTTAATTACAACCTCACCGCCGTCACGCTCTGTGCTGAGGATGTCCATCTCGCCGAGGTTAAGAGCTTCTGTACAGTCGCCTGTTACATACTCCTCAACACCTACTAAAATACCCTCAAGTCTTATTACGTTAAGGTGGTCATTAAGAAGATTTTCGTCTGCATTAACAACATCGCCCTTGGCATTTGTCTTTTTCATCGGAACCTCAAGTGCATTGTACATAAGCTGTGCAATAGCACCTCTTGTTGCCGGTGCGTCGTATGCAAGACCCGAAATATCGTCAATAAGCTTTAAAGCGGCAGCCTGTGCATGGTAGCCCTGCGGATATCCGCCTGATTGCTCAGCATATGTCTTGTAGCCGAGCATACATACAACCATCTTGAGTGCCTGCTCATATGTAACGTTTGCGTCCGGTGCAAATGTACCGTCGCCCATACCGTTGATAATACCAAGGTCGTAGGCGGTTTTGATATTGTACTTTGCCCAGTGGTTACTTACATCTGTGAACTCTGTCGGAGGAGTCTTTAAATCTCCTAAGCCAAGAGTATAAGTTACAATCTTTGTAAACTCCGCTCTTGTGATGTTGCCCTCCGGCTTGAATGTGCCGTCCTCATAGCCGTTTATGACATTGAGCTTTGACAAGGTAGTGATAGCATCGTAGTACTTGGATTCGTTTGTTACGTCCATAAATGCAGCAAATACACTACTTGATAAAACTGTTGTCAGAAGCATTATGACTGACAGTGCTAATGAAATGTGTTTCTTCATATTTTTTTCCTTCCTTTCCTTTACATAGCATTACATTAGTTACAATCATTATAACATATATTCTAAAATTCGTCAACTAAAATAACACAAAAAACACGGGATAAATCTGTATTTTAATAATTGAATATGTCGATTTTGTTTTTTTGGTGGGATTGAAACGGAAAAGCGGATGAAACAGTCAACCCGTACAACAAAACACCGCATTGACGGCGGAATTTTGTAATAAAAATGTAAAGACAAATACTTGACACAAAAGCGGAATAGTGATAATATATATAGTAATAAGCAAAGGTAGAGGCGCGTTGCTTATCAGTACATGGCTCCGAGATTGTACAGATTGTCTGAGGGGTTATGGAAAGGAATCAACGCCGAAGTGGTTGCCGTCTGTACACGGTGGCTTGCTGGGCATACTGTTAAAAGCAGTATGACTGTCATCATTTCCGATGAAGAGCTATGATGGGGTGCTATCGCTTTAATAATTAAGTTTATTTGAGCAATAGTCCTGTATAAAGACTATTGCTTTTTTATTTAAATAAAAACAAAGAAGGAGTTTTTACGATGAAAAATAATTACAAGGTTGGAATTATAGGTGCTACAGGAATGGTTGGTCAGAGATTTATTACTCTCTTAGCAGATCACCCCTGGTACACAATAGAGGTTCTTGCAGCTTCACCGAGAAGTGCAGGCAAGGCATATAAGGATGCTGTAGGTGCAAAGTGGGCTATGAAGGAAGAAATTCCGGCAAGCGTTGCGGATATGGTTGTTATGAATGCAACAGAGGATGTTGAGAAGATTGCCGGCATGGTTGACTTCGTATTCTGTGCAGTAGATATGAACAAGGATGAAATCAAGGCTCTTGAGGACCGTTATGCAAAGGCTGAGTGTCCGGTTGTATCAAACAACTCGGCACACCGTCATACACCGGACGTTCCGATGATTATCCCGGAAATCAACCCGGAGCATATCGAAATCATTGCATCACAGCGTGAGAGACTTGGAACAAAGAGAGGCTTCGTTGCAGTAAAGTCAAACTGCTCACTCCAGTCATATCTCCCGGCAATGGCAGTTATCAACGCAAAGTATCCGATTGATAAGGCACTTGTTACAACATATCAGGCTATTTCAGGTGCAGGTAAGACATTTGAGACATGGCCGGAGATGGTGGATAACTTAATACCGTATATCGGCGGTGAGGAGATGAAGTCAGAGGTTGAGCCGAACAAGATTTTAGGTTCAATCGTTAACGGTGAAATCGTTCCGTCAACTGCTCTTCAGATTGAATGTCAGACATACAGAGTTCCGGTATCGGACGGTCACAGTGCAGCTATCTTCTTCAAGTTCAAGGATGGCGTAGCAAAGCCGTCAGTTGAGGAGATTGAGAATATGTGGAGAGAATTTAAGGGTGTACCGCAGGAGCTTGAGCTTCCGCACGCACCGAAGCAGTTCTTACATGTATTTACAGAAAAGGATGAGCCGACACAGCCGCAGATTAAGACTGCACGCGAGGTTGACGGCGGTATGGCAATCTCATGCGGACGTTTAAGAGAGTCAACACAGTATGACTACAAGATGGTATCAATGAGCCACAACACATTAAGAGGTGCTGCAGGCGGTGCTGTTCTTTTAGCAGAGTTATTAACAGCTAAGGGTTATATGGACTGATTCGCATAAGAAATTACAAATTTCTTATGCTTAGATAATGGAGAACAGATAAGAGATAAAAGATATTTCTATCTGCTCTCTGCGTAAAACAGGATAGGAGATTAATGATTATTTTTGCGAAGCAAAAATTTTAATAACTATTATCTCTTATCTATTATCTAAGCCTGTAAAGCAGGCGTAAAAGAAAGGATGATTTGTATGGCAAAGACATTACCGTTTACCGGTGCGGGTGTTGCTATTATTACTCCGTTTGACGGTGACAAGACAAATTATGATGAGCTTGGCAGAATTATCGAGGATCAGATTGCCGGCGGTACAGACGCTATCGTAATCTGCGGTACTACAGGCGAGGCATCAACAATGCCGGATGCAGAGCATCTTGCGGCAATTGAATATACAGTAAAGAAAGTAAATAAGAGAGTTCCGGTTGTAGCAGGAACAGGCTCAAATGAGACAGCACATGCAATCGAGCTTTCACAGAAGGCTCAGGAGCTTGGTGCGGATGCGGTTTTAACGGTAACACCGTATTACAACAAGGCATCACAGAAGGGTCTTGTAAAGCACTTCAGTGCGATTGCAGAAGCAATTGATATTCCGGTAATCCTTTATAATGTTCCGTCAAGAACAGGTGTCAACATCAGCATTGCAGCGTTAAAGGAGCTTGCAAAGATTGAGAATATCGTAGCTATCAAGGAGGCTTCGGGCAATATTTCATATACCGCACAGGTAGCAGCAGAGGTTCCGGAGCTGTACATCTATTCAGGAAACGATGATATGATCGTTCCGGTTATGTCATTGGGCGGCAAGGGTGTAATCAGTGTTGTATCAAACGTAATGCCTAAGGAGACTCACGATATCTGTCAGTACTGCTTAGACGGCGATTACACAAGTGCGTGTGCATTGCAGTTAAAGATGCTTGAGCTTATCAACAATCTTTTCATTGAGGTTAACCCGATTCCGGTTAAGACAGCGATGAACTTAATGGGATATAATGCAGGCAATTTAAGACTTCCGTTATGTGAGATGGAAGAGAAGAATCTTGAGATTTTAAAGGCTTCAATGGTTAAATTAGGTCTTATTAAATAAATTGCGGTTTTATAATTTACCGAATAAAAAGGAAACAAAAAAATGACAAAAATCATAATGAACGGCTGCAACGGAAAGATGGGTCAGGTTATTACCCGTCTTGTTGCTGAGGATGAGACGGCTCAGATTGTTGCAGGCTTTGATATAAACGATTCAGTTGCAAATGCTTATCCGGTATTTACAAATCCGATGGATTTTACAGGTGAGGCAGATGTTGTGATTGACTTCTCACATCCGTCAAGTCTTACGGGGATACTTAATTTCTGTAAAGCAAGAAAGCTGCCGGTAATTATCTGTACAACAGGACTTACACCGGAGCAGAAAGAGGAATTTACAGCCGCATCGGCAGAGATTCCGGTATTCTTCTCGGCGAATATGAGCCTTGGAATCAATCTCCTTATCGACCTTGCGAAGAAAGCGGCGAAGCTTTTAGAGGGCAGCTTTGACATAGAGATTGTGGAAAGACATCATAATCAGAAGATAGATGCACCGTCGGGAACAGCACTTGCAATTGCAGAGGCAATTGATGAAAGTCTTTCGTATCCTGCCGAGTTTGTATTTGACAGACATGCGGTAAGAAAGAAGAGAAAGGCAACAGAAATCGGCATAAGTGCAGTAAGAGGTGGCACAATTGTAGGCGACCACGAAATCATATTTGCAGGCAATGACGAGGTCATTGAGCTGAACCATCATGCAGCGAGCAAGGAGGTCTTTGCGGTAGGTGCAATAAAGGCGGCAAAGTTCATGACCGGCAAGAGTGCAGGTATGTATGCAATGAATGATTTGATTGCTGAGTTTTGATGTAATGTAAAACAGCGTTCCCTTGGGCGAGTGTTCTAAAGGACAAAATTTAAATGAAGCGGTGTAACCACAGCGGTTGCATCGCTTCTGCCTGTTTTTACGCAATTTTCTCATTTCGTATTTCTTCAATTAAAGTTAGCAATTCTTTTTCATCAGGTATGCTTATCAAACCAACCGCAATAAATTCAATATCAATTTTAACTTTTTTACGACCATCTACTTTTTCTGCGTTGTGAACATTGATTCTCTTTATAAGAGTATTTACAATTTCGGGTGTTAGTTCCTTCAAATCAGTACAAGCTCTGATGGTTTTCAAAAAGTGTTTCAAATCAACATTATCCTGTTCTGCTTCTGTGATTTCACTTTCAGATTCGATTATGCTATCAGCAAGCTCACGTTGTTCCTTTTCGTAGGTTGCAGATAATCTTTCAAAACGCTCATCGGTGATCTTGCCAAGTGCATTATCTTCGTATAATTTTGTAAGCACACGATCAATTTCACCAACTCTTGCTTTCGATTGTTCAAGTTTGAATTTAGCATTTTTTAAATCTTTTGCTTTGGATAATTTGTGTTTCTTTGCAAACAAGTACAGAAATACGGGTTCAAACTGTGAAATATATTCTGCTACTTTTTGTATTGTTTCAAGAACTACCTGTTCAAGCACCACATTTCGGATAAAGTGAATGGTGCAGCTCCCGGTATTGTCTTTATATGCAGAACAACGGAAGAACTCTTTATCTTCAGGTATGCTTTTAGATGCACAAAAGTAAAGCTTTGAACCACAATCTGCACAGTATGTAAGACCTGAAAAAAGACTTGTTCTGCCCGTAGCACTATTTCTTCTTCGGCTATTTCTTAACTCCTGAACTCTGTTAAAGGTATCTTCATCAATGATGGCTTCTTGTGTGTTCGGAATGATTTTCCACTTGCTTTCGTCATTTTCAATCTTTTTATGAATCTTGTAACTCAAAATTGTAGATTTAAAATTTACTGTGCACCCTGTATATTGGTGATTCGCTAATATGTTTTTAATTGTTTCCGTTACCCATCTGTACGGATCGGTAATATTCTTGTTTGAAACAGCTTTGCCCATTGACATCCAATACGCAGTTGGTATCAAAATCTTTTCCTTTGTTAGTCGCTTTGCAATTTTGGTTGGTCCAAGACCTTCAATACACAACTTATATATGTACCTTACAACCTCTGCGGCAGGTTCATCTATAATCCATTGCTTAGGATCATCCGGGGATTTCATATATCCGTATGGTACTGAGGGCGAAACTCTTTCACCTTTATCAGACTTTGATTTCCATACTGCACGAACTTTTTTACTAGTCTGTGCAGCATACCATTCATTGAAAATGTTATGGAACGGCATCATTTCCGTACCACCGTTTTGAGATGTGTCTACATTTTCCTGAATGGCAATAAACCTTATACCAAGTGTCGGATATGTGATTTCAAGGTATTTGCCTACTTCAAGATAATTTCTGCCGAAACGGGATAAATCTTTTACAACGATTGTTGCAACCTGACCTGCTTCAGCAAGTGCTTGCATTTCCTTGAATCCATTTCTTTCAAATGTGGTTCCTGATATTCCATCATCAACGAAAAAACGGGGATTCGGTAATTTGTGTTGCCTTGCATACTGCATCAGGATTTCCTTTTGGTTTGATATGCTGTTACTTTCGCCGTCTATGCCGTCATCTTGTGAGAGTCTGCAATAAAGGGCGGTAATTTTTTCTATGCTTTCGGTTTGTTTTTTCATTTTTTTCTAAATCTCCTTCCTAAACTAAACCGAGCATTGCATAAGGTGTTCCCATCATACAATGCCCGACAAAGTTCTACAATTTTATGAAAGTATAAGTTTTTTAAACTGTTCCAATAATGTTTGTTTTCCCGATATATCAAAACTCGTTGACACCTCGTAATCCGTATTGCCGATTTTAGTTGTAAAATTAAGTTCGTCAAGCGGATATTTTACTTTATGGCATTGCCTTTGGTTAATATCAACATAGTATTTGAGGTTTTCAAAGCGCTCGTTCTCATCAACTTTTGCTCTATCGACTACAATAATCGGAACAGGTTGTATTGATATTTTCTTTACCATATAAATTCACCTTACCTTTCTTTCTGCTGTTGCTTCTTGCGATAGTGTGCTTCACACATCTTAATAATGGCCTCTTCTATTTGTGATGTGCTGTAATTCTTAGGAAAGTATTTTCGTAATCTTTCTGTTGGAATTTTAATCCGTTCCTTTTGGTTGGCTTTTTCCTCTGACATGATTTCAAGGATTTTGTCATCGTCAAGCAATCCTTGCTGACTTAATTTTTTCATACGAACCGCCTGAGATAATGACGGAGTGCAATCCTCACTCTCAATGGTTTGTATCAGGTCTTGCTGTTCAATGTCATTGAGATATGAAAGCTCAACTGCCGGGGTGAAAGCAATTCGCCCTTCATCTACATATTCCAAAAGCTTTGGATGCAGATATGTAAGCCGGATATATCTTTGTACGGTTTTGTAGCTTTCGCCGTATGGCTCACCGATTTCAGCCGAGGTTCTGTTATCATCCGACTTCGGGACAACTTGTCCCGAAGTTAAATCTGACCTATGTCCTTGTCTGCTCATAGCCTCCATTTTTAATTTGTAAGCAAAGGCTTTTTCACTTGGGGAAATATTATCCCTGTGCAGATTACTGTCAACAAGTGCTATTGCCGCATTATCTCTGTCCATTTCAACAATAAGAGCAGGAACTTCTGTAAGTCCTGCCCGTTTGCTTGCAAATAATCTGCGATGCCCTGAGATTATTTCGTATTCACCATTTTCCAAAGGTCTTGCAATTATCGGAGATAAAATTCCTTGTTCCTTTACACTATCCACCAAAGCTTCCATTTCCTCATCATCCTTTACTTTATACGGATGATTTTCAAATTCCTTTAGTTTTGTTACATCAAGATTTTTAATATTTCTCATCGTGAAACCTCCTTGTTTTTGTTCTTGACTTTGACGTTACTCTCCATTTCTCGTTCAATATCCAGAAGATTCTGCATTTTTATTGATGATTCCAGTGAAGATTTTGCGAGCTTGAGCTTATCCCGTATTGGTTTTATCTTTGCAGACACATTACGGATTTCCGCTTTATAGATATCTTTATCCTCATCAGTTTTAGCTCGGCGGCGTTTGTTGTCCAAAGCCTTTCGCTCAGCATCAAGGTCATCAATCTGTTTTGATAATTTGCCTATAAATGCTTCAAGCTCCGACACGGTGATGATGTTCTCATCGTGCAAGAGCTTGAATTGCTTTTGATACTGTTCAAATTTTTGCATCTCCTGACGCAATTCTGGAGATAAGGGCGGTGTGTAATTAGATTTTGGTGTGCTTGGCTTTAAGAGTTCTAAAAACAAATAAAATATTGCTTCAAGTGCTCCCATATATTTCACACGGCTTAGTTGATATTCGAGTTCTGCAAGAGGTTTCTGACGATATATAGCTCTTGCTCTATTATGGACTTCGCTGAAACGACCATATGGAGCACGATTGCCTGTTTGGGCAATTCTTTCTATGATTTTGCTCTTTTTGTAATTGTCACCCAATTTATCAAATCGTATAGCTCTTTCCCAAGTTGGTGCTTTAACGGAAGGATGGTCTGTTAAATCTGACCTTGAAAATTCATAGCCTTTATTTTTCATTAGATTGACAAATTCCATAAAGTTTGCAGAATTATTTATTGCATCGTCAACATCCTCACGGAGAATATCTCTGCGAGTTTTACCACCTTTCTTATGTACCCAATATGCGTTTCTGTCACCGTTATAAAAATCTGCATTTTCAAGAACCGACTTGCCATATTCCTTACATATCTCATCGGATATTTCCCTAAGTAGCTTATGGTCTGAAATATGGTTTTCAAATTTAAGCCCCGTTTTAAATGATACGGAATTTATGACAAAGTGATTATGGAGATTATCTGTGTTCAAATGCGTTGTAACTACAATCTCATAATCTTTGCCCCACATACGCCGTGCGGTTTTCATACCAATCTCAAATGCTTCTTCGGGAGTAACCTCTCCTGACTTAAAGCTCTGATACCCATGATATGCTACATTGCCGCCCGCTTTTCCATAGCGGCGTTTTGTCGCCATCATCTGCTCATACGCTCTTACGGGAGGGCAGTTGATAGCTCCCACAAATAACTGCTTATCGGTCTTATCATCGTTAGTTACATATTTAAGAGCCGAAGCTAAGTCATCATCAAGATATTTCGGGTTAGTGGTCTTGTCTGGGTTTTCTGCATATTTTACAACATCTTTTAATGAGCCTTTGACAGGCCAAAATCCCATGGTTGCCATTTAGTCATCCACCTCGCTTTCTTTATTACTTATATCCGTTGTTAAAAGCTTTCCATAAACATCATCAATAAGCTTTAACACCTCTGCTTGAAGTTCGGTACTGTTCAGAGTTCCGAGGGCTTCATACAAAACGCCAATCTTTTCTGTAAATTCATAAAAGCTTTCAGGCAAAAGAGCCTTGGGAGAATATCCCAAAGCTCTCTTTCTCAAATATTCAGAAACCGACAAGCCACATTTCTTGGCTTTGTTTTCTATGCGAATCTTTTCTTTTTCGGTTATTCTGAATTTCAACTGTACTTTTCTCTCCTTCAAAATTATCACTCCTGACATAAATTTTTAGGGGGATTGGGGAACTCCCCAAAGGGTAAAGGCAGGATTTCCGTAAGGAAGTCCCGCCTTTTTTCGGAATTTGTGGTACACAAGTTCCCTGCTCGTTATTACAGTACCGGACAGTTATTCTGTTCGTTTTACTGCAATAAGCTTATTGTTACCTCTTTTGTTCCTTTGGTAGGTTACTTCAAGTCGTTCTCCGACCTTGTAATCTTCCAATCCCAAGTAATTGTCTTGCTGTTGGAAGGCGGTGCAAATGATTTTTCTGCCATCGTCCAATTCTACATAGCAGATAATGTTGCATTTTCTGCCCCATACGCTACACATAAGCGTTCCGGTGAATGTTCCTTCAACCTCATTTAATGTGTAACCCTCTCTGCTAAAGTCTGACCTTGCAAACTGATTTCTTGATAATGCCATAATTGTTTCCTCCTTATGTTAAATATGATTTGGTTTTAACATCACCTTTGAATTTATGATGCTTCTTTGTATATAAAAATAGCAACACATTGAAAAATCCCCAAAAGAGAAGATTTTGTGTTGCTATTTTATATATGTTCTTGTTGTTAATACGCAATTTGTATCGTTAAAAATATGTTTTATTTGCCACACAGTCCATTTATGAAATCCAATGAGGTTGCGGCATTTTCATCAGGTTTACTTTCCTCAATAACCGCTTGTTGCACACTCGGTTGCGGTTGACTGAAAAGGCTTGCAAGAGTTAGGCTTGCGTTTGATTTTAGCTCCTGTCGTATTGTTGATATAACCCGTTCAAGAAAGTCGCTTTGTTCTTTCTCGATGTTATAGTTTTCTGCATACTCGGAAATGATTTCTATAAGGAACTTGTTTAGCGATTTATACCATTCCTTATCATATCCTTGCAGAAACTCAAAAGCCATCCGATCTTTTTCTTTGTCAAGATTAAACCTGATACCCAATCTTTCAATATTCATTTATTATCACCCCGACTTCTTAATATAAGGTCTGCTAAATATTCATAACCTTTTGCCGTTGCACAAATGTCATCATTGATATATACACGGTTTTTTTCAAAGTTGGTAAAGTTTTTAACCAAACAACCACCGCCACCTACAATGTACAATTTCATGAGGTTTGGGTTATAGTTGTGTTCACGAAGCCTGCGGAAAATTTCTGATACATATTCTTTGGCAGTTTCTCTCATAGTTACAAGATAATCTTCCAAAACATCAGCGGTTCCGGTGCAAAGAAATTCTGTGATAATATCTTCATCAATGTTAGCATGATGTTTTTTCATCATATTTTCTTTAATTTTGAGAGTGCATTGGTATGTACCAAACTTTTCGGTAAAACAGTTTTGAATATCGGGATTGCCGTTGTTGATATTCATAATGTTCATAGTGCCGTTACCAATATCGGCAAGCATATTCATTCCCGAAAACTCAGAAACACGGCTTGCAATAGCGGAATAGCCTTGGGGAAAAACATCAGCTCCTGCAATGGTAATGTGATAATCAACGCCTTTGAATTTAAAGTCAACGGTTTTATTTTGCAAAAGGTATTCTTTGAAGCTTTCCATCTGCTGACCTATCCAAGTAAGGGGCAAGCCTGCAGCAATATGAACTACCGCTTGTGTAGTTCCTCTCTGACGGAGTTCGGTTGCAATAGCGGCAAGGGTTAATACATAATAGTCAAAGTCTATGAACTTATCTGCAACGAACTCCTTGTGTCCTTCACCGATTAAGTAATACTCTCCGTTGTAGGTAAGCAAGTTCTTATCAAAATACGGTTTTTCGTTGCATTTGATTACGCCGCTTTTGAAAATGTGATTTGCTGTTTTGATGTTGCCGTATCCGTGGTCAACACCGATAATAGTTAGATGTTTGTAAAATTTCATAGTAAAATCCTCCTGTAAATTTAATTTTGAGCATAAAAAATACACCTACCGATTTTCAATCAATAGATGTATTAGTTTTCTTCATCAAAGCCTAAATCAACTTTGGTGAATTCCTGATAAGCTAAGCCTATCTTTGTTATTCGTTTTTGAACTCCGCTGTGGTTTTTATAACCAAGCTCGTCTGCAATTTCTTCTTGCGTGTATCCCTCCAATCTCATTTTAAGTATTTTTCTGTCTTTTTCTGATAAGCTATCCATAAATTGTTTTATCATCACCTCCGATATTACATCATCCTCTGTGCTTTGGTTTGGATCTTCAGGATTCCAACCTTGTCCGTTGTGGTTCTTTTTGTATTCATCCATATATCCGTCTAACGAAATTTGTGGATGCTTTGTTCTGTTGTGATACCATTTACGGAAAAAGTCGGTTTTCTGATTACTGTCACAACAATTGTAGTCTTCGAAACAGCGATATTCTTTTGCAACATCCAATATTGCTTTCATATTATATTGCTCCATAACCTTTGGAACAACATTGTTAAGCGCAAGGTCTAATTTATCTAGTGAAATATATGGGCAAGTATAGTTTGGCACCATTTTACACCATTGATATAAAAGCTTAGCTGAAACAAGTCCGTTGTAATCCATAAAGCCTTTTATCCAAACAGCTATACTGTGTGAGAATATCCATGCAGGTTCATATCCGGAATACACATAACTGCTTTTCCCGCGATCCATAAAAGTCCACACCATAAATTCTGTTACATTAGAAATGAAATCGAGAAACAAGTCGCTTTCGATTTTTGCTTTAATGTCTTTGTAATTGAATAGGGCGTATGGTTCACGGGGGATATCTAAAAAACTTTTACCAAAATATTCAACCACTTCTTTTGGTATAATATAGAAGAGTGGAATATATTCGCTGTTTCTGTAATGAGCGATTGTTCCGTCTTTCCG
The DNA here is from genome assembly GCA_045542415.1 of Clostridia bacterium. Taxonomy (GTDB): domain Bacteria; phylum Bacillota; class Clostridia; order UBA1381; family UBA1381; genus UMGS1958. The sequence goes on from JAZQKZ010000054.1 coordinate 30,113, forward strand.
CTGCACAGAAATACCGGGCAAGGCAGCTCTCATTTCATTTTTCTGCATTTTAGCACCTCCTTTTTTAGAATTAAACATCCCTTGCATATTATAACGACATAAGTAAATATAAAATGTTCCTAATTTCTAAAAATATTTTATCATATTTAAAAATACTCGTCAATAGGTGCATATTTTTAACAACGAATAAAGCCTTTAGTGCAAACAACACATAAAGGCTTTACTTGCGAATAACTTATTATTTATTAAATAACTCTATCAACTCTACCATAGCTTCCATTTGAAGGAAACCGTCTTGGTTATCATGAGCATATATAGATTCACCAGAAGCGTATTTTATATCAATCTGCTCACCATACATATCAGGAAGTCCTGATACATGGTGCGTATATCCGTTATGCTTTGCTAAATCATATTTTGATACAACATCCTGAAGTTTTGTCATAAAAGAGGAGTCTGTTTGAAACTCATATTTATCTCCGTTTCCGGCTCGATCGTGCCAATCAAATTTTGCTTTTACTGTATCATCTTCCAACACAGCGCTCAACTTATAAACCTTGCCTGCAAGCTCGCTTTCTTCATCAAAAAATGAAGATATAAACAAAAACTCGGAATCATAGCTTATAATTTCAGTTGATTCAATAACCTTTGGTGAATCATCGCCTGAATTGCGTGTTACAACACCACCATCAATATCATCTGTATTTCGCCGAGGTAATCCACATCCGCTAAATCCCATTGTCATAAGTAAAATTAAGCTTAATATCATTCTTGACATTTTCTACCCTCCCAAAAGCATACTGCCCCGTACAGCAAAGTGATACAGGGCAGTTTTAACTATTGTTTATTTATAAAACGATAAAGGAAAGTAACAACCTGACCTCTTGTGCACGAGTCATCAGGACTGAAGGTGGTAGCACTTGTTCCGCCTGTTATTCCTTGTTCTACTGCCCATAAAACGGCTTTGTAGTAATAGCTGTCAGACTTAACATCTGTAAAATTGCAC